>NZ_KV795612.1:52766-225197 GCF_001809055.1 Streptococcus sp. HMSC034B05 | reverse complement strand
CTTATCAGCTGTATAACCTGTAATCGTTGGGGAGGTTACTGCTGCGAACGTTCCTGTAACCGGAGACCAAGCTCCAGTTGTAACATTTGTAACTAAATCGGTAGTTGCTGTTCTGGTGAATTTTAATTCAGTAGTATGAGTTGGAGCTGCTGTAGCACCATCTTTTGCATAAATATATTTAATGGTTTCTTTAACTGTCTTAGTCTGAGTTTCAGTTTTAACTTTATGTTTTAAATGAACTTCAAAGGTTTGAAGCTTATCATTATATTTTACGCCATCTGCTGGATAATTATCTGAAACTAATTCATAATTTTTATCCGTATATTTTTTAATTGTTTCAGTTGTTCTGTATGGATCCGTTGTATTATAATCGCCAGTTAATTCTTTTGTTTCAAGAACTTTATGATTGTCATCATCATCAATATAAGTCACCTTAGCGTTAGATTTATTAACAGTATAGACGTAATAAAAGACTTGATCAGTATTAGTAAATGCGATAGATTTATCAACAGTCAGTTGCGTACCGGATACTGAACTAATTGGATTAGAAGTTCTTACAAGTGTATAACCAGGTATATTTTGCGGTTTAGCAGTAAAATTAGGTGACTGCGCATGTAATGGACCTCCTGGATAACCATATTGGTAAGTTTGTGTTGCAATTTGGTTCCCAGCTGTATCTACATACTGTACAGTTATCTTTGTTTGACCTTCTGAACGTGCGGTTGATGGTCTAGTAACATGGTTAATGTTTTCTGATTTAATTTCCTTTTCTGTTCCGTCATCTTCTACACTATAACTTTTTGAAGTACTTGTAATTTTATTATTGATAGATGAATCAGCAAAGGTAATCCGTGTTGAGTGTGCAGTCCCTTGAATCACACTCATCTTTTTCAAAATTTCACTAATTTTTTTATTAGTTTCATCTGTCCTATCAATTTCTTGGTATTGATCACCATGTTGAGCAAAATCATCTTTCGGCCAAATATCATGATAAGTTGTTGCACCATCACCAATCATTTTCCCTAAGTTAGTGGCAATAGTGTAGGTACCATCGCCATTATCAATGACAACTGAAGAATTTTTTCCTGCTTTCTTTAATGCCTTTAAAATATCTGCATCTGTTGATTTAGGTGGAAGAGTAATTAACTTATTTTCATTTTCATTAGTAATTGGTATAGATGTAGATGTATCATTCTTAACAAGGTATTTACCATCTTCACTAATGGCTAAAGTACTAGTGATGCGATGAGGCTCTGGCTTTATTTTAATAATCTTTGAACCATTTTCTGGCTTTATGCGATGAATTGTTATAATATCACCAGTAGGGATTTTAGTATTTCCAGGTTGTTTTCCATCGCTAGATAACATATTGTTATAATAGTTTGCATCACCAGTTGAGGTTCCTATTTTCATGGAATTTGCTGCATCACTAGAAAGGTTATGATAAACCGCGAAAGGAGCTTGAGCTTTTTCAAAGATTCTAGGCTTAGGTTTAAAAGTAAAAGTTGATCCGTTAATGTTCAATACAATATTATTTTTACTTTTTTGAGCTGTAAATTTGGCACCATTTGCAGCACTAAAATTAACATTAACCGTTTTTTCTTGCCCCTTTGAAAGTGATGCAAATTCACTATTCAATGTAATCTCATAAGCAAGATCGTCTTTTTTAGAAAAATCAAATTTGATAGTTCCAACACCAGGAATCGTTTCTGCTGTCCCAGAGCCAAGATTTGCATAATAAGCAGCATAAGCATTATTTTCCAGTTTAACTGGAATCCGAATCTTATCTCCAGCTTTCAGCGTTCCATCCTGCTTAATTTTAAAATTCATTTGAATTTTATCTAGAGAAATTTCCTGACCCGATAAATCTTTCGACGCCCCCGCATTCATAACTGTTCCGTCTTTCGTCGTAACTGTTACTGAAAAGTTTGAAATATGAGAAGAAGATTCTGCGACACTTCTACGGGTACGTGCTGCTCGTGTTTTAGGTATTGTGCTTTCAACAATTGTTTCGTCAGACTTTGGCGCTGTGTTTTCAGGAGTTGTTCTCTCAATATTTGGAGTTTTAGCTGATTTTGAAGATTCTCCATTTGTTGACAAACTACCATCGCTTGACATTGATGAATTCTCTGACGGAGCACTTTCTGTACTAGAATTTTGAAATTCTGAGGCAGTCTGAGTACTACTCACGCTTGTATTTTCTACTCTTGAAAAACTACTAGCTGAAGAAGCTTCTGTTACCGTTGATGATGTAGTAGTAGATACTTTTTCTGTCTTTGCATCCTCTGTGGGAGCAGAGACACTTGTAACTTGACCGCTAGTACTGTTTTGCTCTTCAGCATAAGTCGTTTGACTTCCTCCTACAATTCCATAAAGAGCTAGAGTAGCAATAGCAATGGAAACCAGACCGACATTCTTCTTCCGCAAAGAGAATTTATCTCGTTTCCCATTATAAAGTTTAAAACTTTTCACCTTGTGCATTCCTTTCGTCGTGAAATATTCATACAATTTTTTATTTAGGAAATGGATTGGTAACAAACTATATAAAACTGTTATCAATCCTTAAAAAATTGAATAAACCTACATATTATATTATACTTTGCTATTCCGAATAATTCAACTAATATTATTATAAAATACATAAAAAACATATAAAAAATGTAGTCAAAACAAAGATAGCTGCAAAAAATTTACAGCTATCTTAGAATATAGATAATTTATAATTATTTTATGTATACTTTCTCTTCTTTTCAGATTACCAGCTTCAAAAGAAAGGCCCACACCATAGGTGTAAGGGTCTTTACATTTTATTTCGCGATTGGATAAACAGAAACCTGTTTTTTATCGCGACCTTTGCGTTCAAAGCGTACAACGCCTTCTACTTTCGCGAACAATGTATCGTCTCCACCGCGGCCAACGTTAACACCTGGGTAGATGTGAGTACCGCGTTGACGGTAAAGGATAGATCCTCCAGTTACAGTTTGTCCGTCAGCTGCTTTAGCTCCAAGACGTTTTGCTTGTGAATCACGTCCGTTTGACGTTGAACCTCCACCTTTTTTGTGGGCGAAAAGTTGCAAGTTTGCAAGATTCATTTTTAACATAGTGTTTTTCCTCCGTGTTAGTTTTCTGTGATAACTCTGGTTTGGACGAACTCAGATGAGTCTTCTGATAAGTTTGCCATTCCCAAGAAGAATGATTCAAAGAAAAGTTGAGTCATTTCTCTTTGGTGTGGCGGAATATCCATCGGTATTTCTACTCGTAAAAATCCGCCTTCTTCTTCGTTTAATTCTAAGATTGGTTCGTAACCTGCAAATTTTTCAATTGAATTGATGAAATTTATGGCAAGCGTAGAAACCGATGCACACACGACATCAAAGCCGTATTCGCCACTTTCGGCGTGTCCAGTAATTTCCGCACTCCTCAGCTCGCCATCTTCGGCTTTCTCAAAGACTGCCTGTATCATGTGTTCTCCTATAAATTAAGCGTTGATTGCGTTGATGACAACTTTAGTATATGGTTGACGGTGACCTTGTTTGCGGTGGCTACCTTTTTTAGGTTTGTACTTGTAAGTAACAACTTTCTTTTGTTTTCCTTGTTTTTCAACAGTTCCAACTACAGTAGCTCCAGCAACAATTGGAGTTCCGACAACAGTTTTATCACCACCAACAAGAACAACTTCGTTAAAAGTCACTTCTTGACCAGCTTCAACATCCAATTTTTCAACGTAGATAGCTTGACCAACTTCAACTTTAACTTGTTTTCCGCCAGTTTTAACGATTGCGTATGTGCTCATTATGCACCTCCTATGATTTTTTGGGGTTTCCCCGTATTTTTGTGAAGACTCGCCTAGCATCGTGGGACGAACCACTTAATACTCACTAAATGCGAGCTACGATGTTCGAGCGGTTGCACAGGAATGTGCATAGTCAACTCTATAAGTATAGCACTTCCAGAATAGTTTGACAAGTATTTTTTATCAAAAGGTAGCTATCTAATGAATTTTTAAGCAAGGGCAAAACAATTTTCGCTACAACAATTCCTCAATTAGCTCATCCACTTCGTCAATCTCTGCTTCCGGTGTGATTTCTGTAATCACAATGCCTGCCACAGCACGTTCTACCAAGTTTTTGACATCCATACGTGCCTCATATTGCTCGGCATTTTTTATCTTTGGATTGGTTTTCGGACGGTCTGGTGCAAAAATGGTGCAACAATCTTCAAAGGGTTGAATCGAGATATTAAATGTATCAATCTTTTCAGCAATGTCAATGATTTCTAGTTTATCCATAGTCACGACTGGACGAATAATTGGAGTATTGGTGACAGCATTGATTGCTTGCATACTCTCTAGCGTTTGGCTGGCAACTTGACCAAGACTTTCTCCGTTGATGATAACGAGCCCACCGCGTTCTTCACGAATGCGATCCGTGATCCGCATCATAAAACGACGAGTTAAGGTCATAAGATAAGCTTCTGGTGCTTTTGCTTTGATTTCTTCTTGAATTTCCGTAAATGGCACTTCAATAAATTGGATATTACCACCAAATTTGGTTAACTTGCGTGTCAAATTCTGCGCCTTTTTAAGAGCACCTGGACTTGTATAAGGCGGGCTCGCAAAGTGAACCGCTTCAATATCCACTCCACGTTTAAGGGCTAGATAGCCCGCAACCGGGGAGTCAATTCCGCCTGACAGCATCAACATCCCTTTTCCAGATGTCCCAACAGGAAGCCCACCTGCTCCACGGATTGTTTCATAAGACAGATAAGCTGCTTCCTCACGTATTTCCACTTGTAGGATAATATCCGGCGCTTTCATCTTGACTTGAACATGTGGGATGGCATCAAACACGGCATTTCCAAGAGTTTGATTCAGCTCACGGCTATCCAATTCAAAATTGTGGTCGCTACGTTTGCTGGCAATCTTAAACGTCATTCCCTCTTTATAAATTTCTTTCATAATTGTCTGTACCGCTTCAATCAAAGCAGGAACAGACTTCTCAACTTTATAAGACGGAGAAAAATTTTGAAGCCCAAAAATTTGTTTGAGGGATTCTGCGACTGGTTGATAAGCCGTTCCATGAAGATAGACATGTGCGCGATCTCGATCTGCTTTCACATGAACCTCTGGATAAATAGACAGGACTGCTTGCATATTGCGTTTCAATTTGTTAATGAAGCGCATTCGATTTTTTCCTTTAGTTGAAAGCTCGCCGTAGCGAACCATAATTTCTGAATACTCCATTTGTTTACCTTACTTTTCTAGTTTTTTCATAAATGATTTTGAACGTTGTTAGAAATTGCTCAATCTGACTCATATCATTATCTGCATCCAGACTAATCCGAACAGCAGTTTGAGCTAGGGATTTTTTAACACCCATGGCTATCAAAGTTCCAGCTGGTTTGCCCGCTTTAGAGGAACAAGCACTCGTAGTAGAGATATAAATGTCATACTCTTCAAAAGCATGAACTACCACTTCACCTCGTACGCCTTTAATTCCGAAAGTCAAAATATGGGGCGCAAAATTTTCTATTCCTGAAAAAATTGTTACATCAGGGTATTTAGCTAGCTCTTCTAGAATAATCTCTTTCATCTTGGAGGTTCGTGTGGTGAACGTTTCCAAATTTTCCATAGACAAGCGCAAGGCTTTTGCAGTTGCTGCAATACCCGCCAAATTTTCAGTCGTAGATCGCTTATCTGATTCTTGACCACCACCATTCAACAGCGGACAAATTTTCTTGCCAGATTTGATATAGACAAATCCAACACCACGTAAACCATGAAATTTATGGCTAGAAAACGTCGCAAAGTCCACGCGATCAGTTAAATAATTTTCTGTTGAAATCTTGGCTATGGCTTGAACCGCATCCACATGAAAAGAAACTGTTGGCCTGTCCGCTAAAAGCTTTGAAATAGCTTTAATCGGCTGAACAGAACCGATTTCATTGTTGATAGCCATGACAGAAACTAGAGTAGTATCTGGTCGGATAAGGTCTGCTAATTTTTCAACCTCTACAAAACCTTTGTTATCGACAGGTGCAAAGTCTATTTCAAATCCTTGCTCTTTCAGCCAGAGTGCGGATTCTTTCACTGCTGGATGCTCAATAGCAGATACAATGACATGCTTGCCATAGCGTGCTTTTTCAAAAGCCACACCCTTGATAACCCAATTATCTCCTTCTGTCCCTCCAGACGTAAAAAAAATCTCCTGAGAAGATTTACCTAAAAGACCTGCAATCTGCTTGCGTGATGCATCTAACAAGCGCGTTGCTTGACTACCCAAACTATGAAGACTGGAAGGGTTCCCCCAGATTTTTGAAGCAACTTCTGTATAAGTAGCCAAAGCCTCTGGGTAAGGCTTTGTAGTTGCCGAATTATCTAAATAAATCATCTTAAACCTCTATATTTCAATACCCTTATTGTAACATGAAAAAGAAATAGGAACAACAGAGAAAGTCGTAAATAAAAGCTCTCTAAGCGGAAAACTTAGAGAGATGATAACTATATTATTTTCTTAATAGTCATAAAATTCATGTAAAAGAACAGATAATTCCTGTTGTTGTTCAATGAGAATTTTTCCGATTGTCGTTGATTTTATCAAGGTTCGTTCGCGAACGTGCTCAATTACTCTCTTCAAGGAAGATAAATCTAAAGCTTCCTCAATCATTTTTTGGACGTTTTGGAAAGGTTGATGCGTCACAATTTGGAAACCATAAGAATTATTAAGCAAGGAATAGCCAGCAATCCCTGTTTTCTTTTGATAAGCTTCGCACAAACCACCATCAATAACGAACAGCATTCCTTCACCTCGAATCGGCGATTCTCCCTTCAGCGTTTTCACAGGTGTATGCCCATTTACAATCCTAGAATGTTCTGAAAAAAGCCCAAATTCTTCTAAAATTAACTTGCAGATATTGGCAGAATTCCGATAAGAAAAATAAGGATTTTCTTTTTCAACGTGCGTCTGTTTATCCTCGATAAAATAACGTTCTAGAGTTGTCATTTTGTCTTTACCAAACAAAGGAGACAACTTTCCATTCCAACAGTACCAGATAAGATCAGTTGAGAAATCGTTCTGAATTTCTGGATTTTTAGAACTTTCCCGAATATGGTATTCAAAAAAGTCGAGCAATTCTTTACCAGCATAGCGGATTTGATTGATTTGCAAAGGTTGAAAGTCTCCTGATGTCTCTAGAGGAATACAGCCATGAAACAGGAGATGGTTGTTATAAATCTTATACATGGAACCCTTGTTCATCAAAAAAGAAATTTGGTTCTTGAGCTGAATAGAATGCTGGAATGAATCCAGCAAAGTAGCAACCACTTCTTCTTCTTCATCCGTTAATTCCTCTGGCTTTTGGGGATTAATCGTTTGAAAACAAGTATTAGCTAAGAAATGCTTCTTCTCTTCTATCATGACACTCTCTTCCCAGTAATCAATCTTATCCAGAGTAAGGTGTTGAGACATATTAAATTCTGGTCGTCTTTTGATGAGCTGATTTTCCAATTTAAACTGGATAATCGCTAAAGCTTGGTGAATCTTCTCCAACTGAAGAATTTCCTCAGGAGAATAATCGTCACTTCTTTTTCCTAACTTAGGTTTGAATTTTGCATTTTCCGAATAAGTCTTTTCAGCAAAGAGGACGAGTGGTCTTAGATTAAGACCATAAGCTCGCTCAATATCGTAAAGATACCCGTACCTAGCAGCTATTCGTAAGAGAATGAGTAAACATTCTTTTGAGCCGAAGAAAGCCCCCATCCAGATAATGTCGTGGTTGCCCCACTGAATATCAACAGAATGATAAGCCATGAGTTCATTCATTACTTTATCCGCTGCTGCTCCGCGATCAAAAATATCACCAACTATGTGAAGATGATCAATGATTAATTGCCGAATGACCGTTGATAATGTCGAAATAAACTGACTTGCTTCACCTAAATCAATCAAATAGTTCTGAATCGTTTCAAAATAAATATTGCTATCCGGCAGATTTCTATCAGTGTAAAGCAATTCTTCAATAATGTAAGCATATTGTGGCGGCAAGGCTTTCCTTACTTTAGAGCGTGTGTATTTGGCTGCTACAAAAGCTAGCAAAGTCAACAGATTTTGAATGATTTCTCCATACCAACTTTTATCTTTCAAAGGATAAAGGAACCCATCGCTCAAAACTTCCTGAGGATACGCAATTAGTAAGGTCAGCTTGTCTTTTTCCTCTTTTGATAATTTCTCTCCAAAGCAGTCATTGATTTTTTCGTTCAGGTTTCCTGCACAGGTTCTCAAGATATAGTCAAAAGCCTCAAACTCACCATGAATATCACTAAGGTACAACTCGGTTCCCTTTGGTAAATTTAAAATGGCTTCCAGATTGATTAACTCTGTGATGACCTTTTGCTTAGAATCAAACTCTTTTAATAGAATTCGTTTGTATTGCTCCATTCGTTCACCTCATTTCAATACAATACTATATTTAATACTTATTTGAAGACAGAGATTTCAAATGTTCTTCAATAATGCAAGCCGTTTCTTCAATAGATTTATCGGTAATATTGATGATATAGGCCTGATGCTTTTGAAAAACTTTCTTGGAATAATCTAGTTCTTCATAAATTTTTTCTACATCTGTATAGCTTGTAGCTTGTGTCAAACCGAGCGCATCCAAGCGATTGCTTCTCACTTTAGCCAATTTATCCGGATCACAGACCAACCCAATCATTCTTCTTTTATCTACTTTATCTAAAACTTGTGGTAGTGGAACTTCAGGGATCAAGGGAAGATTTGATACTTTATAACCTTTATTAGCTAAATAGATACTGAGTGGAGTCTTGGAAGTTCGAGAAACTCCCAGAATCACAAGGTCTGACTCCAAAAATCCTTGCGGGTTCTTGCCGTCATCATATTTAACAGCAAATTCAATCGCAGATATTTTGTTGAAATATTCCGTATCCAAACGATGTAGAACACCTGGAACTTCAATAGGTTGAGTATCCGTTTTTTCCTTGATGATTTCAAAGAATGGATTCATCAAATCTAGATAGGATAAATGATTGACTCTACTAAATTCTCTAGCTGCTGCTGCTAAATGGCTATCTACCAAAGTGCTGATAACAACTGCATCATCTTTGATAGCATCTTGCAAAATATCTAACAATTCAGATTCCTTATTAATAAATGGGAATCGATAACTATTATTGAAAATCAAATCTGGATATTGAGCCATGACGGCTGATAATAATTTTTGGGATGTTCCTCCCAAAGAATCAGAAATAGTATAAATAGTAATCTCTTTTTTCATGAAAACTCCTTTTTTAGCGATTTACTTCAGCATTTCTTGCTTCTTGGATAATAAAGTTCAGCAAAGCCGACTTAGTAATTGTTCCTATAATGTGATCTTCATTTTGCTCCTCCACAACAGGCAATGAATCAATGGCGAAGTCCTGCAAAAGTGCAGCTGCTTCAAGAATATTCAAATCCTTATGGCAAGTCTTAATATGTGGCATTCTGGTCATGCAAACGGCTACTGGGGTCACATCAATATTGGCATTGAGGGCAGCCCTTAACAAATCCTTTCGTGATAAAATGCCTAGCAGCCGCTTCTTTTCATCTATCACATAGAGAACATCTGCATCATACATAAATAATGTGATAATAGCATCTTGAATAAAAGAATCATGTGTTACTAATACGGGGGAGGTCATCACATCCTCTACTTTCTTCTGAAAAGTATCAAAGAAAAAGAGAGTTTCCAAATCTGAACCAGAATAAGTGTAGCCAACTTTCGGGCTTGCTTTTAAAATCCCTACTAAGGTTAGAAAGGATAGATCTGAGCGTAAGGTCGCCCTAGATACATCTAACAGTTCTGATATTTTTTCCCCGCTGACTGGCTGATCCTTTTTCACAATTTCTACAATTTCTTTTTGTCGCTTTGTTAATTTCAACTGTTACTCCTTTTAAAAACTTCAATCTTTAATAATCATCATTATGTGTCATATTATAACAAATAAATTCTGATTGTCAATGATTTATGACTGATTCTTTTCTGTTGACAAATATATATGCTATATATTACAATGTATCTGTCGTTTAATATGACACATATTTAATCAATCGGAGGCAAAAATGGATAAATGGATTTATTTTTTTGATGAAGGACGTGCTAGTGATAAAGCCTTATTAGGTGGTAAAGGGGCTAATTTGGCAGAAATGACTCATTTAGGGCTCCCAGTGCCAGAAGGCTTTACCATTACAACTCAAAGTTGTCTACGTTATTTAGAAACTCCTTCTTTTTTTGAATCTATTTTAAAAGAGGAAGTTTTGAAAGCGATTACGAACTTAGAAAGCAAGACAAATAAATTTTTTATGGGCAATGAGTCCTCGCTACTGCTAGTTTCCGTTCGTAGCGGTGCAAAAATTTCTATGCCTGGTATGATGGACACCATTCTCAATCTTGGTTTAAATGACTTACGTGTTCAGACTTTAGCGGACGTAACAAATGCTAATTTCGCTTATAATTGCTATCGCCGTTTGTTGCAGATGTTTGCAGATGTCGTCTACGGCATTCCCAAAGAAGAATTTGATCGATGCTTAGAAAAAACCGAAAAGCAATTGAATAAAACAATCAATGATTTTTCAAAAGAAGAGCACCAATCACTTATCCAACAATATAAAGAGATTTATCAAGAGCACTACCAAAATTTCCCACAGAGTCCCAAAGAGCAACTCTACGCTGCTATCAAGGCTGTGTTCAAATCATGGAACAATCCACGCGCTAAAGTTTACCGCGAATTGAATCAAATTCCTCACGATTTAGGAACGGCTGTCAATGTTCAAAGCATGGTGTTTGGAAATAGCGACCAAAAAAGCGGCACAGGCGTTGTTTTCACAAGAAATCCTGCCACTGGTGAACATCATCTGTTTGGGGAATTTCTACTCAATGCTCAAGGGGAAGATGTCGTAGCTGGTATTCGAACTCCAGAACCGATTGACTCTCTTAAACGAATCTTACCACAGGCCTATGAAAACTTTTGTAACTATGCCAAGATTCTTGAAAAACATTACAAAGATATGCAGGATATTGAATTTACCATTGAAAAGGAGAAATTGTACATCCTGCAAACTCGAAATGGGAAGCGTACTGCTAAAGCAAGCTTAAAAATCGCTTTGGATCTAGTCGATGAAAAAATGATTTCAAAAGAAGAAGCTCTCCTACGAGTCAGTCCTTCTGCTATTAACCAACTGATTCACCCTATTTTTGAAGAATCTGCTTTGAAATCAGCTCATTATTTGACTCAAGGACTTCCTGCTAGTCCAGGCGCAGCAACAGGAGAAATTGTCTTTACCGCCGAGCGGGCTAAAGAACTTCATGCACTAGGAAAAAACGTTATTTTGGTTCGCCAAGAAACTTCTCCCGAGGATATTGAAGGAATGGTGGTCAGTCAAGCAATTGTGACTAGTCATGGCGGAATGACTTCTCATGCTGCCGTTGTAGCTCGTGGTATGGGCACTTGTTGTGTCGCAGGATGTGGCGAATTGTCTATCAATGAATACGATAAAACAATTGTATGCGACAAAGTGACTCTAAGAGAGGGAGACATCCTTTCTGTAGATGGCACTTCCGGCAAGCTCTACACGGGCAATATTCCAACTACTATGATTGACAATAACGACGAATTACAGTTGTTCCTTTCTTGGGCAGACGAAGTGGCTCAACTGAGCGTTCGTGCAAATGCAGAAACGATTCAAGACTTAAAAACAGCCATGCAATTTGGTGCCAAAGGAATTGGCCTTGCTCGTACAGAGCACATGTTCTTTGGTGAAAAACGAATTTTAGAAATGCGCAGATTGATTTTATCAAACGACGAAGTAGAAACAAATTCCGCTTTAAAGAAACTCTTGGCTTTCCAAGAAGAGGATTTCTATCAAATGTTTCAAACAATTCAGGATAAACCGATGATTGTCCGTTTATTGGATCCGCCTATGCATGAATTTTTGCCAAAAAATAAACCAGAAATTGAGCAATTGGCTGAAAAACTACAAATCTCTGCTGAGACATTAACACAGAAAATTGCCTCCCTGCAAGAAACAAATCCAATGTTAGGACATCGTGGTTGTCGTTTAGGAATTACACAGCCTCAAATTTATAAAATGCAGGTGGAAGCTATTTTTAACAGTGCCATTAGACTGGCAAAAGAAGGCATGGCCATTAAGCCAGAAATCATGATTCCGCTGATTGCTGAAAAATCAGAACTCGTTTATCTCAAAAAGCTACTGGTTGAGCACATTGGAACTATCTTCAACAAGCATCATATTGAACCTTTCCCTTATGAAATTGGCACCATGATTGAACTGCCACGCGCCTGCTTTATTGCAGACCAACTAGCTGAAGAAGCAGATTTCTTTAGTTTTGGTACCAATGACTTGACGCAAATGACCTATGGCTTTTCTCGTGATGATATTGGAAAATTTATCCAGCATTACAAAGACAAAGAAATTATGTCTTTTGACCCTTTCCAAACCATTGATCAAGCTGGAGTTGGGGAACTCATGAAAATAGCCATTTCAAAGGCTCGCCAAGTGAATCCCAATCTTCCAATTGGAGTTTGTGGTGAAGTCGGAGGAGATCCTGCTTCTATTCCTTTCTTCCAAGACATTGGCATTACTTATGTTTCTTGCTCCCCTTATCGTGTCCCTGCTGCACGATTAGCTGTTGCACAAGCAAATCTTTCCTAGTCCTTCCTTATAATCACACCAGCTCTTTTCATCTGTCAACAAGGGCAGAAAAGAATTGAGCTGATTTTTTAGTCCTTATAGTAGAAAACCACATTCTCTTTCGATTAATTTACACGAAATTTTCAATGTTTTAAATTTTTTTAAGACAATTTTAAACAAAGAGGGTATAATGAAGATGAGAAAGGAGATTATCAACTGACAATGGAAAATTATTCTCGAAAAAATAAAACTTCAACTACTAAAGAAGAAAAAACACCTACTCGTCATCATATCAAAAAAGGTCTCTCAGCTTTTCAGAAGACCCTTGCTACGATCGGGAGTATCCTTGGGATTATCACTGCAACGATTACCATCATGACTTTCATGAATAACAATAAATCTGATAACAAAACAAAAACTAGTCAGACGACACAAACAACCATTATCAAAGAAATTCAGAAAGAAACTACAACTGAGGCCCCTAGCTCTAACAACACAACTGCTACTAGTCAAGGAGAAACAGAAACAAGTAGCGCTAGCTCTAACACTACGCAGTCTAGCAATACATCAAGCGATACTAGCTCTAGCCAAACAAGTAGCAACAGTGCTGATAAGGATACAACATCATCAAGCTCTAGCAATTAAAAAATAACGGAAGCAAGACTACTCATCAGACCAATGTCCGAGAGTTGTTCAACTTCCGTTTTTTATATCTAATTTTACACTCAATGAAAATCACAAAACAAACTAAAACAAGTCGTAGATAAATCGAAAGTTCCCGTGGAGCTTTTGAGATTGGAGATGAAACGTCCGTGAGGATGTGTCAACAGTACAGCTTTGAGTAGCGGATAGAACTTGCGAAGTAAGTATCAAGACGATTCGCTTGTCTATCTCGAAAGAGTACTTCTGACGAAAACTTCATTTTTTATCGCCACCTTTCACAATTCCCTAGATTGTTAAGAAAGCACTCACTGCATTCACTTTATCTGCAACCTTTCATAGTTCTCGGGCTGTCAAAGCTAACGAAGTTTGAAAAGATTTTTACAGAGTATCATTTCCGATACATTTTCACCTGAAGATATAAATCATTGTAAATTCCCAGCCATTTCGCCCCTAATTGCTGATAGACTTCCAAATGCTTCATCGTTTCTTCATCTGGATAAAAGGCTCTATCTTCCTGCACTTCTTTAGGAAGCATTGCTTTGGCTAGTACATTCGGGGTAGAATAACCAACATACAAGGCATTTTTATAGGCATTTTCAGGTTTTAACATAAAGTTAATGAATTGATAGGCAGCCTTTTTATTTTTGACCGTCTTAGGAATGACAATATTATCAAACCAAAGATTGCTAGCTTCTGGCGGTACGACATAACGCAATTTCGGATTTTTATCCAGCATCTGCCGCGCCTCTCCAGAGAAACTAACACCAATGGCAGCATTATTTTGAATCATATAGCCTTTCATCTCATCAGCAACAATAGCTTTGATGTTTGGTGTTAACGTATAGAGCTTATCAACCGCCTCTTGCAATTGCTTGGTATTCTTTGAATTTAAGCTATAGCCTAATGCATTCAATCCAACGCCCATTACTTCACGCGCTCCATCAATCATCATGATAGAGTTTTTATACTCAGATCGCCACAAGTCACTCCAATGCTTAGGTGCTGTTTTGACCAATTCCGTGTTGTAAACAATGCCTAGCGTTCCCCAAAAGTATGGAATAGAGTATTGATTGCGGGGATCAAATGATTGATTTAAAAATCGTTTTCCAATATTTTCTAAGCCTTTAATCTGAGAATGATCCAACTTTTCTAGTAAGCGTTCCGACATCATTTTAGAAATCATATATTCACTGGGGATAGCAATATCGTAGGTTGTCCCGCCCTGCTTAATCTTCGTGTACATGGATTCGTTAGAATCAAAGGTTTCATATTGAACTTGGATACCGGTTTCTTTTGTAAATTTCGTCAATAATTCTGGATCAATGTAATCTCCCCAATTGTAGATGACTAATTTGTCACCAGAACCGATTTTTGTCCGACTTTCAATGTGATGGCTCAAGCCCCAGAGGATAAGGATAATAGCAACAATGCCCATTAAAAATGAATAAAGCTTTTTCATGCCGCATCCTCCTTTTCACGAGAAATAAAATAATAACCAATCACCAAAAGAATACTGAAAAGAAATACCAAAGCAGAGAGAGCATTGATTTCTAGAGAAATTCCTTGACGAGCACGCGAGTAAATCTCAACCGACAAGGTTGAAAAACCATTTCCTGTCACAAAGAACGTCACAGCAAAGTCATCTAGAGAGTAGGTGAAAGCCATAAAGTAACCGGCAATGATAGCTGGTGTCAGATAAGGCAACATGATTTCCTTGAGCATCTGAACTTGGCTTGCTCCTAAATCATAGGCCGCCTTAATCATATCATCATTCATCTCTTTTAACCGTGGCAATATCATCAAGACTACGATAGGAATTGAAAAAGCAATATGACTGGCTAAGACTGATAGAAAACCTAATTGAAATTTGACGGTTGTAAATAAAATCAAGAAACTCGCACCAATCATAACATCTGGTGCTACCATTAAAATATTATTGACCGACAAAAAGGCTTCTTGATATTTTTTTCTTGCCTGATAAATATAAATAGCACCAAACGTTCCGATTGCTGTGGCAATCAAAGAAGACAAAAAAGCCAGAAAAAAGGTTTGTGCCAAAATTAGCATCAAGCGAGTATCACTAAACATATTTTGAAAATGCGCTAGACTAAAACCTGTGAACTTGTTCATATCGTCACCAGCATTAAAGGCATAGCCAATCAAATAAAAAATCGGCAAATAAAGAATTAAGAAGACAACTGTTAAATAAATACTAGCAGTTTTTTTCATCGTTCTCTCCTTTCTTTTGTTGCCCACATGATGATAAGCATGGCTACAATCAAGACAACACCAATGGTTGAGCCCATGCCCCAATTTTGTGTAGTCAAAAAATGCTGCTCAATAGCTGTACCTAGCGTAATAACACGGTTGCCACCAATCAAACGCGTCAGCATAAAAAGACTGAGGCTGGGAATAAAGACAGACTGCACACCACTTCTCACACCATTCATGGATAAAGGAAAAACGACACGACAAAAGGTTTCCCAACGGTTGGCACCAAGATCATAGCTGGCATTGATCAGATTTTGATCCATATCCTCTAAAACATTAAAAATCGGCAATATCATAAAGGGTAGCTCAATATAACTAGCAACAAAAATAAAAGAAAAATCTGTGAACAAAATTTGTTGAGGACCAATCCCGATAAAACTTAAAAACTGATTGACTGAACCATTTTGTCCAAAAATCCCGATAAAAGCGTAAGCTTTGAGAAGTAGATTGACCCATGTCGGCAAAATAATGAGCATCAGCCAAAGCTGTTTATGCTTTAATTGTGTCAACAAAAACGCAGTAGGGTAACTAATTACCAGGGTAACAACTGTGATAATTCCTGCATACAAGACCGAATTCAAACTCATTTTAAGATAGGTTAGATTTTGCGAAGCGAAGTAGGTCTTATAATTTTCAAGAGTAAAGTGACCTTCAATATTGAAAAACGACTGCCAAACAATCATGGCAACAGGCGCTAATACAAACAATAGAATCCAAAGAATATAAGGAGCAACAAAAAGATTAGAGGTTGTTTTCTTCATCGCGCTCCTCCTCAATAGCATTGATTAAGCCTGCTTCCTGCTCTTCCATTTCGACATATTCTTCAATCCGAGCATCAAACTCTTCCTCTGTTTCATTAAGCCGCATGATATGAATATCTTCTGGTTCAAACTGCAGTCCGATCTCTTCTCCGACAATGGCCTTGCGAGTCGAATGAATCATCCATTCATTGCCCAATTCATCATAAGCGATAATCTCATAATGCACGCCACGGAAAAGCTGCGTATCAACCTTAACTTGCAGTTTTCCTTCTTCCGGAAGTGTAATCCGCAAATCTTCTGGACGAATGACCACTTCCACCTGCTCATTAGGACGCATTCCTCCGTCGACAGCTTCAAATCGTTTGCCATTAAATTCAACCAAATAGTCTTCAATCATCTTTCCTGGAAGAATATTAGATTCGCCGATAAAGGTTGCTACAAAGTGATTGATAGGTTCGTCATATATATCAACAGGTGTTCCTGACTGAACAATCTCTCCCTCATTCATAACAAAAATCCAGTCACTCATGGCCAGAGCTTCTTCTTGGTCGTGGGTGACAAAAACAAAAGTAATCCCTAAACGCTGCTGCAATTCACGTAATTCATACTGCATGTCTGTTCGCAACTTCAAATCCAGTGCAGATAAAGGCTCATCCAGCAAAACAACCCGCGGTTCATTGACAATAGCACGCGCAATAGCCACTCGTTGGCGTTGTCCACCGGACAATTTGCGAATAGAGCGTTTCTCAAAACCATCCAAACGCACCATTTTCAGGACTTCTGCAACCCGTCGCTCTATTTCTTGTTTTTCAACTTTACGCAAACGCAACGGAAATGCCACATTTTCAAAAACAGTCATGTGCGGAAAAAGGGCATAGGACTGAAACACCGTATGCACATCACGTTTGTTGGTCGGAATATCGTTGATTCGGACGCCGTCAAGAAAAACATCACCGCTGGACGCATCCAACAAGCCAGCGATGATATTTAGAATGGTTGATTTTCCTGATCCAGAAGCACCTAAAAGAGTGTAAAACTTCCCTTCTTCTAATTCAAAATTGATGTCTTTTAAGACGACTGTATTATTATCCTCAAAAACTTTTGATACGTTTTTAAATTCAATGATTGGTTTGTTCAATTGCCATAAATTCCTTCTTTTTCATAGATTGACAAATTTAAGTCTTGTCTTGACTGATTTTCTTGGAGATTGTTATCAAATTGTACTAAACTATACTTTTATTTCTCACCGATTATTCGGACTTCTCTCTCCAAAGTCACACCTGAATGAGCTTTCACTGTTTCAATCACATGTGCAATCAAATTTTCATAATCAGCAGCAGTTCCGTTATCAACATTAACCATAAAGCCAGCATGCTTTGTCGAAACTTCCACCCCACCAATGCGATAACCTTTTAAATTTGCCTCGCTAATCAATTGCCCTGCAAAATGTCCCACCGGACGTTTAAAAACAGAGCCACAAGAAGGGTACTCTAAAGGCTGCTTTAATTGACGAAGATGTGTCAAACGTTCCATTTCTTGACGAATCACACGGTGCATACCTGGTGCTAAGGCAAACTTGGCAGAAATCACCACATCACCTGTCTGTTGAACATATGAACGACGATAACCAAATTTCATATCTTGTGCACTGATATTTTTGATTTCTCCATCACGTGTCAGCACCTTACAAGAAAGTAAAATATGGGCAATTTCGCCACCATAGGCTCCGGCATTCATAAAGACAGCACCGCCAATACTCCCCGGAATCCCACAGGCAAACTCAAAACCTGTCAGACTGTGATAAAGCGCAACATGGGTCGTCTCAATCAGATTGGCACCTGCTTCTGCTTCAATGGTGTAGCCATCCACTGCAACACCATTTAATTTATCAAACATAATCACAAAACCACGAATACCACCATCACGAACGATGATATTGCTAGCATTTCCTAGTACCATCCAAGGAATCTGCTCCCGATTAGCAAATTTTACCACTCGTGCCAATTCATAACGATTTCGCGGAAAAACCAGATAATCGGCGGCTCCACCTACTTTTGTGTAAGTATATTGTTTTAAAGGTTCATCAAAACGGATATCAATTCCGTTCAATTCAGATTTTAACGTTTCTAAAGTTGACATTTTCATTTCTCTCTTAAACAAAATTCAATCTATTATATCAAATTTAGGGCATATTTACGATAGAATAAAGAAAAATATTTCCCTTACAAATCCGAAAAATGCTTGTACGTTCTTATTCGTGATTTATATGAGCTATGAAAAAAGAGCGGGGAAGCTGTCATTGCATAGAAACCAACTTCTTCTCACTCTTTTCAATTTAAGTTTAAATATCACATTCTCTCAGGTCTTAAAGTTCTCTTTAAACTTTCTATTTACGTAAACTCCATGTCTTTTCAATATAAGGAGGAAGCTTTATTAGAGTTTCTCGATTGCCTTCAAGTGCAATAAGATAAACTTTCTCGTCCTTTTTGAAAATCCAACTAACCAGATACTGCCCTGATTTCATGATGACATTTACTTGATAGGCTTCGTTACCTGCAACCGCTCCTTTTGAGCCCCAAACTCTATTTACATTTTTATTGTTTTGCCAATTATAATAAATACGATTGGCAATTGTCTGAGCTGTAAACTCTTCTCTTTCTTGAATCTTAGCTTTTTCTTTCGTGTAAGCATTCATAGTTACAATATTGTAGCCAGAACCATCCGTATATTGAATACTGTCGCCACCATCGACATCCCTAAATTTCAACCAATTTTTTGGAATGTCAATATAGCCATAATCATCCGAGCCTATACGTTGTGTTTCTTCCGTCTTCACATCGTTTTTCTTAGTAGCTGACGAACTCAAACTACCATTTGCTTTTTCCGATACTTTGCTTGAAGACGAAATTTGGCTTGATGATTTTGATTTGCTGTTTCCACTTGAATTACATGCTCCAAGACCAACACTAACTAAAATGACTAAAAATAAAAGAAGATATTTCTTTTTATGATTCATAACGACATCTCCTCCTTGCTTTATTTTAGCATATTTTTTAGTAGCAGGAAAGCGTTATTTGTATTATTTAAAATGGAGTGAAGCAGAATTAAAGATTTACAAATCTTTAATTCTGCTTCACTCCTAAAAGACTCAAACTACTACTGTTCTCTTCATTTCTTACACAGCCAACTTTAAATCCGAAAACTTTTGTATCAGCTTCTTACGCACTTTGTTAGAAAATTATTCATCATCCATGCTGAGAACGCTGAGGAAGGCTTCTTGTGGTACTTCAACAGAGCCAATCGCTTTCATCCGTTTCTTACCAGCTTTTTGTTTTTCTAGGAGTTTACGCTTCCGGGATACATCGCCACCATAACACTTGGCCAAGACATTTTTACGCAGGGCTTTAATGTCTGTCCGAGCCACGATTTTCTGTCCGATAGCAGCCTGAATGGGCACTTCAAATTGCTGGCGTGGGATAATTTTCTTTAATTTTTCGACAATCAATTTCCCACGTTCATAAGCAAATTCCTTGTGAACAATAAAGCTAAGAGCATCAACCTTGTCACCATTGAGGAGAATATCCATCTTGACAAGATTAGATTTACGATATTCTGAAATTTCATAGTCAAAACTAGCATAGCCACGAGTAGAGGACTTGAGCTTGTCAAAGAAGTCAAAGACGATTTCCGCCAGCGGGATTTGATAGATGACATTGACCCGATTTTCATCAATATAGTCCATGGTCACAAAATCACCACGCTTGCGCTGAGCCAACTCCATCACCGCTCCAACAAACTCCTGCGGCACCATAATCTGCGCCTTGACATAAGGCTCTTCAATGGAATCAATCTTAGTCGGGTCCGGAAACTCGCTCGGATTGGACACATCAAGCGAGGCACCATCTGTCATATTGACCTTATAGATAACAGACGGCGCTGTCATAATCAGATCAATATTAAACTCGCGCTCCAAGCGCTCCTGAATGACATCCATGTGTAGCAAGCCTAAAAAACCACAACGGAAACCAAAACCTAGTGCTTGCGATGTCTCTGGTTCAAATTGTAGACTAGCATCATTCAGCTGGAGTTTTTCCAGAGCCTCACGTAAGTCATTGTACTTATTGGACTCAATTGGGTAGAGACCAGCAAAAACCATCGGGTTCATCTGCTTGTAGCCATGAAGCGGTTCATCTGCTGGATGATCTGCCAAAGTCACTGTGTCACCAACCCGAGTATCTTGAACAGTCTTAATCGAAGCTGCAATATAACCAACATCCCCAGTTGCAAGAAAATCTCGTCCAACAGCTTTTGGAGTAAAAATACCCACTTCAGTTACATCAAAAGTCTTGCCATTACTCATCAACTGAATCGTATCACCTGGCTTGACCACACCGTCCATAACCCGTACTTGCAGGATTACCCCGCGATAGGCATCGTAGACGGAGTCAAAAATCAAGGCCTTAAGTGGTGCTTCTACATTTCCAGTCGGAGCTGGAACTTTCTCCACAATCTGCTCTAGAATATCTTCAATCCCGATACCGGCTTTGGCCGAAGCCAACACAGCTTCGCTTGCATCCAAACCAATGACATCTTCAATCTCTGTTCGAACTCGCTCTGGATCAGCAGCTGGAAGGTCAATTTTATTGATAACTGGTAAGATTTCCAAATCATTATCTAAGGCAAGATAAACATTGGCTAAAGTTTGTGCTTCAATACCTTGTGCTGCATCGACCACCAGAATAGCCCCTTCACAGGCTGCCAATGACCGTGATACCTCATAAGTAAAGTCCACGTGTCCCGGCGTGTCAATCAAGTGGAAGATATAGGTCTCCCCGTCCTTGGCGGTATAATTGAGTTCAATCGCATTGAGCTTAATAGTAATGCCCCGCTCCCTTTCCAAATCCATACTATCTAAAAGTTGAGCCTGCATTTCCCGGCTGGATACAGTATCCGTTGCTTCCAAAATTCGATCTGCCAAGGTTGACTTACCGTGGTCAATGTGAGCAATGATGGAGAAATTCCGAATTCGCTCCTGCCGCTTTTTTAATTCATCTACATTCATTTTTCTCTTCCTTTTCGGGTATTCTATTTATTATAACATAAGAAAGGTGACTTTTACCAGTCTTGAAAAGGCATGCCATATTCCGTTTCATTTGTGCTATAATAAAAATAAATACATTTACAGAAACGAGAATGCTATGATTAAACTAATCGCATTAGACATGGACGGCACGCTTTTAAATAGTCAAAAAGAAATTCCCCAAGCACATATTCAAGCCATTCATCAAGCTGTCGAACATGGAGTAAAGCTGGTTCTTTGTACAGGCCGCCCTCTAGTCGGAGTGAAACCTTATTATGAACAATTAGGACTGAGTGGAGATAACGAATATGTCATTATCAATAACGGCTGCTCCACTCATCAAACAAAGGATTGGAAGCTTGTTAATTGGAAAGAGCTAAGTTCGGAGGATATGCTTTATCTGGATAGAATCGCCAAGCAAACTCCTGCCCAACTAACTCTTTTTGACGAAGAACGCTATTTAGTAGTTGACGAAGAGCCAACCGACCTAGTCACCTATGACGCTAGCCTTGTATTTACAACCCCAACAGAAATCAGTCTCGAAGAAGTTATCAGCGGCAAAAATATTATATTTCAAGCTATGTTTTTAGCCCAGCCTGATGAGTTAGATACCTTTGAAAAACAATTTGGTTCGCAGATTTCTCAACGTTTCAGCGGTGTTCGCTCACAACCGGTCATTTACGAAGCCATGCCAAAGGGCACTACTAAAGCAACAGCTCTTAAGCAATTAGCTCAACATTTAGAGATTAAACCTCAAGAAATTATGGCACTTGGTGATGCCAACAACGACATTGAAATGATCCAATTTGCAGGTCTTGGCGTGGCTATGGGCAATTCTAGCGACTATATTAAAAAACTAGCCAATTATGTGACAGATACCAATGATGAGAACGGTGTCGCCACAGCTATTGAAAAGTTTATTTTTAATAACTGATAGAATGAATCATGAACTTCCTTTCAAGTTCATGATTTTTATTAAAATATATTGTCATCCGATTTTCATTATTCGTACATAGCCTTCCCTCCCAAAATATGATACACTAGTTACATCTATGCAAAAAGGAGAACTTATGAAATACCCTAATCTTTTAAACCGTTTTCTGACTTATGTTAAAGTCAATACACGCTCAGACGAGACCTCCACTACTACTCCCAGCACCCAGAGTCAAGTGGACTTTGCAACTAATATCCTTATCCCTGAGATGAAGCGGGTCGGCTTGGAAAATGTCTACTACTTACCTAACGGCTACGCCATCGGTACTCTTCCTGCAAATGACCCAAGTTTCACGCGCAAAATCGGTCTTATTTCTCACATGGACACCGCAGATTTCAACGCAGAAGGTGTCAATCCACAAATTATTGAAAATTATGATGGTGAAGTGATTCCGCTTGGGCAGTCTGGTTTTAATCTTGACCCTGCTGATTTTGCTAGTTTGAAAAAATATAAAGGACAAACCTTGATTACAACCGATGGAACGACTCTTCTTGGATCTGATGATAAATCAGGTATTGCTGAAATTATGACAGCAATTGAATATCTAGCAGGTCACCCAGAAATCAAACACGGCGAAATTCGAGTTGGTTTTGGTCCAGATGAAGAAATTGGTGTCGGAGCTGACAAGTTTGATGCGATAGATTTCGATGTAGATTTCGCTTATACGGTTGACGGTGGACCTCTCGGAGAACTTCAATTTGAAACTTTCTCTGCAGCTAGTGCAGAAATCACTTTCCAAGGACGCAATGTCCATCCAGGGACAGCAAAAGGACAAATGATCAATGCTCTGCAATTAGCTATTGACTTTCATAATCAATTACCAAATGGTGACCGCCCTGAGCTAACAGATGGCTACGAGGGCTTCTACCATCTTATGAATGTAGAAGGAACTGTTGAGGAAGCAAAAGCAAGTTATATCATTCGTGACTTTGATGCAGTAACCTTTGAAAAACGCAAAGAACTCATGCGCTCCATTACTAATAAGATGAATGAAAAACATGGTGAACGGGTTCATTTAGAACTGAAAGATCAATACTACAATATGCGCCAAGTCATTGAAAAAGACATGACACCTATCAATATTGCAAAGGCTGTTATGGAAAAACTTGACATCAAACCGATTATCGAGCCTATTCGTGGCGGAACAGACGGCTCAAAGATTTCCTTTATGGGTATTCCGACACCAAATATCTTTGCCGGCGGCGAAAACATGCATGGACGCTTTGAATACGTCAGTCTGCAAACAATGGAACGTGCCGTTGATACTATTATTGGTATTGTTTCCTACAGAGACGAGTAGCTCCCAATCAAATAGAAAAAACTTTAGCTCTCATTATGTAGAGTTAAAGTTTTTTATCTTCTGCGAATGTATTGCACCATTCTAAAGTTCAAAAATGCTAGCAAAATAATAGCCACGAGCCAGATTGTTTTCAACAAATAAAATTGTATCAAATAAGTAGAGATAATCGCTCCTATCACAAAACTTCCTAATAAAGCCACGAAGAAAATGCCTTCCGTTAAGCAAGTTTTTTCTTTTGTACGCACATAAGTACCAAAGGCTACCATTGTTTTTTTGATATTGCCCGTCATAAAGGAATTATTGTAGACAATGCCATCCACTTCACCAAAAGCCGTTGCCACCAACCCCATACAAAAACCAATCGGCGGAACAATGAAAAGATTAGACACGGTTGCTGGTAGAAATCCTGTAAGCCCACAAAACAAAATCAGTGGGAGAATGCTGGACAAGCGCCATAAAGAATTTTCAAAGCTATTTTTGAAAATGGTTAACACAAAAATGCCTAACATAAAAGCCAGCATCGTTGCCAACTTCACTTCTATTTCTCCTGTCTCATGATGAATCAATTCAACTGACAAGAACACAACGTTTCCTGTTTGACCCGCAACCAATGTCCCGCCTCTTTCAATAAATGTATAAGCGTCAATAAATCCCGCACAAAAAGTCAGCAGACAGGCAAAAAATTTCGAGCGCGAATGAAACTTCCTTTTCCTTTTTATACTTTTTATCATCATTACCTAAAAAGTCTAGCACTTCCTCACTAGACTTCCTTTCTATGACTCTCTTGCTTCCTGCAAGATTTTTTCAATTTTCGTTGTAATCAGATCAATCGCCACTGTGTTAGAAGCTCCTTCTGGAATAATTACATCCGCATAGCGCTTGGTAGGCTCGATAAATTGATGATACATAGGCTTTACCACACCTAAATATTGCTCAATGACACTATCTAAACTACGACCGCGTTCATCCATATCTCGCTTAATCCTGCGAATGATCCGAACATCATCATCTGTATCCACAAAAATCTTAATGTCCATTAAATCACGTAAGCGTTTGTCCTCTAAAACCAGAATCCCTTCTACAATGAAGACATCTTGCGGATCTTGACGATACGTTCTATCACTACGCGTATGAGCTGTATAATCATAAGTCGGAATATCTACTGGACGCCCTGCCAACAATTCCTTGATTTGCGCAATCATCAAATCTGTATCAAAAGCAAAAGGATGGTCATAGTTGGTCTTGATTCGTTCTTCAAATGTCAAATGAGATTGGTCCTTATAATAAGAATCATGCTCAATCATAGCAATCTTTTCATTTGGAAAATTTGATAGAATAGCTCTCGAAACACTCGTCTTACCACCACCAGATCCACCAGTCACGCCAATAATAATCGGTCTATTTTGCATTATTCACTCCATTTTTTATCATCTTATCTATTTTACAACAAATCATGATATAATGAAAGAGGTAAATCAAAATAAATGACAAGATAAAAAATAAGGAGAAAACGATGTTAAAACTCGGAACGATTGGAACTGGAGACATTGTTCACCAATTTGTCAAGGCTGCTCATTCGACAAAAGACTATCAACTGACTGCGGTATATTCACGGACGATTCATGCTGCTCAAGCATTTGCCAGTTATTACGAAAATGTAGATTGCTACACAGATATGGCTAATTTTTTAACTAATGATATAGACATTGTCTATATTGCAAGCCCTAATTCTCTGCATTTCCCACAAGCAAAAGCTGCTATTTTGGCAAGCAAACATGTAATTGTAGAAAAACCTGCTGTCTCACGCCCAGAAGAATGGGCTGAATTGGTAACATTAGCTCAAGAACAGCATGTATACATTTTTGAAGCAGCTCGTAACTATCATGAGCAATCATTTGATGTCATTTCAGATTTTCTCAAAAACAAAACGATTCTTGGGGCACATTTCACCTATGCGAAGTATTCTTCCAAAATGCCAGCTCTGTTAGCTGGACAAGAGCCAAACGTCTTTTCTGCTAAGTTTTCAGGCGGTGCTCTAATGGACTTAGGCATTTATCCTGTCTATGCAGCCATACGACTTTTTGGAGTACCAGAAAATGCCTATTACACCGCTCATCAATTACCAAATACTGTCGATCTAAATGGAGTAGGAAGCTTAATCTATCCAGAATTTCAAGTGACTATCCAAACCGGAAAAAATATCAATAGTTTTTTCCCTGCTGAAATTTATACAACAGACGGTACACTGACCTTAAATTCGATTGAATTCATCACTTCGGCTGTTTTTCAAGATTTAAATAAAGAGAAAAAGACTCTTGAAATTGTGCGCTCTTCTCACACCATGGCAGAAGAAGCCAAACGATTCGCTCAAGTATTGAGCGGTGAGATAGAACAAGAAATTTACCAAAACTGGCTAGACGCTGCTGCTGCCGTGCATAAAACTCTGTTTAGCATGCGACAAGATGCCGGTATTAGATTTGAGGCTGATCATGACAACAACTAATTTCCCTCAAAGTTGGCAAAACCAACTTACCAAACTTGGCTTTGAGCATTTAACTCCTATTCAAGAGCAACTCTTTTCGCCTATTACGGAAGGTGAAAATGTCCTTGGGATAAGCCCTACCGGAACTGGAAAAACACTTGCCTATCTTTTCCCCAACCTTCTAAAGCTAAAGCCCAAGAAATCCCAGCAATTACTTATCTTGGCTCCCAATACTGAGCTAGCTGGACAAATTTTCGACGTCACCAAAACATGGGCTGAACTACTTGGCTTAACAGCTCAGCTCTTTCTATCTGGCTCCAGCCAAAAACGACAAATTGAACGGTTAAAAAAAGGCCCTGAAATTCTCATCGGGACGCCAGGACGCATTTTTGAACTGATTAAACTAAAAAAAATCAAAATGATGACTGTCGATACAATCATTCTGGATGAATTTGATCAATTGCTTAGTGATTCACAATATCACTTTGTTGACAAAATTATTCACTATGTACCTCGTGAACATCAATTGATTTATATGAGTGCGACTGCTAAATTTGAGCAGGATAAAATTGCTAAAAATACAATCCAAATCAAAACAGAAAATCAACAACTTGATAATATTCGTCATTTTTATATGCAAGTTAAACAGCGCGACAAAGCTGAATGCTTGCGTAAGCTAGCTCAAGTTTCAGAATTTCGTGCGCTTGTCTTTTTCAATGCCCTATCAGACTTAGGAAGTGCTGAAGAAAAGTTGCAATATCGTCATATTCAAGCTGTGTCCTTAGCTAGTGATGTCAACATTAAATTCCGTAAGATTATCTTGGAGCAATTTAAAAACGACGAATTTACTCTCTTACTTGCCACTGACTTGGTAGCTAGAGGAATTGACATTGATTCTCTTGAGTGCGTCATCAACTATGACCTACCTCGCGACCTTGAAACCTATACACACCGTGCTGGACGGACTGGCCGTATGGGCAAAGAAGGCTATGTTATTACATTCATCACTCATCCAGAAGAATTAAAAATACTAAAAAAATATGCTCACATCCAAGAAATTATCTTAAAAGATCGTGAACTTTATGTAAAATAGAAAACTGGTTTAGAACTAAAAAATATTAAAACTTTTAGTTCATTTGAACTGCACCCCAAAAGTTAGACATAAAAAATTAACTTTTGGGGTGCAGTGTTCATTATCCCAGTTTTTTTATTATTTATAACATTAAAATACTTGAAAATTTTTAAATCAATCTACAATACTTATCAATGTTTTTAATAAATCACATCCTGTTTTTCCATTATCTAAACTCTCCTGCCAATCTCTTATCTGTTTTCGTTATCAGAATAGGTGACTAATACTTTTGACAATGTTACTCCTTGATGGCACTTAAACGAATCTACTGTTTATTAATTTCTTCATTTGTCTTTCCTTCCATAAGATCATCATGATTTTTTATTGCTCAATTTTTGGTTGATTCCATATATTATTTTTTCTCCATTATCAAATCTAATTTCCACACCACAACACTATATTAAAAAGCTGGGATAAATATCTCAGCTTTGTAATTATTATTTACCTAACTTTGCTTTAGCTGCATCTGCAAGCGCTGTGAAAGCTGCTGCATCGTTAACTGCTAAATCAGCCAACATTTTACGGTTTACTTCGATTTCAGCCAATTTCAAACCATGCATCAATTGTGAATATGAAAGTCCGTTGAGACGAGCTGCCGCATTGATACGTGTAATCCACAATTTACGGAAATCGCGTTTCTTTTGACGACGGTCACGGTATGCATAGTAGTAAGAGTTCATTACTTGTTCTTTTGCTGTGCGGAACAAGATATGTTTTGCACCATAGTAACCTTTAGCTAATTTTAAAATACGTTTACGACGTTTGCGTGATACAACGCCACCTTTAACACGTGCCATTTATATTTCCTCCAATATTTCCTAGAATAATCTACTGCAAAATCTCTTATTTAAGACCTGTCAGCATTGATTTGATACGTTTGAAATCTCCTGAATGCACCATTGCTGCTTTACGAAGATGACGACGTTGTTTTTTAGTTTTTCCGTGGAAACGGTGAGAAGTGTAAGCACGGAAACGTTTCAAGCCACCAGAACCTGTACGTTTGAAACGTTTAGCTGATGCGCGGTGTGTTTTTTGTTTTGGCATGATATTTTTCTCCTTTTTTTAACTTCTAACAGATTACTTTTTGTCAGGGATTGGCGCTAACTGCATGAACATTTGACGTCCATCCATCTTAGCTCTTTGTTCAATAATCGCAATATCCTGCGTTGCTTGAGCAAAGTCGGCTAATACTTTCGCTCCGATTTCTTTGTGAGTAATCATCCGCCCTTTAAAGCGAATAGAAACCTTCACTTTATTTCCTTTTTCAAGGAACTTGCGTGCATTACGAAGTTTTGTATCAAAGTCACCTTTGTCAATAGTTGGACTAAGACGAACTTCTTTCACAGTAACAACACTTTGTTTTTTGCGTTGCTCTTTTTGTTTTTTCTGATACTCAAACTTGAACTTTCCATAGTCCATAATTTTTGCAACAGGCGGTTTAGCTTGTGGTTGAATCAGAACAAGATCCACATTTGCATCGTCAGCAATCGCTTGCGCTTCGCTAAGTGGTTTAATGCCCAATTGCTCACCATCAAGACCGATCAAACGAACTTCACGTACACGAATTTCATCATTGATGAATAAGTCTTGTTTTGCTATGGTTTTCACCTCTTTTTTATTTTTAGAGAAAAACAAGAGCGGACTTGCTAACGCAAGTCCGCACTACATGATAGTATTTCATTTCTGAAACTTAATCCGTAGAGCCAGACAACGTTAGTCGCAAGGCGAGAAGTTCTCACTTCTGCTTTTCTCAACTTTTATATGATAACAAGTTTCGGATTATTTGTCAAGGATTTTTTTAGCTTTTTCTTCGATAAAATTCACAACTTCCACAATTCCGACACCAGTCGTATCAAAATGAATAGCATCATCTGCTGGTTTTAAAGGAGAAACTGATCGGTGGCTATCCTTATAATCACGATCTGAAATTTCTTTTTGGAGGGTTTCCAAATCAGTTGGAATACCTTTTTCAAGATTTTCTTTATAACGGCGTTGAGCTCTTTCCTCAACTGAGGCTACAAGAAAAATTTTTAACTCTGCATGAGGCAAAACAACTGTTCCAATGTCACGCCCATCCATAACAATACCACCTTGAGTAGCAATTTCTCGTTGTAAATCAACCAACTTTTCTCGTACTTCTGGAATTGCAGACACCCAAGAAACATTGTTAGTTACTTCATTTTCTCGAATTGGATGCGTCACATCTACATCTCCAACAAAAACGAGTTGCTCTCCATCTTTACCACGTCCAAAACTAACAGGATAAGTATCTAATAGCGCAACAATTTCAGACCACTTTTCCGCCGATAAATCATTTTGTAAAGCTAAGTAAGTCGCTGCACGATACATCGCACCTGTATCCAAGTAAGTGTAATCGAAATCTTTTGCAATAATTTTTGCAACTGTTGACTTTCCACTTGAAGCTGGTCCATCAATAGCAATTTGAATCTGTTTCATTCGGCACTCCTATCGAATTTTTACTACATCACCTGGATTAGCGTACCACGCACCTGTTGTCATGTGAGATGGATTTAAACGCTCTAATTCCGCAATTGAAATCCCCGCACGCGCGGCAATGGCAGCTTCTCCTTCTCCAGCCTGAACGGTAATCGTTCCTTCAGATGATTGCGGCTGACTGCTATCACTTGCTGCTTTAGAAGAAGCGGGAGCACTAGAACTTTCACTTGATTTACTAGTAGTTTTTGCAGCATTATAAAAGCCCTCCGTTGCTGCCTTCTTACTACTTCCACCAGTAGACAAATAAATCATCATTCCTACCATTACAATCACTATAACGAAAAAAATAACAGCTAAAATCGTCAACACACGATTAGCTACTACACCGTTCATTTTTTTGCTTCTCGCCAATTCTTTTTCTCCCTTGTCATAAATATCTTCTTCCCATGGTTCCTTTGCCATGACTTCCTCCTTGTATTTTTTCCAAATTCCGATTACAATATGAGTATGAAAGTTACACTCATTCCTGAACGATGCATTGCTTGTGGTCTTTGTCAAACCTATTCTGACCTATTTGATTACCATGATAATGGTATTGTCAAATTTTATCAAGATGATGAGCTTCTGGAAACGGAAGTTCCCGAAACACCTGATATTATTGAAGCGATCAAAAACTGTCCTACAAAAGCTCTTATGAAAGAGTAGTCTTTTTAGGTTGAGCATAATATAGTTCAAAATAGTCTACATGGGTTAAATTATCCACTAATTCAACTTCCCCTTTAAAATGGTCATTCAAAGCCAAAGCATTTACAAAATACTTCTTAGGCCACTTGCGCATACAAAACGTACGGCCTTTTTCTTTGCCATCAAAGAAGAGAGTAATAGAGGTCTTTGTTACCTCTATCTTACGAATCGTTGAAATTTCTATCTTTGAAGGTGTAAATGGATTTGCTGTAGTAATCCTTAAAATCCCGTCGTCATATATCGTAAAATATCGATGTATGCCAATTCCCAACAATACCATGAACAAAAAGAAAGAGAAAAGGACTAAAAACGGAACTTCTGAACTCTCAAATAAAAATGCAAAACCTATAAAAATCGGAATGACCGATAAAGACCAATAGATGATTAGAAGAGAAAGATCTGGTTGCCAATGATAACGCAACTGACCAAAAATCTTTATCATGCTTGCACCTCCTCTTCTACTAGTTTATCATAAAAAAAAGAAAAATGGGAGTGAGATTGGATAACAAAGAAAAAAATTAGGAAATCAAGATATCGTTCTATACAAACCTCTACTTTTGCAATGACTTTTATACTTTTCAAGCAAGTCATCTGCGTCATCTTTCCGATTTTTAGAAAAAAATTAAATATCATATTTTCATTCTCAATAAATTTCCGATATTTTGTGCTGTTCGGACGAGGTTTTCTTCTGCCCTATCTAAAGTAATAACTAAAGGTTCGACTTGAGAAATGATTGGAAAAGCAGCCTGAATATTCTCTACTGGGAAATCCGGTAAATCATTCCTTAGACTACCACAAATAGCAATTACAGGAATATTGATTGGCGCTCTCCTTGCTACTCCAATAGGGGCTTTACCTGACAGACTTTGCTGATCCATTCGACCTTCACCCACAATCACTAAATCAGCCTTTTTGACACGATTATCAAAATCGAGCAAGTTGAGACAAGTATCAATTCCTGATACAATTTTTCCATGTGCAAATGTCACCAGCCCTGCGGCCATACCTCCTCCAGCACCGGCACCAGCCAATGAAAAGATTGTTGGATTCGCCTGTTTATAAAACGTTGCCATAGCTTGATCTACTTGAGAAAATAACAAATCAGGCAAGCCTTTTTGACCTCCAAAAACGTATGTAGCTCCGTTTTCACCACAGAGAGGATTCATAACATCTGTCAGAATCTGAATATCCAAATTTCCTAAAATTGCAGGAACTTTATCCGCTGAAATGCGAGCCACACGATCTAAAGACGAACCCTTTGCTTGGAGCAAGTGATTATCCTTATCAAAAAATTCATAGCCCAATCCAGCTGCCATTCCAATTCCACCATCATTGGTAGCTGAACCACCTACGCCAATATAAATTTGCCTCACACCTTCTTTGGCGAGATACAAAATTAACTCTCCTAATCCTCTGGTATCAAGAGTCAAAGGGTTTCTTTTTTCTAACGGGATATTCGCCAACCCAACCAAATCAGCCATTTCAAAGAGAGCTATATCGCCTTTTCGAGCATATTTCATCGTAACCGGCTCGCCGAATGGTCCGGTTACTGTCCTTTCATATTCGGATAATTTCATTGAGGCGACTAAAGCAGCAACTGTTCCTTCACCACCATCTCCAATGGGTAGCAAGTCAAATGTTGCTTCCGGGAGCGCCTTGGAAAAACCTGCTTTTATAGCCTCTGCAACTCTTTGAGCTGATAAACTTTCTTTAAAAGAGTCCGGTGCAATTAAAATATGCATGACCTAGTCCTCACTTTCTATCTTTTCTAAAAGGCTTACAACTTGATATAAGTCAGCTTGATCGATTTGATAAGGTGCTTGCTCTCTCACAATAGGCTTGGCATTAAAAGCAATCCCAATTCCTGCTGTTAATATCGCACCATCTCCTACAGCAATGGTTTGAGCAAGAGTCAAGTTGTTTTCCTCTGCCCATTGCTTTAGCATTGCTTTTTTGACTTCTTTTGTGACAACTGTCCCTAAAACCCTACCTGTCAGCTGGCCATCTTTTACTTCCAAGTGATTAGCTTTTACATAATCTATGTCCAACTTCAATGCTAATTCATCTACTATTTCATGAAATCCACCTGATACAATACCAACCTTATAACCACGCTGATGCATTTCTTCTATCAACTGTCGAGCCCCTTTGGTAAAATGAATTTTCTTAGAAACTTGTTTAAAAATGGCCTCAGGGAGTCCTTTAAGCAGGATCACACGCTCTAGCAGAGCCGCTTCGAAATCATATTCTCCTTGCATGGCACATTTTGTAATAGCTGCAACCTGCTCACCAACTCCTACTTCAGCCCCTAGTAAATCAATTACTTCTTCTTTCACCAAAGTACTATCCACATCCATTATCAATAATCCTATGGCTCTCATATTATTCCCTCATACATTTTTGAATATATAAAAATTTGATTAACAAAACAAACTACAATATAAAGTAAAAAATCTCTGCCTATATAATAAACAGAGATTTTTTACTTTATTCAATACCAATTTCAGCGCGTACAATATCTGCAATTGTATTAACGTAATAATCAACTTCCTCATGACTTGGTGCTTCTGCCATGACTCGTAAAAGAGGCTCTGTTCCGCTTGGACGAACAAGAATACGACCATTTCCAGCCATTTCTTCTTCCATTTTTTCAATCACAGCTTTAATAGCAGGAACTTCCACGGCCTTGTCCTTCATAGTATTTTCAACACGGATATTAACCAATTTTTGCGGATAAATAGTCACTTCTGAAGCTAATTCAGATAAAGTTTTACCTGTTTCTCTCATTACTTTTGTCAATTGAACGGCTGTCAGCTGACCGTCACCCGTCGTATTATAATCCATGATAATGACATGCCCTGATTGCTCACCACCAAGATTGTAACCCGATTTGCGCATTTCTTCTACGACATAACGGTCACCAACAGCTGTAATCACTTTATTAATACCTTCACGATCCAAAGCTTTATGGAAACCTAGGTTTGACATAACAGTTGTTACGATTGTATTTTGGGCTAGTAAACCTTTTCTAGAGAGATATTTCCCAATGATGTACATGATTTTATCACCATCAACAATCTCACCATTTTCATCTACCGCAATCAAGCGATCACTATCTCCATCAAATGCCAAACCAAGTGCTGAGCCTGATTCACGAACTGTTTCTTGCAATTTTTCAGGATGTGTAGAACCTACATTTAAATTGATATTCAACCCATCTGGATTTTCTCCGATGACTGTCAATCTAGCTCCCAAATCGGCAAACACCTGGCGAGCACTTGTTGAAGCGGCACCGTTCGCTGTATCCAGAGCAACTTTCATTCCGTCTAAATCAAGACCAGTCGATACGAGATACTGCTGATATTTGCGTAGCCCTTCTGGATAATCCATCAGGGTCCCTAATCCTTCCGCACTGGGACGTGGTAAATTGTCTTCTTTAGCATCAAGAAGTGCTTCAATTTCTAACTCGCGATCATCATCTAGCTTATAACCATCTCCGCCGAAAAATTTAATACCGTTGTCAAGTGCAGGATTATGGCTAGCTGAAATCATGACCCCAGCACTTGCTTTTTCTGACTTCACCAGATAAGCCACACCTGGTGTTGCGATAACCCCAAGCTTGTAAACACGGATTCCAACCGATAAAAGTCCTGCTATTAATGCACTTTCCAGCATTTCTCCTGAAATACGTGTGTCACGTCCTACAAAGACGCGCGGCACATCTTTCTCATGTTGGCTCAATACATAGCCGCCAAATCGCCCTAATTTAAACGCCAATTCTGGCGTTAATTCCACATTTGCTTCTCCACGAACTCCGTCCGTTCCGAAATATTTTCCCATTTTTTTAAAATCCTTTCAATACTTTTATTTGGATGAGCTCGTCGAACTTGAAGACGAGCTTGATGATTTTACTGTAATTTTTATCGTTGTCTCATAAGGGGTAATCACACTCGGCAATACTGTTCCGCTAGCATCAACCGCTTGCAAAGGCACAGTTCCGGTATAATTGTTCGAAATTTTTTCACTTGTGGGAAGAGCTGCTTCTACATGATCAACTTTTTCTAAAGTATCTTCATCACTTGTGACTGTTACTTTATTATCAGCAATACTTACCCGATCAACCGTTAAACCATCTGCCAACTGAGCAGAACTAATCGTTGTTTTAACTTCAAATGTTTTACTTGCCTTCTTACCGATCTTCACCGTAATCTTAGCCGGTGTAACAGTCGCAGTCAACCCACTTGGTAAATTTTTAATAGCTAAAGGTACCTCTCTTGTTCCTTCCGTAGCTTTTGTTAAATCCGCTACAACTTTAAACTTTCGAGTACTTTCTTGCATCTCACTAGCAAGTGTCACACGATTGGAACCCGTTAACACTACTGATACTTCGGACGCAAAACCACTAATAAAATACTTTTCACTATTGTATTTAATATCAATTGGGACACTAGGCAAGGCATTCGTGTACGTTTCAGACGTAGTTTGTCTAGCACTTGAGTTATTTTGGTAATTTGTCGTTGTTGCATAAATAAATAAAACAGCAGCAAAAAAGATGGAAGAAACGATATACCAAATCTGCTTACGATTTTTCATGTTTCCAACCTCCTAGCACACGATTTTTAAATGGTGATTTTGGTTGTTCATCTGAAATCAGCACTTTCCGCAATTCTGCTTCAAATTCTTCTAAGGTCAGATCGTGTTTAAAAACTCCGTTATGTGTGATTGAAATACCTCCCGTTTCCTCCGAAACTACAAAAGTAAGGGCATCTGACACTTCTGAAAGACCGATTGCAGCACGGTGGCGCGTTCCAAATTCCTTAGAAATTCCTGTGTTTTCTGTAAGCGGAAGATAAGCACAAGAAACGGCTATTTTATTATCTCTTACAATAACAGCTCCGTCATGCAACGGTGTATTCGGAATGAAAATATTGATTAACAACTCACCTGACACATCAGCATCCAAAGGAATCCCTGTTGCGATATATTCTTGTAAGGTTCTGCTTCCTTGGATAGCAACGAGAGCCCCAATTTTCCGAGGACTCATATAATTCACTGCTTTTACGAATGCTTGTACCATTTTTTCCTCTGAGCTAATCGGTGCTGTCGAAAACAAATCTGTTGCACGCCCCAGCCTTTCCAAACCTGTACGAATCTCAGGTGTAAAAATCACAACAGCCGCAATAACTCCATAGGTAATGACTTGATTGATTAACCAAGAAACCGTTGTTAAACCAATTGCATTGGCAAGAATCTGAGCCAGTACAAAAATTAAAACCCCTCGAACGAGAATCATAATCTTAGTGCCAGCGATTGCTTTTGTAAAATAAAATAAAATCCAAGCAACTAGTGCAATATCGATGATATTGATGACAATACTCCAAGGACTAGAAAATAAACTAGACCAATATTGGAGATTGGACAATTGCTGAAAATTCATTTCCAGTGTCCTCTCTTTCTCAACCTAAAAACATTCTTAATTATTATATCACTTTTCAAGATATTTTTCTGTAACCTTCTTTACTTTTTATGATAAAATATTTCTTATGAAGATAAATACATTATTTGGCAAACTTGCAGGGAAATCCTCCCACTTTGTTTTAAGTAAATTGGGGCGCGGATCGACCTTACCCGGAAAGCTTGCTCTAAAATTTGACAACGACATTTTAAATACACTAGCTCGTGATTACGAAGTGGTGGTGATTACAGGGACAAACGGTAAAACTCTGACCACTGCTCTTACAGTTGGAATCCTCAAGGAGGCTTTTGGCGAGGTTGTGACCAATCCCAGCGGAGCCAATATGATTAGTGGAATTGCGACAACTTTCTTGACTGCAAAAAAAGGGAAATCTGGCAAAAATATCGCTGTGCTGGAAATTGATGAAGCTAGCCTCTCCCACATCTGTGATTATATCAGACCGAGCCTTTTCGTCTTTACCAATATTTTCCGTGACCAGATGGACCGCTACGGAGAGATTTACACGACCTACCAAATGATTCTCGATGCTGCAGCGAAAGTACCTGAAGCTACTGTACTGATGAATGGTGATAGCCCACTCTTTAACTCGGTCAGCTTGAAAAATCCTGTCTGCTACTATGGATTTGACACCAAAAAAGGGCAAGCTGAGTTAGCTCATTATAATACCGAGGGCATCCTCTGTCCCACGTGTCAGCATATTTTAAAATACAAGCTCAATACTTATGCCAATCTAGGCGATTATATTTGCGAGCACTGCGATTTTAAACGTCCTGAATTAGACTACAAACTGACCCAATTGACTAGCCTCCAACACAACAGTTCAGAATTTGTCATTGACGGTCAAAGTTACCACATCAACATTGGTGGTCTTTACAATATCTACAACGCTTTAGCTGCAGTTTCTGTTGCTCAGTTCTTTGGAGTCGAATCGGCTACTATCAAGGCTGGTTTTGACAAAAGTAGAGCCGTTTTCGGACGTCAGGAAACTTTCAAGATTGGCGACAAAGAATGCACGCTAGTTCTGATTAAAAATCCCGTTGGAGCTACGCAAGCTCTAGAAATGATCAAGCTTGCTCCTTATTCATTCAGTCTGTCAGTTCTCCTCAACGCCAACTACGCAGACGGCATTGATACTAGCTGGATTTGGGACGCTGATTTTGAGAAAATTTTAGACATGGATATCTCGCATATCATTGCTGGTGGCGTTCGTCATTCTGAAATTGCTCGTCGCTTGCGAGTTACTGGTTATGATGCCAAGCGAATCAATGAAGTAGCTAATTTAAGTCAAGTCTTTGAAGAAATTAAACATCAGAAAACCAGACATGCCTATATCTTAGCAACCTACACCGCCATGTTAGAATTTCGTGAATTACTTGCTTCTCATCAGGTTGTCAGAAAGGAGATGAACTAATGGTTTATACATCCCTCACTTCTCCTGAAAATCGGGATTATACTTATTATTTAAAAATTGCCCATCTCTATGGCAATCTCATGAATACCTATGGTGATAATGGTAATATTCTCATGCTCAAATATGTAGCTGAAAAGCTAGGCGCTCGCGTTCAGATTGATATTGTATCACTTGAAGATGAGTTTGATAATGATTACTATGATTTGGCATTTTTCGGCGGAGGGCAAGATTACGAGCAGACCATTGTGGCACGAGACCTGCCAACAAAAAAAGAGAGCTTGGAAGAATTTATCAATCATGACGGCGTGGTGTTAGCTATCTGTGGTGGCTTTCAGCTTCTAGGGCAATATTACATCGAAGCTTCTGGTCGGCGGATTGAGGGGCTTGGAATTATGGGACATTATACTCTCAATCAAAAAAATAACCGCTACATCGGCGACATTAAGATTCATAACGAAGAATTCAATGAGACCTACTACGGCTTTGAAAATCACCAAGGACGGACCTTCCTCTCCGATGATGAAAAACCACTGGGCAAAGTCGTCTATGGAAATGGCAACAATCAAGAAGACGGCAATGAGGGCGTCCACTATAAGAATGTCTTTGGCTCCTACTTCCACGGTCCCATCTTGTCCCGCAATGCGAACTTGGCCTACCGTCTGGTGACCACCGCTCTGAAAAACAAGTATGGCTCAGATATTGAACTAGCCGCTTATGAAGATATCCTAGCCCAAGAAATCCCAGAAGAATATGGAGATGTCAAAAGCAAGGCAGAGTTTGAATAGATAATAGGAGAATCACTATGAAAGAAAAATTACACTATATCCTGCTTTTAATTACCATTCTATTGGTGGCCAGTATTTCCTTGGCCAATATGCAGAGTGTCAATGTTAGCTTTATCCTATTTAGCTTCAAACTGCCCTTAATCATCTTGATTTTGGTCTCAGTGCTCCTAGGCTCTGTCACGACCTTTCTCATCAGCATGCTGAAAAACTTCTCGCTGAAAAAAGAGCTTAAGAAAACCAAAGAAGCACTTAAAAATTCCCATACAGAAAACTAGGCTGGAATCACTCCAGCCTAGTTTTTTTTGTATTCTCTTTTGACAGATATAGGAAAGAAAAGCCAGTCCCATCACACCCAGACCAATCAAAAGAAAGGAAAGGGTGTGGACACTCGGCAGGAGAATCATCAGAAAAGTCGCAGGAGGCATGAAAAGAATTGCCAGCGTGTAGATCGTTGAGAAAACGCGGCCTAGATACTGCTTGTCCACCTTGGTCTGAACCTGACTGAAGAAATGAATGTTGAAAACAGTCATAAAGAGCTCGCAGATAAGATTACCAGAATAAGAAAAATATGGATGAACCGGTAGCAAAGCAGAGACGCCCATTACTGCTACACCAACTCCGGTCAATAACAAGGCTACAAGAAGATTTCCCATACTAGCTCTGACCTTACTGGCTAGAATAGCTCCAACGATTGAGCCTACAGCTCCCAAACTCAGAATGGTTGCATAAGAGCCTGTCTTTCCGTAGAGCTGATTGGTGAAAGGCAGCAGGTAATTAAAGGCTGCAAAGAAAAAGTTAACTGCAGAAGCTACCAAAAGCAGAAAGAAAATTTCTTTTTGCTGACGGATATAAACTAGCCCTTCCTTGATGTCTATCAGGATATTTCCAAGATTGATGGGAGACTGCTGCTTGCTTGGCTCATGATTGGGCAGAAAATAAACCAAGGCAAAAGCCAGAAAAAAGCTCAGCGCATCCAGTTTAAGAGTCACGCGCAGATTTGCAAACTGCATCACGATAAAAGACAAAACTGGAGCTGAGACACTGATAACCTGCAAGGCCAGTTCCAGATGAGAATTGTAGGCCACGATGTCTTCCTTATCCACAATTTCTGTAATGTAGGATTTATTAGCTGGCCGAGAAAAAGCAAAGGCTATGGCCTGAACCACATTGGCAAAAATCAGCGCTCCAATCATGAGCTGGTCATTAGAGATAAAGGAAATCAGCAGACAAAGTCCAGCACAAATCAAGTCCGTTACCATCAGTACCTTACGTCTAGAAAAGCGATCCGTAATGGCCCCACCCAAAGGATTAAATAAGATAGAAGTAACTAACTCCGATATCTGATAAATGCCCAAGACAGTCTGTCCCAGAGCTCCCAAAGAAGCAAGCCAGATGCTGTTCCCATAGTCATAAAGCATATTTCCGATTTTATTGATAGCAGCCCGTGTAATCAGCTGTGCTGCATGTCTATTCATAAAAATACCTCCTTCCATTTCTGAAACTATTGTATCAGGAATAGAGGGAGGTTCTTTATTTTTCCCATATTTGGGAAATTATACTTTAACAAACTTATCGAAATGCTCTTGATAATAGGCAACTTGCTCAGGTAGTTCCAGCACTTCAAAGATATACATGGCTTCCTGCATTTGCTTGATTCCCTGCTTCTTCTGCCCCTTCTGATAAGCTGCAAAACCCTTGATATAGAGGAATACATTGCGTTCATAGAGTTTGATGCCTTTGCCAATGATTTTCTCTACGTAAGCCTCAAAATAGCTAGCCTTGTCAAAAGAACAACTTTCCAAACAGTGCTGGTAACAATTGAGCGCTAAAATCAAGACTAGTCTCTTATGGCGACCGATTTCTCTGTAGTAGTCCTCCCGCTCCATAACTTCCTTGCCCAGACGGTAGATATAGTCCACATCATAGAAACTATAGAGATTGCCAAAGAGAATCAGCTCATACATAGTCCAGTCTTCTACTTGGAAAAGATAATCAGCCACCTTATCTAAATCCTCTTGCCTCATGCGAAACTGACTGTCTCGCTGACAAATCAAGCCCTGCATCAAAATCCAATTCAGTTCATAGTAAAGAGGCGCGCTACTAGCTTTGGCCTTTTCCAACTGTTCCGCTTGCAGGTCTTGAAATCCCTTGATGTCGTTTGAGTAGTAAAGAGGGATAATCTTACCCATCATGGCCACGTGCTCATGCTGCTGGAAATTCCGTGCCTTGTCCATAAAATTTTCAAGGGTCACATGAATATTATCCAAGAGATCTAAAAATTTCGAGAGGGTCATGTCCGACTCACCCAGCTCAAAACGAGACAGCTGAGAAGTCGAGCAAACCTGACCCGCCGCTTCCTTCAAAGAATACTGTCCATTTAAACGAAAATCACGAAAAACTTTTCCTAAATCTTCCATTTGTTTACCACTTCAATTCCTTTAATTGCTGTTTCGCTTCCCTAGTCGTTCTTTCAAAACCGCTTTCACCGCCCCTTGTTCGGATTCTACTTTCGGACGAAGCTCATTTCGTCAAAATCTTCTCGGCCGAAAATCGGAAAAGGCAGATTCTGCTAAAAGAACTCGTCCGAAAATAGAAAGTTCGGGATTTGCTCTCAGACCAACCGTCCGAAAATCTGACAGAGTCATTTTGCTCCAAAATAGCTTTTCAGAAAATCTGACGGGCTGACTTTTCTTTAAAAGAACTTAGATTACATGAAGAATGCTTTCTTTTCCTCGAAAAGATCTCAGAACACATGTAAAAGTTCGTCTTTTGCTCTCAGGGAAACAATTCTTCATGAAGGATTTATCTTTTTGTCACAGAATCAGAAATTTCATATATAAAAATTCGGGTTTTACTCTTTTAGGACTGATTTCACATGTGAAATTAAGTATTTTGAGCTCTGGCAAGCTCATTTCTCACAGAAACTAGGCATTCTTACACAGGTTCTTTTTCCTTCTCACACCTTCTCCGCTAGTTCTTCCCATTCTAGCATGGCTTCTTCTTGTTTGGCGGTCAGCTGGTCGATTTGCTGCTGGCTCTCCATGAGTTCACTGGCATCATTAGTAGCCTGCATAGCTTCCTGAAGCTGACTGATCTGGCTGTCCAAGTCCTCGATTTGCGCTTCCAATTGCTCTAAGCGGCGGGCCAGCCGGCGCTGTTCTTTCTGGTTTTCCTTTTGAAGCTGATATTCATTGGCAGGGGCAAGTTTGTCAGGACTGACCTGCTCCGACTCCTCACGCAAGGCTTCCTGCTCTGCCTTTTTCTCCAGATAGTAGTCATAATCACCCAGATAAAGGGTGGAGCCTGTCTCAGAAAGCTCGATAATCTGGGTGGCTACGCGGTTGATAAAGTAACGGTCGTGGCTGACAAAGAGCAGGGTGCCGTCAAAGTCAATCAGGGCATTTTCCAGCACTTCCTTGCTGTCAATGTCCAGGTGGTTGGTCGGCTCGTCCAGGATGAGGAAGTTGTTGTTTTCCATAGACAGCTTGGCTAAGAGCAGCCGCGCCCGCTCTCCACCCGACAGCATGCCGACCGACTTCTTGACATCGTCACCTGAAAAGAGAAAGGCTCCCAAGCGATTGCGAATCTCGACCTCTGGCGTCAGTTTGAAGTCATTCCATAGCTCATCGAGAACCGTATTGCTGGGAGTCAGTTTGCTCTGGGTCTGGTCATAGTAGCCCACTTCCACATTAGCCCCCAACTGCTCCTTGCCTCTGATGAAGGGCACTTGACCGATTAGTGATTTAATCAAGGTCGTCTTTCCAATCCCATTTGGCCCGACAATAGCTACCGCATTAAACTTGTGAATGTCAAGGTTAATCGGCTCTGACAGGACTTCCTCGCCGTAGCCAATAGCTGCGTCTCCCAAGGTCAGCACAACATTTCCTGAAACCTTATCAGATCTGAAGGTCATATTAGCCGAGCGGCCACCGGTTTCCGGTCTGTCCAAACGCTCCATCTTTTCCAGCTGCTTGCGTCGAGACTGAGCCCTCTTGGTAGTGGAGGCTCGGACTAGATTGCGATTGACAAAGTCCTCTAGCGCAGCAATTTCTTTCTGTTGCTTTTCGTAATTCTTAGCTTCAGTGGCCAACTTCTGCTCCTTTTGAACCACGAAGCTAGAGTAATTTCCCACATAGCGATTCAATGAATGCTTGGTCAAATCCAGCGTGATAGTCGCAACCTTGTCTAGGAAATAGCGGTCGTGGCTGATGATGATTAAGGCACCTTTATAATTTACCAAATAATTTTCTAGCCAAGCGATGGTCTCGATATCCAAGTGGTTGGTCGGCTCGTCCAGCACTAGCAGTTCTGGCTTCTCCAACAGCATCTTAGCCAGAGCCAGACGGGTGTTCTGCCCGCCCGAAAGCTCAGAAATCTTCATCTGCCACATGGACTGGTCAAACTTAAAACCATTCAAAATAGCTCGAATATCGGCCTCGTAGGTAAAACCACCTTTCTGGCGAAAGTCCTCTGACAGCTGATCGTACTGAGTCATGAGAGCCGTCAGCTCTTCTCCTGCCAATTCTCCCATTTGCAGCTCCATCTGCCGCAACCTCTTCTCCTGCTGACGCAGGCCATCAAAGACCAGCAGCATCTCGTCGTAGATAGTATTCTCCGACTCAAAGCGGCTGTCCTGAGCTAGATAGGACAGGGAAAGATCTCGTTTTTTATTAATCTGACCAGAAGTAGGCTCTTCCTCGCCCACCAAAATCTTGAGCAGGGTTGACTTCCCAGCTCCATTTTTACCGACGAGGGCAATCCGGTCACCCTCATCCACCTGCAGGTTAATATTGTTAAAAAGAAGCTCCCCTGCAAAAGAGCGTTCAATCTTATTTGCTTGTAAAATAATCATAAACCTATTATAGCAAATTCATGGCTCAACTACCATTCTAGAAAGTAAAAATGCGGTCAAGATAAGCCGCATTTCATCTAAAAGTATGTAAAATTTCTTGATTTTGCATCACAAGGTAAACACCTAATAGAACAATCAAAGCAAAAAGTACTAATTTGATGATTCCTTTTACAAAACGGATTATCCAAAGGATCATCATAGAACCAATCAACCACATAACAGCTGAATGATTGAAAAAGCCTTGAACTGCCTGACTGTTTTCGCCAAAAAAACTTTGGATAGGAGCTGGAATATGTTCTCGCCACGCAGCTGTCACTCCAATACGATTTGCAATATCAGAGCCACTTTTCCATAACCATGCAAAAATACTAGAATTAAAGACAAACAAAAAAACTTGCTCTGGGAAATATCTAATGACTTTAAATATATTTTTTAACATTTTATGATTGATACAACTCCTTTACTGTTTGAACGTCCACTGCTTGAATACTATAAAATGAACCAGAGGATTGCATGACAGATTTTTCTTCATTGTGTTCCAATCCAATCGCATGCCCCAATTCATGTTCTGCTGTGTTTACGATTCGCTCATAAGAGTAGCCATATTGACTGTTTAATAGATAATAACGATTTAGTCGAACAGTTACATTTGTAAAACGCTTGGTCAGCAAATTGGTTTTGGATTCTGCTTCGCCTGCCGCACTGACAGTGCTATTATTCATCTCTGTAGCTACAATATTAGCTTGATTTTTATCATTTACAATCTGGAAAGTAAAGGCACCCGTTTGATTCCAAGCACGAATAGCTTCCTGATAAGCTGAGCGAAATGTTTCGTCTTGTGTCTCTATATAAACCGTAGCGCTTGCCTTATCCCACCGAACACCAGAGGCTTGATGAACATGATCGTCCGATAACCGCTTGGTTAGGTCTTTCACATTTTGCCTGACACCTAGCTGACTATCTTGTCCACTTACGTATCGATAAATTTGGTTCACATCTTGCTGAAGCCCTGTCGCAAAATTGCTTTTAGAAGGACTCACGATATACAATATTCCTACAAAAATAAGTGCTGTCGATGCAACTGTGTAAACCAATCGCCAGAGCAATCGAAATAACCTTGAAATCAATCGAAACAAAAATCTCATACTCTCCTCCTAATCTAAAAGATAAAAAGTAAGTATAATGAGATTCACTTAAAAAATTCTTAAAATAAACGGTTGTAAAAGAAATGACAAATCTCTAAAAATCATTCCCTGTCAGATATAAGAACCAAAGATACCACCACACACTTAGGATAGGCGTTCCTCTACTTCAAAACCAATTGGCAACCATTTAAGAAATTCTTCTAACTGCTTTTCCCAATAATACCACTCGTGTTTCCCTGGAGCATGATGATACGTAATATCTAAACCACACTCGCGTAATTTTTTGACGGCTATTTCATTTGCTTGATAGAGAAAATCTTGCTCTCCACACCAAGTATAGAATTTAGTTCTTTTATCTGACTTCTTTGCCATCGTTGTTAAGAAATGCTGCTCAACACCAGCTGCTTTCAAATCACCAAACACACCTTGCCAATAGCTGAGGTTCCCACCAGGTAATTCTTCCATATCTATATCATCAAGGCCTATCCCGATTGCCCCAGAAAATGACCCCGCATAAGAGAATCGATCCGTCATCAAAGCAATTTTATAAGCCCCGTAACCTCCCATAGATAAGCCAGCAATAAATGTTTTTTCACGTTTCCGGCTCATATTTGGAAAGAACCGTTGCATGATTTCAGGTAATTCTTTTGCTAATGCATCGTAATAGTTCAAACCATAAGCAGTATTAGAGTACCAGGCAAGATCTGTTGACGGCATAATGACAATTAAATTTGTATGGCGCAATAAACGCTCAATATTGGTCCGCTTTCGCCACGAATTTTCATTGCCGCCCATTCCATGCAAAAGGTAAAGAACGGGAATATCAGTGTCTGTCACCTGATTAGGAGCTACTGCATCTGCATCAGGATAGATGACATTGACACGACGCTCCATTTCTAGTACTGTTGAGTGATACTCTATTTCAAAAAATGCCATTTTATCTCCTTTTCCTATAAATGTAGGAAAGGGGCTGGAACATGTGTCCTGACCCCATTATTTTTTGCTATATAAAATGTACTAATTTAGCCAGCTTAACGTACTTCCATTACAACGGGTAAAATGGCTGGACGACGTTTGGTTTGCTCAAAGAGGTATTTCGCAAGACTGTCACGTACAGCCCCCTTCAATTCACCCCAGTCAAAATTATCTTTCGCAAGGTAATCTTCAACTGTATTATTGATTAAATCAGCACTTTCACGTAAAATATCACGACTTTTCTTGACATAAACAAATCCACGCGTGTGAACTTTTGCTTTTGAAATAATCTTCTTGTCACGACGGTTCACTGTAATAGCTACGATAAAGATACCATCTTCAGACAGAACTTTGCGGTCACGAAGAACGATATTCCCTACATCACCAATCGCATTTCCGTCAATCATGACATCGCCAGCAGGGACTGCACCGGCAAGCAAGAAATCTCCTTTTTCATATTCCATAATGCTACCGCGTTTTGGAATAAAAATGTTTTCTGGCAGCATTCCAACAGCCATTGCAGCTTTAGCATGCGCTGCTAATTCACGATATTCTCCTTGAATTGGGAACAAGAATTTTGGTTGCAAGAGATTTAACATCAGTTGCAAATCGCGCTCATTTCCATGACCAGACACCCGCAAATCTTGCGTAATCAATTTAACAACACCACCAGCTTGATAAATCATATTTTCTACGCGCGCTACCAAGGCCTCTTTTGCGATAGACGGTGTTGTAACAATGTAAATCAAATCACCTTCTTTAATTTCTACATAGCGGTGACGACCAATAGACATTTTGCGCAAGCCATTGATAGGCTCACCCATTCGACCAGTTTCCAAAATGATCAATTCATGATCTTCAAATTTAGACATTTCTTTAGGTTTAATCAGCAAACGCTCATCTACAAGTGATAATTTCTTCAAGCGAATAGCCGTCCGAACGATATTTTCAATGTCAAACCCAGTCAACACAACACGACGACCTGTCTTAGCAGCGGCTTCAAAAACCTGTTGAATACGCGAGAGATTACTTGCAACTGCTGCAACTATGACGCGTCCATTCCAATCACCAATCGTATCGGTGATTTCTTTGCCGACTTCACTTTCACTTGCCACTTGAATACTACTATCTGCATTTGCAGAATCACTAAGAAGAGCTAGAACGCCTTCTCTACCAATTTCTGCTAAACGCGCAAAATCTGTTGCATAAGACTGACTAGCCGTTTGGTCAAACTTGAAATCACCCGTATAAACAATATTTCCTTCAGACGTTTTTAAGACAATCCCTAGACTCTCTGGAATGGAGTGCGTTGTTTTAAAGAAAGATACAATGGTACCTCCAAAGTCAATCTCTGTATCTTCATCAATCACATGAAAATCATTGAATTTTTTAACCGTATCATTTCCTTTGACAAATAGCTTAGCCAGTTCAATCGTTAATTCCGATCCAAACACAGGTACCTTTGTTTCCGCCAACAAATAAGGCAGGGCACCAATCGCATCTGCATGTCCGTGTGTCAAAAAGACCCCTGCAATGTGGTCCTTATTTTCAAATAAATAGTCCATATTTGGAATGACAAAGTCCACACCAAGCTGTTCATTTTCCGGATACTTTAGTCCGACATCAAGGATAAAAATAGATTCATCCACTTCAGCGATGTAAAGATTTTTTCCATTTTCACGTACACCGCCCAAAGCAATCAATTTAATATTGCTCATTGATTCTCCTTTTCATATTTTTCTTACTAACGGCCCTTGGCTTCCCAAGTCGAATTACAGTTTTGCAAGTATTTTGCATATTTTATTTATTATACTACTTTTCATGATTTTTTTCAAAGAGGAGAGCATACAAAAAAGCTCCTAGTTACTGTATTTCTACAGAAAGCTAGGAGCCGTCTCTATTTGCTAATAAGTGATAGATAGACTTTCAGAAAATAACTTTCTGAAAAGAGATTCTTATGATGATTCCATCGTTATTTTATTAAAGAATGATTTTCTTGTCCACAATATATCAAAAACAAGTTTATTCATCTAAAACAATAGTGGTTTTTTACCAAAGCGTGAAAATCATTAAAAAGCTTTTATCGACTACATCAAATAATATTCTTCTTTATTCTTTCACTGCGTTCTCGATACGCGATGCAGTTCTACAAACCACTACATGCTATCTTCAGAAATATTATCAAATACCTCCAATTAAGAAAAACAATTAGCAAATAGAAACTAATACATCATAAACGATTTAAAATATGAACGTTCTGATACCCATTGGAATCAGTCCTTTCTTATCTTTCTTTAATTATATTGTACACCTTCTTTTTTAAAAAAGCAAGCGTTTACATTAAGATTTTTAAAATATTTTTCACAAATGAAAAGAGGTAGAAATATAATTCCAACCTCTTTTTCAAAGTGAATTTTATGCCCGAACCGTGACACTTGTTCCGTCCTCTTTGTAAAGATTTATCAGCCCCTCCTTACGACTACGTACCATGTCTCCTGGATAAACTGGATGTGGCAAGGAAATCGTCAATAGTTCCATCGGATTAGGAGCTCGATCAATTTTATTTCCATCTGAATCATGTAAATCTGTAATTACTGCATCAAAATGCCGGAAACCAGGACCATAAAATTCGACTAGGTCACCCTCATTGATGACATTTCGTTGTCGAATAGTCGCTGTTTGTGTGGCAGGGTCATAAGCCACTACTTCTGCTACAAATTTATATTGCGGAATTTTACGACGTGCTCCAAAAAGCTGTTCATTTTCAGTTGGCGTATGATAATAAAATCCTGTCGCCAATTCACGCTGCGCCACTTTCCACATCTCATCGACCAAGTCTTGCTTGATTGCTTCAAACTTTTCTGGACTTTCAAGATAAGCATCAACTGCAGCTTTATAACAATTTGAAACAGTGGATACATAGTGAATAGACTTCATACGCCCTTCAATTTTCAGGCTATCCACACCATTTTTAATCATATCAGGAATATGATCAATCATGGACATATCGACAGCCGACATGGAAAATTCTTCTGGAATTTCACCTTTTAAACTCTTGCGCTCTTGCCCAAATGGCATATCGTACAAATCATATTTCCAACGGCAAGACTGAGAACATCCCCCACGATTGGCGTCGCGCATGCTCATGTGATTTGACAAGGTACAACGTCCTGAGTAAGAAATGCACATAGCTCCATGAACAAAAGCTTCAATCTCAACATCAGTATGCTTGCGGATTTCTGCTAATTCTTCCATGGAAACTTCACGTGCCAAAACCACACGCGTTAAACCTAAATCTTTCCAAAATTCTAGCGTTTCATAGTTTGTCGCGCTAGCTTGTGTTGACAAGTGCACTTCCAAACCTGGCGCTTCTGTGCAAGCAATGGCAATCAAAGCTGGGTCTGACACGATAACGGCAGAAATTCCAATATCACGTAAAGTGCGGAACCATTCTCCAGCTCCTTCTTCATTTCCTTCATGTGTTACCATGTTCGCAGCTACATAGACTTTAGCGCCATGCTCACGAGCAAATTGAACGCCCTCTTCCATTTCTTCAAATGTAAAGTTTCCTGCACGACTACGCAAACCATAGGCTTGTCCGCCAATATAAACAGCATCCGCTCCATAACGAATGGCAACTTTCAGTTTTTCCAACGTTCCAGCAGGCGCCAGAACTTCTGGTCTTTTCAAAGTTTTTGTCATATTCTCTCTTTTCTAAATTCTAGTACTTAGCTTTTTCATTTTATAGTAAAAAGGGCTTGAAATCAAGCTAAAGATGATAGATTGTGAAAGATAAACAAGCAATCACAACTCGCAACCACCGGTCTTCTTTATTTCACCTGATCTGGATCATACTCATAAAATCCTGTATCTAGAAAACGATTTTTGGGATGCAATTGATGAACTTGCTCATCTAATAGGAAAGCCTGATCATGTGTCAATTGATTGGTTTCAATCAATTCACGCGCTTGCACAAAGAGTTTGGCAATTTCAACAAAATTGCGTCCCGGTGTATAAATCCCTTCAAGCTTCCAATGTGTGAAGCCATATTCTACCAATTCTCCAAGTTTCGTCATCATATCCAAATCATTATTCGCAAAAATATGTGTCCCATGATTGTCCTCAAAAATAGAATAATGGCTATTCGGATCACTCGGCTCTGCCAAGAATAAGTCACGCTCACGACTCTTTTCGTCATCAATATGAGTGAAATTGTAATAATTCTGCAAAAGCGGTCGCTTAGAATGATGAATGACGCTAGCACCATAGACTAGTATCTCAACAGGAATTTCTAACACTTCCTGCATTTTAAACAATTCTGCCGATGGAATTTCCCGTGCTAAAACCGCCTCAGAAGCGCCTGCTTTCTGTCCCCAGAAGTTCACCTGACGACTGCTGGCAACCATAGTCGAGGCATCATAAATCGTCTTAAACGAATAACCGTCACGTTTTAACACATAAAACACACCAGCATCTCCCACAGTAATATAATCTGCCTGAATATCCACTAAAAAATCAAGAAAAGACTTGATATGATTCATCATTTCCTGATGCATTAACGCATTGACAGCTACTGTCAGCTTTTTACCAGCTTTATGAACCAAATCTGCAATCTGGCGTAATTCCTCATAAGAAAAAGCATGGGGTAGACGAAGTCCATACTCTTTTTCACCAACATATATACGATCTATACCTACTTCTAAAAGCTCTTTTACTTGTTCAATACTCTCAGCAGTTGCTGTAATGATTATCTTTTCCATGTTAAAATTATACCACATTTTTGATTTCACTTCTATTTTTTAAATTGAAAAGCATTTTTAGCCGTTTTGTAATCGTTATGTAATATTTATCTAATTGAAATCATGGTAAAATAAGAGAGTACTGTAAGGAGAGAGAACATGACCGCAAGAAAATATCAGTCCTATCAAGAGGACTACGCTTATCTAGAACAAGAACAATATCCCCTTTATCAAGATTATATTCCTGAAGCAAAAACAAATCCAAATCTGAAAGAATTGCTATTTTTTGTCAATATTGCTACATTTTGTATCTTGACAGTTTTGTTTAGTTTTTTGTTTTTGTCAATTAAAGTAAATACATTTCTAGCCTTTACTTTGGCAATCGCTGTTAGCTTAGTGTGTATCAAAGTGCAGCAAACATTTATTCGTCGAAAAAGAAATAAATAGTTTTGGGATTGAAGTGCCTGCTTTTTCAAAGGCACTGTTTTTATTGTGATGCAAATCGATTCAGTTAAACAGATAAAAAAATTGAGGTATTAATCCTCAATTTTTTTATCTTCGTTTTCCATTTCTGTTTCCTCAGTTTCTGTCAAATCAATGACAATGTCCTCAGGAGAATCTTCTTTTTCTGCTGATTCTGGAGCAGTTTTTTTTAATTCTTCTGGTGAAATCCCTTCTGGCGCCATTTTTTCTCGCCATTCTTGAAATTTCTCTTGTGAAAACTCAACTACTTGTGTCGTCGCTTCTTTAACAGAGCCAAGAATTGTTTCACCTGTAATTTCTCCACTCTCAACCTTTTCTTTAGCTTGGTTGACAACTTCGACAGCTTGATTAGAGAAATGATTGGCTTTTTGTACTACTTGATCTTTAACATTCTCTGGATTTTCTTTGACCTCATTCATGAAATCAGAAACTTTGACTGTCACTTCTTTTCCTTTTTTACTAGTGAGGAATACAGCTGCAGCTGCTCCAGAGAGTGTTCCTAAAAGGATTGATGAAAATTTACCCATAATAAACCTTCTTTCTTATTTTTTAAATAGTTTTGTAATCATCCGTAAGATCGATAAAGTTGTGCCAGCTTTTACACTATTTTTACCTGCTGTAGCAGCTTTTTTACTCAAATGACGAGCAGAATCATTTAAATCTGAAACTGACTCTGACAAATCTGCAACTGCAGTGAAAAGTGGATCAATTGTTGTCATTTTCCCGTTAATATCATCTGCTAAAACATTCACTTTAGTTAACAATTCATTTGTCTGATAGAGTGTCACATTGACATCCGTTGTCAATACCTGAATTGTTTTTTCTGTTTCATCAACGACAGTTGAGATTTTCCTGACTAAGAAAATCGTGTAAACAATCAAAGCAATCAAAGCAAGGGCCACTAAACTATAAGCAATTTCAAGCATCTTTTTCTCCTAACTTTTTAATAATAAGGGGTATCTACTTTTTTTCTTTGGTAAATGATAAGAATAATTCCTGCGACCACTAGAACAGCAGACAACCATTGTGACACACGCAAGCCCGCAAACATGAGACTATCTGTTCGCATGCCTTCAATCACCATGCGACCTATTCCATACCAAATAAGATAAAATCCAGTCATTTCTCCACGTTTGAGGAAATTTTTCTTTCTTCTCGCAACCATCACTAAAGCAAATCCTAACAAATTCCAAACCGACTCATAAAGGAAAGTTGGTTGCCGATAATGCCCATCAATATACATTTGGTTGCGCATAAAACTTGGCAAGTAATCCAAACGTTTAACAATCGCTCCGTAAGCCTCTTGGTTGAAGAAATTGCCCCAACGCCCAAGACTTTGAGCAATCATTACACCTGGAACAGCAATATCTAAAAAGTCTAGTGTGTTAATAAATTTTTGTTGGGAGAAGAAATATAAGACAATCGCTCCAGTAATTAAACCACCATAAATAGCAATTCCCCCGTGCCAAATAGCAAAAATCTCAGCAGGATTTTTAGCATAATAGTTCCAGTCAAAAATGACATAGTAAATGCGAGCCCCAACGATCGACAGAGGAAATGCAACAAGAATAAAATCAAGAATGTCATCTGGAATAATCTTTTTCCTTGGTGCTTCTTTCATAGCTAGATAGACAGCTAAAATCAAACCTGTCACAATACAAATCGCATACCAACGAATACTAAAAGACCCTATCTTAAATGCAATTGGATTAATCATGAGCCACCTCATTTTTACTAATAAGATTGGTTAAGCGTTCCTCAAAAGTCTTCGTTGCATCAAAGCCCATTTCTTTTGCGCGGTAATTCATCGCTGCCGATTCAATCACTACCGAAATATTGCGACCCGTTTTCACAGGAATGCGGATTCTTGGAATCGCTACACCTGATACTTCAAACTCCTCACCATTGTTTCCCAAGCGGTCAAACGTTTTATTGACATCATAATTTTCCAGATAAACAGCCAACTGAACCTGTGATGAATCTTTTACAGCACTTGCCCCATAAAGGCTCATAACATCAATAATCCCAACGCCACGAATCTCAAGTAAATGGCGCAAAATTTCAGCTGGCTCACCCCAGAGAGTCATTTCATCTTTCGCGTAGATATCCACACGGTCATCTGCGACTAAACGATGCCCGCGTTTAACTAGCTCCAGTCCAGTTTCGCTTTTTCCAATTCCGCTATCACCTTGTATCAGAACACCCATGCCATAAATATCCATTAGAACGCCATGAATACTGGTTCGTTCAGCCAAACGTGAATCTAGATAGCTAGAAATTTCACCTGATAAACGACTCGTCGGTGTGCGGCTGCTGAGAACAACAATTTTATTTTCCTTTGCAGCCTTCAACATCTCATCAGGTACTTTCAGATCACGCGCCACAATCATAACAGTGTCTCGTTCAAACATTTTCCGTAAAACCTGATAGCGATTGTGAGAGGTCATCTTCATCAAGTAAGACCATTCTTTCATTCCCATTAGCTGGATACGTTCTGGTGTGTAATAGTCAAAATAACCTGTCATTTCAAGTCCAGGACGAGAAATATCAGATGTTGTAATCTCTTTTTCCAACATTTTCTCATCACCATAAACCACATTTAATCTGACTTTTTTTAATAGATCTTTGATCCTTACAGCCATATTTTTCCCCTTTGATAATTTCTTTATCTATTATAGCAAATTTTCAGACTAAAAGAGAGTTTCATCTTTGATTTTGCAAAGAAAATGGATTCAAACATCTGTAGTACCCATCAATCCTCTGACTGAATCATTTGTTCTACAATTTGTTTTTGATTTTGAAATACAGGATACCGATCCATAAAATATAGAAGCTCACTAGACTTCAACCAAATGTGACCATCCGTTTCACTCTCTTGATACCTCACCGTTTTCTCTGCCACGATGGCCTCATAAAAATCAAAATGACAGCGATCGTTAGATGACGTCACTTTCTCAATCAGTTGTAGTTCTCTAGGAATTAGACCAGTTTCTTCCCACAATTCACGATAGGCTGCGGTCATGCTATCTTCACCAGCCAGCACACTTCCCCCTGCACCAAACTCATAATAATTAGGATGAATTTCTTTTTTTGGACTGCGGTGCATTAAGAGAAATTCCCCATCTATATGACGAACAAAGACATTGACACAAAGATGGTACTTCCCTTCCGGAATCTCTTCTCCTCTGAGCAATTTATATCCAACCTTTTCCCGATACTCATCATAAGCATCCCAATATTCCATCTCTTCTCCTTCAAAAATAAGAGAGTCCATTTCCTGACCCCCTTTTTACATATATAAACAAAGTCTCGTTCTATTATAGTCACCAAAACCAACCATCTTCTTCTTTGATAGCTTCTGCTTCTTTGCGCTTACGAGGTCCTGTTCCATACATTTCTTCTTCTACATCTTCCTTGTAAGGCATCACAGCGGCTAAGATAATATAGATGATAATCCCTAAGCCAAAGTTAAAGATAGTAAATAAAACGAATAAAAAGCGAACAAGCCCAACGTCCAAACCGAATTTGTCAGACAAACCAGCCAAGACTCCTGATACAGCGCTATTTCGGCGTAATTTATAAAATTTTGTTTTCATCATCATTTAGCCTCTTTCATTGATACTAAATCTAGTGTAGCACATTTTAGTCATCACGCCATCCGTCCCTAGGCGGATTTCTGATTATTTCTCCAAAATAGTCATTAAGACTGCAACTGTCTGACAAAAATGAGTTTTCCTTGGCAACTGCCACAGCAATACTGAGCAGTATTGATCCGTCTTTTTCTATGGTACTGTGCATGACAATGCAGACATTGGTAAATAAGAATTTTTGCAGTTGGTTGTCTTGATAAAGTTGGTGCGTAGCGCAAACCGTTCACAGCTTTCAATAATTGCTTAAAATCTCGATCCTTATGTCGATAGCCTTTCTTTTCAAAATAAAGATGATAGTGACAAAGTTCATGACGAACAATTTTTCGGAAGGTTTCTAAGCCAAACTGTTCATAGATTTTAGGGTTAAAATCGAGATGACCGTCTTTTGGAAAAAAGCGTCCGCCCGTTGAGAGGAGACGCTTGTTCCAATCAGCTTCATGATGAAATTCCTTGCCAAAATCTTCCAAAGAAACTTGTCTAACATAGTTAGTTAGATTCATGTGGCGATACCAAGGAAAGATTGACCTTTTCTCTTTCTATATCCAATTTATCTACCCAAACGGTTACCAAGTCACCGACAGAGACAACTTGACTTGGATGTTTGACATAGCTGTTGCTGAGCTTCGAAATATGAATCAAGCCATCTTCATGAATACCAATATCCACAAAAGCACCAAAATCAACGACATTACGTACAACACCTTCTAATTTTTGTCCAATTTGTAAATCTCTTATATCAAGAACATCTTGACGAAGAACTGGTGCATCAAACGAATCACGTAAATCTCGACCTGGCTTGAGTAAGTCTGCAATGATGTCTTTAAGTGTTGCTTCCCCTATTCCCAAGTCGGTAACTACCTTGGCTACATCCAATGACTGTAATTTTTCCTGACCATCTTGATTCAAGTCTTTAATTGCTAGCATTTGGAATAATTTCTCAACAGCTGGATAACTCTCTGGGTGAACACTTGTATTGTCTAAAATATTGTCACTTTCGGGAATCCGTAAGAAACCTGCTGCCTGTTCAAATGCTTTAGCACCCAAGCGAGGCACTTTTTTAATATCTTCACGCGAATGAATCATACCTTCTTCTTCACGATATTTGACAATATTTTCAGAAATCGTTTTGTTCAATCCTGCTACATGAGAGAGAAGAGAAGGACTTGCAGTATTGATATTAACGCCAACCTGATTGACAACGGTATCTACAACAAAATCCAAGCTTTCAGATAATTTCTTCTGACTAACATCATGCTGGTATTGCCCAACACCGATTGATTTTGGATCAATTTTAACCAACTCTGCAAGCGGATCCTGCAAACGCCGGGCAATCGAGATAGCCGAACGTTTCTCAACAGTCAAATCAGGAAATTCATGCCGCGCTAATTCGCTAGCTGAATAAACAGATGCACCACTTTCATTTACAATAACATAGCTGACATTGGGATGAGTTTTCAGCACTTCAGCAACAAACGCTTCACTTTCTCGACTGGCTGTTCCATTTCCAATAGCGATAATTTCAACGCCAAATTGTTCAATCAAGTCTGACAGTTCTCGCTTAGAAGCTTCAATTTGTGCTGCTTTTGCTGGCGGAACAGGATAGATAACCTGAGTTGTCAGCATTTTTCCAGTTGCATCTACGACTGCTAGCTTAGCTCCTGTCCGGAAAGCTGGGTCAAAACCGAGTACTACGCGCCCTTTGAGTGGCGCAATCAAGAGCAGATGACGAAGATTGTCTGAAAATAGCTGAATAGCACCGTCTTCCGCTGTTTCAGTTAATTCTGTTCGAATTCGACGTTCCATAGCTGGAATGATTTTCTTTTTCACTGCTTGCTGGATTGCTTCATGAATGTAGTTATTTTTAATCTTAAACCGTAATTCAAAAAAGCGGATGATTTTTTCTACATTATGTTCAAAACCAACTTTAAGAACACCTAGCTTTTCACCCCGATTTAAAGCTAAGGTCCGATAACCTTGCATATCCGCAATTTTTTCAGAAAAATCATAATAAATTTGAAATACTTGCTTTTCGTCCAAATTTGCATCTTTCAAAGTTGAAACAATGCTTGAATTTTTCAGTATTTCATGATAGGTCCATGCACGCAGTTGGGCATCTTCTGAAATGGCTTCCACCAAAATATCTACAGCTCCAGATAGAACCGCTTCTGCCGTTGGAAATGCTTCACTAGTTAAACCAATGGCTTCTTCTTGAAGATTGCTAATATTTTGTAATATAAGCCGTGCCAAGGGGAAAAGTCCTGCTGCACGCGCAATCGTAGCCTTTGTCCGACGTTTTTCTTTGTAAGGAAGATAAAGTTCTTCCACATCAGCCAACTTTTCAGCTGTTTCAATAGCCGCACGTAATTTATCCGTCAGCTTTCCTTGCTCCTCGATCTTAGCTAACACTGTTTCTTTACGTTCTTTGAGATTTGTCAGGCTTTTATCCAAATCAAGAATTGCCTTGATCTCTACCTCATCTAAATTTCCTGTCATCTCTTTCCGATAACGAGCAATAAAAGGAATGGTATTGCCTTCAGCTGTCAATTCAAGAACTTTTTCAACTTGTTTTTGACTAACATTTAAACTTTGTGCGATTTCAATAATATTTGTTTCCATAAGGAATATTATACCACATTCCAAGCCTTAGTACACAAACGGATAATGATTCTCGTGACTTTATTTCACCATAATCTTCAAAATGATAGTATAATAGTAAAAAAGAAAAAGGAGGCTGCTATGGCTATTAAATTTACGCGTTCAGATGATTTAGACAAAATGTTCGAAGAATTTGCAACGTTACCTAAAATTGAAAAAGTAGAATTTCCTGATGAAAAAGAAAAAAAGATGAAAAAAGAGCAAAAGGCTAAAAAGTCATGAACTTTTTCCATCAACTGCCGCCTAGTGTGCTGCAAGCCGGTGCGATTTTCCTCTCCATTATTATTGAAGCACTGCCTTTTGTGCTGATTGGGAGCATTATTTCAGGTTTTATAGAGGTTTATATCACACCAGACAAAGTTTATCGCTATCTGCCTAAAAATAAATGGGGTCGGATTTTCTTTGGTACGTTTATCGGCTTTATTTTCCCCTCTTGCGAATGCGGAATTGTCCCTATTATCAATCGCTTTTTGGAAAAGAAAGTACCGAGTTACACGGCTGTGCCTTTTATGGTAACAGCGCCAGTTATCAATCCTATCGTTCTCTTTGCAACTTACTCTGCTTTTGGAAATTCCTTTAAAATGGCGTTACTCAGAGCTTTTGGATCTGTTGTTGTAGCAATTGTTCTAGGAATTTTCTTTGGCTTTCTCAATACTGCAAATATTCAAAAAGAAAATCGAGTTATTCGGCATGAGCATGACTTTTCTCATTTGAATCAAGCGCAGAAAGTATTTCAAGTGTTTGTGCAATCTATTGACGAATTTTTCGATACAGGTCGTTACTTAGTCTTTGGCTGTCTCTTTGCCAGCATTGTCCAAGTCTATGTACCTACACGCATTCTGACTTCCATTAGTGCAACACCACTTATGGCTATTTTACTATTGATAGTGCTTGCATTTCTTCTCTCACTTTGCAGTGAAGCAGATGCCTTTATCGGAAGCTCACTCATTTCTAGTTTTGGCTTAGCACCAGTTCTGGCTTTTCTCGTCATTGGACCAATGCTAGATGTGAAAAATATCCTCATGATGAAAAATTACCTCAAAGGACGATTCATCTGGCAATTTATTGGAATTGTTAGTTTAGTTGTCGTCATTTATTCTTGGCTTGTGGGGGTAGTGCTATGATTCGTTTTCTAATTTTAGCTGGTTATTTTGAAATTACCATGTATTTGCAACTTTCTGGCAAGCTCAATCAATACATCAATATGCATTTTTCTTATTTGGCATATATTTCAATGGTTCTTTCTTTCGTGCTAGCCATTATCCAGCTCATTGTCTGGATGAAAAAAATGAAAGTACACAGCCATCTGACGAGTCGTTCGGCAAAATTTGCTAGTATTGCTTTTCTCATCGTACCGTTGCTGGTGGCTCTCTTCTTTCCAACAGTCAGTTTAGACTCTACGACCGTTTCTGCTAAAGGTTACCATTTCCCGTTAGCTGACGGTAGTTCAAAAAACATTCAAGCTGATGAAGGCACTACCAATCAGTATCTAAAACCTGATACCAGCACTTATTTCACTAAAAGTGCTTATGAGAAAGAAATGCGAGCAGCCGCCAAAAAATATCTGAAAAAAGATACCATCTCTGTTACGAATGAAAATTATATGGAGGTCATGGAAGTTCTTTATGATTATCCAGATGAATTTGCTGGAAAACGACTAGAATTTACCGGTTTTGTTTATAATGATCCAAGTGATGCTAAAAGTCAATTTTTGTTCCGCTTTGGTATTATTCACTGTATCGCCGATTCGGGGGTTTATGGACTTCTTACAACTGGAAATACTGAACATTTTGAAAACAATACCTGGATAAGAGCAAGTGGGAAAATTACGATTCGTTACCATAAACAACTAGGACAAAGCTTGCCAATACTTGAAGTAGATAGTTTCAAAAAAGTTGAGAAGCCTAGCAATCCTTATGTCTATCGTGTCTTTTAATCCATATTGAATAAACAAAAGAAGACCTGAGAACTATTTCTCTAGGTCTCCTATTATGCTCTTTTCTGAGCAATTATGATAAAATAAGAGAGATTTATAATTTTAGGAGATACTATGTCAGAACACAACCAACCTGTTTCAAGAAAAACCTTGCTATCCATTTTTGCCACAGCACTAATTGCTTTTGCTGGAATTCTTTCTGAAACCAGTATGAATGTCACTTTTCCGCATCTTATGAAAGTGTTTCATACAGACCTTGGCACATTGCAATGGATTACGACAGGCTACTTGCTTGCTGTTTCCATTACGATTACACTCGGAGCCACACTAGCACACAACTGGTCTGAACGAAAAATTCTCTTCACTAGCCTAGTTACTTTTACATTCGGAAATGGTGTGGCGATGCTTGCTCCTAATTTTGCCCTACTAATGCTAGGGCGGATTCTACAAGGCGCTGCCACTGGAATAGCCATACCGTTAATGTTTAACTTGATTGTAGAACGGATTCCACGCAGTCAAATTGGCTTTTATATGGGACTGACTGGGCTAGTGATCAGCCTAGCACCTGCAATTGGTCCAACTTACGGCGGCTTTATGATTGGCTTGTTTGATTGGCACATGATTTACACATTCATCATGCCAGTTTCGATCATCTCGTTCATTCTAGGATTTTTCTTTTTAGAAAATACCCCCAATAAACAAAAACGTCCTTTTGAGTGGATTTCTTTCTTGCTTCTTACACTTTCACTGACTTTTTCTATTATGATGATTTCTAGCTTAGAAGAAGGTAGTTTTAATTGGAGCTTCGTCATCATCTTTTTATTATCACTTCTACTTTTCATTTGGAGAAGTTTAACAGTGGAACATCCTTTTTTAGATATTCGTATTTTGAAAAATCCAGCTATTTTACTTGGAATCATTCCGTTCTTCCTTTACCAATTTTCAAATTTATCAGCCAATTTTCTGATTCCTAATTTCTTAGTTTTAGTAAAACACGAAGCTACCTCTGCTGCTGGTTTTGCACTGCTGCCCGGAACAATGTTGGGAGCTTTCTCAGCACCTTTTTTAGGAAAATTGTATGATAACAAAGGAGCAAAACTTTCCTTATATGGTGGGAATCTTCTCTTTTTCTTAGCTATTTCCGTTTTTGCATTCTTTACGGAATCCTTAACGCTACCACTGATTATTCTTACTTATATTTTCTTTACAATCGGGCGTAATATGGCATTCAATAACACTATGGCTCTATCTGTCTCACAGATTAGCCGTGAGAAATCACCAGATGCTACAGCACTCTTTCAAACGGCTCAAACATTTGCCGGTGCTTTGGGAACAGCTATCGCTGCTATAATCGTTAATCAATCTCCTAATACAACGACCGGTGTGCATCTTGTCTTTCTACTCCTGTTCTTCCTTGTTATCCTTATTTTTTATCTCTTTTACTCTTTATTTCGAGCTATCAAAACTCAGAAATTTTAATCAATTTATGATAAAATAAATAAAATATTAGAAAACAGGTGTTCAAAATGTCTTCAAAAGTGATTATTACAATTTTTGGTGCCAGTGGAGATTTAGCAAAAAGAAAACTTTATCCTTCTCTTTTTAGATTGTATAGATCTGGTAATTTGTCTAAACATTTTGCAGTTATCGGAACTGCTCGCAGACCTTGGAGCAAGGAATATTTTGAATCTGTCGTGGTTGAGTCTATTACAGACCTCGCAGACAGCCCTGAGCAAGCGCAAGACTTTGCTAGCCATTTCTATTACCAAAGTCACGATGTCCAAGATACCGAGCATTATATTGAATTAAGAAAACTACAAAATCATCTCAATGAGCACTATCAAGCAGAACACAATAAACTTTTCTTCCTATCCATGGCTCCTCAGTTTTTTGGGACGATTGCCAAACATCTCAAATCCGAGCAAATTGTAGACGGGAAAGGATTTGAACGCTTAATTGTAGAAAAACCTTTCGGCACAGATCTTGCCTCTGCTAGCAAACTAAACGATGATTTGTTAGCAACATTTGACGAAGAGCAGATTTTCCGTATTGACCATTATCTCGGCAAGGAAATGATTCAAAGTATTTTTGCCATTCGCTTTGCTAATCTTCTTTTTGAAAATGTCTGGAATCGTGATTATATTGACAATGTACAGATTACCTTTGCGGAAAAGTTAGGCGTGGAAGAGCGCGGTGGCTATTACGATCATTCAGGTGCCCTGCGTGATATGGTGCAAAATCATACGCTTCAACTCCTGTCTTTACTTGCTATGGATAAGCCCAAAGCATTTACTAAAGATGACATTCGGGCTGAAAAAATTAAGGTTTTCAAGCACTTGCACAAATCCACCGATAATGACCTGAAAAAACTCTTCATTCGTGGTCAGTACACTTCTGGAAAAGTGGACGGAAAAAAATATATTTCCTATCGCAGTGAACCAAATGTTGAGCCAGAGTCTACCACTGAAACCTTTGTTTCTGGTGCGTTCTTTGTGGACAGCGATCGTTTCCGTGGTGTGCCATTCTTCTTTCGTACTGGAAAACGTCTCACTGCCAAAGGAACCCATGTCAACATTGTTTTCAAACAAATAGAATCTATTTTCGGCTCCTCGCTTCAACCAAATGTACTGACGATTTACATTCAGCCGACTGAAGGATTTTCACTTAGCATGAATGGCAAAGAAGTAGGCGAGCAATTTAACTTAGCTCCGCTGACACTTGATTATCGTACAGATGCAACCGCTTCTGGCGCATCACCAGAACCTTATGAGAAGCTCATCTACGATGTGCTAAACAATGACTCAACCAATTTCAGCCATTGGGACGAAGTACGTTCTAGCTGGGAATTGATTGATCGCATTGAATCCCTGTGGGCAAACAACGAAGTCCCTCTTCATCAGTACAAATCAGGTACTATGGGACCCAAAGCTAGCTTTGATCTCCTTAACCAATTTGAAGCTCATTGGAATTGGCAACCAGACGAAACCTATCGCAAAGAAGGACGATTGGGTTAACGTAAATATATGCAAAAGACTTGCAAAATGAATGAATTGCAAGTCTTTTTTCTTATACCAATCCTTCCAAGAGCCCTTTCATAAAGTTTTCAGAGTTAAATACTCCAATATCGTCAATTTTTTCTCCGAATCCAATCAGTTTAACTGGAATATCGAGTTCTTGGCGGATTGCAAGAACGACACCACCACGCGCAGTTCCATCAATTTTTGTCAAAACAATCCCCGTTACTGGCGTAATCTTTGAAAATTCCTTCGCTTGAACAAGGGCATTTTGTCCCGTCGAAGCGTCCAGAGCTAAGAAAGTTTCATGCGGCGCAACAGGATCTACCCGTTTAATAATTCGTCCAATTTTTTCCAACTCTGCCATGAGATTATCTTTGTTCTGCAAACGTCCAGCTGTATCAATCATGAGAATATCTACATTTTCATCCTTTGCTTGCTCCATGCCATCATAAACAACACTAGCTGGATCACTCTTTTCTGGACCTGTCACAACAGGAACATCTACTCGACGTCCCCATTCCACCAGTTGAGCAACAGCTCCTGCACGGAAAGTGTCTGCTGCAACTAACATAACTTTTTTGCCAGCTTGTTTATATTTATAAGCCAATTTCCCGATGGAAGTGGTCTTTCCAACTCCATTCACACCTACAAAAAGCATAACTGTCAGACCGTCTTGTAAATTAATTTTTTCGTTAAATTGACCGTCTTTTTCATAGATGTCTACTAACTTTTCGATGATGACCCGACGAAGGGCATCTGGTTTTTTAGCATTTTCAAGGCGAGCTTCTTGGCGTAATTCCTCAGTCAGATTGGAGGCAACTTGCACCCCAACATCACTCGTAATCAAGAGTTCTTCTAACTCTTCAAAAAATTCCTCATCTACAGAACGGAAAGCTGCAAAAAAAGCATTAAGGCGGGCTCCAAATCCTGTCCGCGTCTTTTTGAGACTGCGGTCATACTTTTCCTGAACCGTTTCTTCCTGAATAGATGAATTTGCATCAACTGCTTCATTAGTTGATGTTAGGCTAGAAAAGTTTTCCGAGATTGTTTCTGCACTTGCTGCATTCGCTTCGTCCAGTTGCCTCATTTTTTCTTGTTCTGCTTGTAGTCGTCTAGCTTCCACTAAACGAGCCTGTAAATCAGCAGCACCTGCTTGCTGGGTTAGAGTCTGAGAAAAAGATTTTTCTTTGTTTACGGGTTGTGAATCTGCCATTTCACTTTGCAAGGCATGGCTTTCTGGAACTTGTGAATCTCTTTCATCTGACTCTATCCTTGCTTCTGTCTCGACCATATCCGAGTCTATTTCTTCTACTTTTTCTTGAATGGTTTCAAGACGCGTTTTATCCTCAGCAAGCCGTTCTTTTAGTTCTGTCTGGAGCTTTTGTTCATCTAGATTCTCAGATTGCGCATTCTCTACAGAATCCTTTTCTGCTATTTCTAGATTCTTTCCTTGATTATCCTCTGGTACTGTTGGTACAGCTTCTTCAAGAATATTTTCAACTGGTTTTTCTTCTTTTTGGCGACCAAAAAGGCGATTAAATAACCCCATCAGATTCCTCCTTTATTTCAGTACATATTTTTCTATAGCCCAAGCAACAGCATCTTCATCATTCGTCATCGGCGTCACCACATTGGCAACTTCTTTGACTGCTGCTACTGCATTTTGCATAGCTACACCAAGCCCTGCCCATTTTATCATAGATAGGTCGTTTGCTTCATCTCCGCAAGTCATGACTTCACTTTGTTCAATTCCTAAATGACTAATCAATTTTTCTAAGCCATTTGCCTTATGAACATTCTTTGGAGACCATTCTAACAGCATATCACGTGACTTAAAAATTTCATATTTGTCAAATAAGTCAGACGAAAATTGAGCAATACCACGATCAAGTAGATCTGGTGCATAAGCTGTCACACATTTATTATAAGTTTGTTGGCTAGATAAATCTGCAAATGAAACAGACTCAAATGTTAAAGCAGGGTTACAAGTTTGATAAAGCGACTCATGATCTGACTGGATTTGGTAAACAGTCCCTTCACAAATCGCATCTAACGGCAAGCCCAACTTTTCTGTTTCCTCAAAAATACGGGTCACATCATCATAAGCAAAAACTGTTTTATCAAGAATTTCACCTGTGTTGCGTTGCACCAAACCACCATTAAAAGTAATGGTGTATTCATCCTCTTGATTAGCAACACCCAATTCGTTTAAGAAAAGTTCCATTGCTTTAAGAGGTCGACCAGTCGTTAAAACAACCTTGATTCCTTGTTCTTGTGCCAGTTTAAGAGTTGCTAAATTTCGAGCAGAAATTTTTTTGTCAGAATTTAGCAATGTTCCATCTAAGTCTAGAGCAATCAATTTTATATCTACCATTATAAGCCCTCCATATAAGTCATGACTGAATGCGCTGCATGGTGTCCGATGACCTCTTTGGCTACTTCCAAAATCTCTGGACGAGCATTTTCAGGGGCAATAGGATAACCAGAAACTTGCATCATGTGTAGGTCATTCAGATTATCTCCAAATGTCATGACCTGATCCATCTCAAGATTTAGCTTTTTCGCTAATTCAACAATAGCAACTCCTTTATCCACATAGTCTAGAACAATATCAATTGACTTATAGCCTGTTGTCATGGCTTTGACACCAGGAACGTGTTGATTAACCCAAGCTTCACCAGCAGCAACTGTTTCTTCAGAAAAGTTGGTGGTAAATTTGAAAATTTCATCTGTAATATCCTCCAAGCGAGCAACTTTTTGGATATTTTCATTATAATGAGTGCTGAAAGCTAAATAAGCTGGATCAACTGTCTCCAAGACATAACAACCTTTTTTCCCTGTCAGAAGCAATTCATTGATATTGATATATGGAGATGTTTTTAATTTCTCAAAAGCTGATAGATAAAAATCCTTAGACATTGTTGCTTCATAAAGATCTTTTCCACGAAATTCTACCAAACTACCATTCTCAGCAATGAAGATAATCTCATCTTGCACATCCTCAAATAGCTTTTCTAATGACAGCAAACCGCGTCCACTGGCTACTGCAAAATAGATACTTTTTTCTTTAAAACGAAGCAATAAGTTCTTAAGTCGAACCATGTCAAACTGACCTTTGTCATCTAAAAAGGTGCCATCCATATCTGTTGCAACTAATTTTATATTCATTTTACATACTTTCTAAATCTTTTAATTTAACGGAAACAATCTTTGACACACCAGATTCTTGCATGGTCACTCCATAGATAGAATCCGCTGCAGACATTGTTCCCTTACGATGGGTCACCACAATAAACTGGCTGTCCTTATCAAAACGATTGAGATAGTCTCCGAAACGTTTGACATTGGCTTCGTCAAGTGCAGCTTCCACCTCATCCAAAATGACAAATGGAATCGTTTTGACACGGATAATGGAGAAGAGTAATGCCAAAGCTGACAGAGCTTTTTCTCCTCCGCTCATCAGATTGAGCGACTGAATTTTCTTACCAGGTGGTTGTACTGAGATTTCTACCCCAGCGGTCAGAAGATCACCTTCGGTCAAAATCAAATCAGCTGAACCACCGCCAAACATCTGTCTGAAAGTCACCTTGAAACTCTCACGAATTGCTTCAAAAGTTGTTTTGAAGCGTTCTTTTACTTCATCATTCATTTCTTCGATGGTATCCAAAAGCAGATTTTTCGCAGAGAGTACGTCATCTCTCTGAGTATTGAGGAAATGGAGGCGTTGACTGACTTCTTCAAATTGCTCTACCGCATCAAGATTGACTGGGCCTAGTGCCCGAATAGCTTTTTCTAAGTCCTTGACCTTGGTTTCAGAAACAGCTAGATTTTCTAGTGGGTGAGACTGTTTGCTAGCTTCATCAAAAGACATTTGATAATCATCTGTCAAATTCGTCAGAAGACGACGAAGGACGTCTGCAACCTTATCTTTTTCAGCTTCTGTTTTGGCTTGTTTGCGAATTAAATCTTCATTTTGGTGGCGCACTTGTTCCAAATGACTCGTAATGTCTTCGGTTTGACCTTCCAAATCGTCCAACTCAAACTGATGACGAATGCTTGCTTGACTCAAAGCTGTCTTTTCTTGCATTGCCTTTGCTAACTGCTCTTCTAAGATAGCAATATCTACTTTTGCAACCGTCTCTTCCTTTTGCTCCATCAAGAATTGTAAAGTTGAAATCTCTTTATCCAATTCAGCTTGTTCATGAGATAAACGGGTGAGATCTGCCTGAACATAACGCTGATGACCTGTCACTTCCGTACGAGCCAAACGAAGATCAGATAAGCGTGCTGTTAATTTATCTAGACGCGCTTGAACAGCGTCTTTATCTGACTTAATCTGTTCAATTTCTGTTTCTGTTTCTGTTTTTTCCTGCTCAATCTCTGCAAGACGCCTGATTAGTGTTTCTTTTTGTTCTGCCATGTCAGGAAGCACCTCGCGAGATAGCTCGCGTTCTTGCAAAGTCAGAAGCTCAGATAAATCTTCAACTTGTTTGTGTGTTTGCTCATAGGCAAATTGAGCCTTTTGTTCGGCTAACCGTGCTTCCTCGCCATCTGTTTTTATTTCTTCCAAAAGATTCGTGGATTGAATTGACAGCGTGTGCAAATCTTCCACTCTCTTCTCTTGTTCTGCTAAGATCACATTCTTCTCAGAAAGTTCCTTTTGCAAAGCTTCCAGCTCCGGCTTGATGAAAATCGTATTGTTATTCCGATGAGCACCACCCGCATAAGAACCACCTGTTCGCAACTCTGTTCCATCCAGCGTAACAATTCGTACTTGATAACGAACTTTGCGAGCAGCTGCTCTGGCATTTTCTATCGTATCAAAAATCGCTGTCGTTCCCAGCAAGTTTTGGAAAATATGCTCTAAACTCATATCATAACGCACCAAAGATGAAGCTAGACCAAGAAAACCAGTACTCTTTTCAATGATCGCTCGATGATGATCTGGCAAATGGCGTGCTTTAATCGTTGTTAATGGCAAAAAAGTCGCCCGTCCTGTTCGATTGCGCTTCAAGAATTCTATTGCCTGTGTCGCTGCCGGCTCATCTTCAACGATGATATGCTGGCTACTTGCTCCAAGCGCAATTTCAAGTGCCGTTTGATAATGTGGGTCAAAGCTCAATTTCTCGCTGACAGCCCCAATAATTCCACCTAATCGATCTGCTTCTTGCAGCACACTTTTTACCCCAGCATAGAAATGACTGTGATTTTTTAAAATAGCTTCTAAACTACCAATGCGTGCCTTTTTATTCTTTACATCATCCATCATATCAAACATTGCTGCTTGATTTTGTTGATAATCTTCTTTCACACTTTGAACTCTCTTAAGCTGCTCCTGGTAATCTACCAACAACTGCTGAACCAACTGTCGAGCTGTTTCCAAATCTTCTAGTTGACTCTGCTCGTTTGCTTGTATATTTTTTAAATTCTCTTGTAACTTGGCAAACTCTGCTTGCTTGTTTTCAGATAATTGCAATTCATTGGCTAAACGGCTTTCCAAAGCAGTTAAGTCATTTGACAAGTCTGCTTCTTCTTGCATCAATTGGACAAATTTGCCACGTAATTTTTCAATCATCTGATCGGGATTATTCGAAAAAGTCTCAATTTCAGCTTCCAATTTATGAATAGCCTGTTGATTTTGTTCTAACTCTTTCGAAAAATCGATCAGTTGCTCATTTTTTTCCTGCCATTCTTTTTGAGCCACAGCTCGTTTTTCTTCTAGTCCCTGTAAACGTTCTTCAGTTTCTTTCCGACTGCTGGCAGCTTGACTAGACTCCAATTTTGAAACTTCAATTTGACGTTCTAAATCACTGATTAAACGTGTTAATTCCAATAGACTTGCTTGATCATCTGCCATTTGTTTTTGCAAAGCATGTCGTTTTTCTTTTAGAAGAGCATTTTCTTGCTCCAGCTGATCTCGCTTATTGTAATAAGCAGATAAATCCTGCTGAATGCCTGCTAGCTGTCCCTCCGTTGTATTCAGCCGCATTTTATTTTCGACAATCTGGGCAATCAATACATCCAAATAAAGAGTTCGCCGTTCTTCGTCTAATTTCAAAAATTGCTTAGCTACCGTAGCTTGCTTTTCAAGCGGCTTTACTTGACTATCTAGCTCAAAAATAATGTCTTCCAAACGATCCAAATTATCCTGTGTTTGAGTTAGCTTGCTTTCGGTTTCCTTACGGCGGGTCTTATATTTCGACACTCCAGCTGCTTCTTCAAAAATAGCACGGCGCTCTTCTGGCTTACTGTTGAAAATCTCTTCTACCTTTCCTTGAGAGATAATAGAAAAACTATCTCGTCCAAGTCCAGTATCCATAAACAAGTCATGAATATCTCGCAAGCGCACTTTTTTGCCATCAATTTTATACTCACTGTCTCCACTGCGATAAATATGGCGTTCTACACGAATCTCATCTGCAGCCTGCTGGATGAAACGATCTTTATTATCCAATACGACCACAACTGAAGCATAATTTAACGGCTTTCTGCTCTCCGTACCCGCAAAAATAACATCTGGCATTTTGCCACCACGAAGGCTTTTAACACTAGATTCTCCCAGCGCCCAACGCAGGCTTTCTGTGATATTAGACTTTCCTGATCCATTTGGCCCAACGACAGCAGTCACTCCTGGGTCAAAAACAACTTTAGTCTTATCTGCAAAAGATTTGAAACCTTGAATTTCAATTTCTTTTAAATACATGAATAATTTTCCTTTTCAAACGCATTTTTTGCAGCTTCCTGCTCTGCTAATTTCTTAGAGCGACCTTGCCCTTGCCCAACCACTCTGCCATCTACTGACACAGATACATCAAATTCTTTAGCATGAGCTGGACCAGACTCAGAGATAACTTGATAGACAATATCAACATCACCATTGACTTGGAGCAGTTCTTGTAGCTTGGTCTTGTAATCAATCACCTGCTCAAAGTCTCCTGCTTCCACTTTTGGAATCATGATTTGATAAAGGAATTTCTTAACGGCTTCCACATCCTTATCTAACAGAAGGGCACCTAAAAAGGCCTCAAATAAATCGCCGAGAATGGTATCACGATTGCGACCACCTGATTTTTCTTCGCCACGACCCAATTTGATAAATTGATCAAACTGACAATCTCGACTAAAGCCAGCTAAACTTTCTTCACGCACAATCGTCGAGCGGAGTTTTGATAAGTCTCCTTCTGGTTTCTTCGGATATTTTTTATACAGATATTCTGAAATCAATAATTGCAGAACAGCGTCTCCTAAAAATTCCAAGCGCTCATTATGTGAAATGTTTAAGAGGCGGTGCTCGTTAGCATAGCTAGTATGAGTAAAAGCTGTTTCCAACAACCTCTCATTTTGGAAGACAATTCCAAATTGCTTACTCAAAACTTTATGTAAATCTCTCATTTTTTCTCCTTTCAAGAAGAACTTTTTTCTTTTAAAACGAAAACAAATTCTCTATTATTATATCAAAAAAATCCTTGATACTCCAACGATACCAAGAATTTGATAGTAAAAGTTCACTAGAGATGAAATGAATTTTCATTCCTTATCTGGAATAACTTTGAATAAATAGTAAGTTATAAAAAGAGTGAGTCCCACCAAAGCAAGTTTGACTCAAATAATTAGTGCAAAGAAGATTGAAATTCCCATTAGAATATAAATAAAAATGAGAATTCTTTTTTCCGCGCATAAGCAATAACTCCTGTTTCACGAAAGTCTGCTACATAAATTTGATACAACTTAGTGTGGTACAACCATTATTCAAACCGCTTAGAACTGCGTGAAAAACAAACAACAGACAGCAGTAAAAGGAGAGCTTCAACAAGAGCAGCCCCCAAAGCAGTGAAAGCAATGAAATGATTAAATAAAAATTCACATTGACTCTCCTAAATATCAGTCAATGGAGTTGCCGTATCTGGTGAGGTATCATAAATGTGAAAATCATGCTCAACTGCCAAATCAGCCTGTGCCAATTGATTGACCATTGTAATATGAGCCAATTCTTTAGTATTATTTTCCTTGCTGAGATGTCCTAGATAGATTTTCTTTGTCCGTATCCCTAGAGTGCGAATCATAGTTTCAGCACCATCATCATTCGACAAATGCCCTTGATCAGACAAAATTCGCTGCTTTAAACTCCAAGGATAAGTACCACTGCGCAGGGTTTCAATATCATGATTTGATTCAATCAAATAGCCATCTGCATTTTCAATGATTCCTGCCATCCGATCGCTGACATAACCAGTATCCGTCAGCAAAACAAAACTTTTGTCATCTTTCATCAATCGATAGAATTGTGGTGCAACCGCATCATGACTGACCCCAAAACTTTCAATATCAATATCACCAAATGTTTTCGTTTTTCCCATTTCAAAAATATGCTTCTGACTGACATCAATCTTTCCAAGTGCTGTTTCCATAGCATTCCAAGTATCTTGATTAGCATAAATATCTAAATGATATTTCCGTGCTAAAACACCCACACCATGAATATGGTCTTTATGTTCATGCGTCACCAAAATAGCATCCAAATCCTCTGGCTTACGATCAATTTCACTCAGCAAACTGGTAATTTTCTTTCCAGATAAGCCGGCGTCAATCAGCAACTTCTTCTTTGGGGTTTCTAAATAGAAACAATTGCCAGTAGAACCTGACGCTAAAATACTGTACTTAAATCCCTTCTCGTTCATGCTACCCTTCTAATTCATCTTCTTCCCAATCATCATCTTTGACAGCTTCCTTATCATAAGGCAGGACAATAGTAAAGGTTGAGCCTTTGCCATACTCGCTCTTTGCCCAGATAAATCCGTGATGTTGCTTAATAATTTCCTTAGCAATAGCTAAACCTAATCCGGATCCACCTTGTGCACGACTTCTTGCTTTGTCTACACGATAGAAGCGGTCAAAAATTTTCGGTAAATCTTTTTTGGGAATTCCTAAGCCCTCATCTGATATAGACAAAATCATTTGGGTCTCGGTTGTTTTCATACTCACTGTGATCTTACCGCCGTCAGGAGAATATTTAATAGCATTATTGATGATATTATCAATAACCTGTGTCATCTTATCTGTATCAATTTCGACCCAAATAGAGTTAATGGGGTAATCACGAATGATTTCATATTTTTTATCATCATTCTGACTTCTGATTTTGTCAAAACGATTTAAAATAAACGTGATAAAAGCTGTAAAATTCGTCAGCTCAATATCCAAATGACTGGTAGCATTGTCAATACGTGACAAACTCAGCAAGTCTGAAACCATTCGCATCATCCGATTGGTTTCATCTAATGAAACCTTAATAAAATCTGGTGCGACTGGTTCTGACAAGGCACCTTCATCTAATGCTTCCAGATAAGACTTGACACTAGTCAAGGGAGTACGCAATTCATGACTAACATTGGAAACAAATAGTCTCCGCTCACGCTCCTCTTTCTCCTGCTCCGTTGTATCGTGCAGCACAGCAACCAGCCCTGAAATAAAGCCTGACTCTCGACGAATCAAGGCAAATCGGACACGTAAACTTAAAAACTCTCCATTTTCATCCTGCGAATCAATGGTCAACACTGGAACTTTCGTAATCAAGTCTCGTAAATCATATTCGTCTTCAACATCCAACAATTTTAAGATATTCATCTTTCGTGCTTCAGACTCTTTGACTCCCAATTGCTTGGTCGCCATATCATTAATCATAATAATCTGCCCACGACGATTGGTCGCAAGAACGCCATCTGTCATATAGGACAAAATACTAGACAAGCGTTTGGTTTCTTGTTCTAAATTTTCATGCGTTAGGCGAATTACCTCAGATAAGTCATTGATACTATTTGTAATATCAGTAATTTCCGGACCACCTTGCATATCTAAAACTTCTGAATAATCTCCCGCGATTAAATCCTTCACTTTTTGATTCAATCGGCGAATACGAATATTATCACGTCTGTTTTCCAAGGAGAGCAGCGTAATGACCAAAATAAATCCTAAAATAAGTAAGACAAAAACAAAATCCCTTGATACAACAAATTGTCTAATATTATCAATCATTGTTTCTCATATAATATCCAACACCGCGCCGTGTTAAAATATACTCTGGTCGGCTAGGAATATCCTCAATCTTCTCTCTCAAACGGCGAATTGTCACATCAACAGTCCGAACATCTCCAAAATAATCATATCCCCACACCGTTTCTAGTAGATGTTCACGCGTCATTACTTGCCCGATATGCGTGGCCAAATGGTGTAGCAATTCAAACTCACGGTGTGTTAAATCCAATTCTTCACCATGCTTTTTCACGACAAAAGCATCGGTCAAAATCTGCAAATCTCCAATCACAATTTCTGTCGGAGCAGCTTCTGCTTCTTGATTTTCAATTGTCAAATCTGTGCGACGCAAAATAGCTTTGACACGCGCCTGTAACTCACGATTAGAAAACGGCTTTGTCATATAGTCATCTGCTCCGATTTCGAGACCAATGACTTTATCAAATTCACTGTCTTTGGCAGAAAGAACGATGATGGGAACATTGCTCGTTTTCCGAATCGTTCGCGCCACCTCTAAGCCGTCCAGTTCAGGCAACATCAAGTCCAAAATCAAAATATCTGGACGTTCTGCTTCAAACATCTCTAATGCTTCACGACCATTGAAGGCTGTCACTACTTCATAACCTTCTTTTACCATGTTAAATTTTATAATATCTGAGATTGGTTTCTCATCATCTACAACTAATATTTTTTTCATTTTATTCACCTTTTTCTATCTTTTCATTATACCAAAATTTCCTTAAAATTTACCAATTCAACCCATAAAACAGTATTTCTTTACTTTACAATTTTAGAACAAATATGTTAAAAATATAACACATTCTCTTCGATAGGGCGTTCTTTTGAATATCAAAAAAGGTCAAGACAAAAGTCTTAGACCATTCATTAAATTTTTATGAAAAGATTCCAAGACACGCTGCAATGATCTTAACTTTTCACTGCTACTGTAGTAACTTCCTAAAGGAGCAAATGTCCAACTGCTTAGTGATCATTTATCTCACTTTCTCCAGCGAAATACTCCATAACCCAGCAGCGTCCCCACTAATAAACATATAAAATAAGCCACATGATATAGTAAAATCCATTCACCAAAGGTCAAAATAGTCACAAAAAACATCAACGTCGCTAAAAGCACGAAACGACGAGAAAAACCGTACAAACCTGCATAAATAGCTGCCACAAAGAATGTTGCCAGTGGTGAATAAACAAGAAGATTATTCACCACCAAACTCTTTCGTAACAATTCGTCCATCGGTATCATCTGAACAATGACATCAAATAATAAATAGAAAAAGAGTAATATAGCTAAGAAAGGAAGAGCACGCCGCATTTTCTTACCTCACTGGTCTAGAAGTTTTATTTTAGGTATTTCTGTATATTTTTGATTTGTCGTTTTGAGGCTTTAAATATTCGCGCTGAACCGTTTACAGGAAGAGCAATTGCTTTTTGTGGCAAATGCATAACTGATTGTGCCAACCTCCTGCTGGCTGAAACTTCTGGATACAAGTCATTGTTGAAATCTTTTGAAATGGTCAAATCTAGATAAAATTCATAGACACGACGTCCAAAGTTTTCAGCAGAGATTTCGTATAATTTTGCAGCAAAATTCTTTTCATCTAAATCCGGTGTTGCAATAACAGCTTCCAAAATTGCTCCCGCCAAATCACGTTCTTCATAATAAAGCGTTCCAAACATTTTATTGTTGATAACATTGTCTAAATAAGGATTACCATGAGCAATAATCGGAGTGCCACTGGCTAGACTTTCTAAATAAGTCAAACCCTGCGTCTCACTAGTTGAAGCTGAAATAAAGAAGTCCGCCGCTTTATAATACAAGGCTGTCTCACTGGGTGCAATCATACCTGTAAAAATAATTACATCTATAATGTTCAACCGTTTGGCTTGTGCTTTTAAGTCAGACAAATAAGGTCCATCTCCTGCCACTACCAATTTCACATCTGGATTTTCTTCCAAAACAGCCGGCAGAGCAGCTAAAATTGCCTGAATATTCTTTTCATAAGAAACACGCGACAGACTGAGAAGCATGGTTTCATCTTTAGCAATCCCTAATTTGTCTCGCAAATCTGCAATATTTTCAGAAGTAATTTCTGGACGTTCAAATTTAGCCAACTCAATTCCAGTCGGAATAACACGTTTTTCTACTTTTACTTTGTATTTCATGAGCAAGTCATAAACAATTTCGCTCGGACAAATCACACCGTCCAAATCACTCATAAATCCGCGAACAATGTATTTGACCATGCTAGGACGAATAACCATGCCTTTAGCAATATAGCGTACATAATCCTCATACTGTGTATGATAAGTATGAACAACTGGAATTCGCAACTCTTTCGCAATCCAAACACCTAATAGACCCAAAGAAAATTCAGTCTGAGTATGAATAATATCCAATTGATATTGACGTGCAATTTCTAAGGCTGTTGAAAAACCACGATAGGCAATCCGACGATCTTTAAAAGCAAAAAATGGCACACTCGGAATTCGAATAATTTGCCAATCTTCATAGCGATTGACATCCTTATCTGTCGTTGTAAAAATAAAAACAGTATGTCCAAGCTTTTCTAATTCTGTTTTCAAAGTACGAATACTCGTTGCCACTCCAGAAACTTGAGGAAAATAGGTATCCGTAAAAAGACCAATTCGCATGCTACATCTCCAATACTTCTTGATAAGCATCCACAAGTTTATAAGCCACATCATCAATTGAACGACTCTGCGCCACCTTATAGCCAGCTTCTCGCTTATCTACTTTACCATCCAAAATCTTTTGGATAGAGTCTACAAATTCATCTACATTATGCCCCAATTCAGCTGATTGCTCATCAATCCAGCCCTCATATACGGGAATATCTCGCAAAACCACGTGTTGATGACTAGCCAACGCTTCCAACACAACGATTCCTTCCGTCTCTTCATAGCTAGGGAAAAAGAAGAGACTACTGCCGCTCATAGCTCCTTCAAAAACAGCCCCCTTGAAATAACCTGGAAATTCAACATTTTTAGGATGATTAAACAGTACAAGATTTCTGATTTTCCGTGGAATGATCCACTTGTTAATACTTCCCAGCCAAATAAAGCGAACATCTGGCATTCTGCGTGCTACTTCTACAAAGTCTTCAATCCCTTTGCGTCTGAAATAAAGCCCTGCACAGACGACAACCTTACCACCTTCTTGAATATTAAAATGCTTTCTAAATACCATCTCTTTATGAGGATCTTTTTTATATTTATTGAGATCAATCCCATTAGAAACAGCCACAATTGGTGTTGTCACGCCATAAGCCTGAATCAATTTTTTGGAATACTCAGATGGTGTAATGATAAAATCTGCCATTTGATACATATGTGCTAGATACTTACCAAAAGCAGAAGCAAAAAGATTCGACCCAATAAATGAATTGCGAAAATCCTCCTTAGTCGAATGCCCATGCATAATCACTTTTTTTCCTTGCTTTTTAGCTTTATGCAAAAGTCGCAAACTCCTAGGTCCATAGGTATTGATATGCACCACATCATAATCTCCCGAAGGGTCTGTCGTGTAGGGAATCCCAGCCAAGTCTAGAGCTTTCATCTGATGTTGCAAAGCTCGACCAATACCCGACTTTTCCAAAACGGCCTTGCCTTCTAAATAAAGTAATACTTTCATGTCTTCTATTATACCCAAAAGATGGAAAAAATTAAACCAAGAAGGTCAATGCATTATAAAAGCAAAAGAAAAAGACCTTGCGGTCTCTCCCTTACTTCCTTGTTGAACGGCGCTCAATAAGACCATGAGCTAACACCACTTCACGTTCTTCCAACTCTTCCTTGTGCATAATCTTAGTCAACATGCGCATACTAATCGCACCAAGATCGTACAAAGGTTGCCCAATTGTCGTCAAATTCGGACGAGTAAAACGTGCTACCTGCGAATCATCACTAGTAATGATTTCAAAATCTTCTGGTATATTTACACCTTTGTCTGATAAGCCATTTAACAATCCAGCTGCCAGTTCATCACCAGTCACAAAGGCCGCTGTCGCTTTAGAAGCAATGACACGCTCTGCCAATTGATAGCCATCCTCATAGCTGTATTTAGACTCAAAGACAAGCCCTTCACTATAAGAAAGTTTTGCTTTTTTCAACGCTTCTTTGTAGCCAATCAAACGAATCTTACCATTTATATCATCTACCAAAGGTCCACTCACAAAAGCAATTTTTTTATTGTTTTTAGTGAGGTGCTCTACTGCATCCATAGTTGCTTGTTTGTAATCAATATTAACACTTGGCAATTGATGTTCCACGTCAACCGTTCCTGCAAGTACAACCGGCGTCCTTGAACGAGAAAACTCAGAACGAATCTTTTCTGTTAGATGATATCCCATAAAGATAATGCCGTCCACTTGTTTTGAGAACAAGGTATTGACAACAGAAACTTCCTTGTCATCATCCTCATCACTATTTGCCAAAACAATATTATACTTATACATCTCTGCGATGTCATCAATTCCTTTTGCAAGCGTTGCAAAATAACTGCTTGTAATGTTTGGAATGACAACTCCTACTGTTGTCGTTTTCTTACTTGCAAGTCCACGAGCAACTGCATTTGGTCGATAGTCAAGGCGGTCAATGACTTCCAAGACTTTTTTTCTTGTATTTTCCTTTACATTTTTATTGCCGTTTACTACACGGCTAACGGTCGCCATTGAAACTCCCGCTTCACGGGCGACATCATAAATCGTTACAGTATCGTCTGTGTTCATAAATTATCCTTTCTATTATTGAAAATATCGTTTTCACATTCCTACCAAAATCATTTTATCACTTATTGGAAACACTTTCAAGCATTTTGATAACTTTTTGAAAAATCTTGTTCTTTCGGTAACTTCTTAGCAATTTTATCCATTATTTTACAAGAAAAATTTACTTAATTGATAAAATCTCTGAAGTATTAAAAAAGTTATCATTCTACCCTTGCTTTTTGCTCTATTTTTTGCAAAAATAGAGCATAGAAAGAAGGTAATAGAATGACAAAAATAAATCAAATTATTTCTTATCTGGAAACAGAAAAAGCAGACGTTGCTGTCGTTTCTGATCCTGTCACGATCAATTATTTAACAGGATTTTATAGCGACCCTCATGAACGCCAAATGTTTCTTTTTATTTTCACAAATCATGAACCGCTGCTCTTTGTTCCTGCTCTTGAGGTAGAACGAGCTAGTGCGATTGTTAATTTTAAGGTTGTCGGTTATGTTGACTCGGAAAACCCTTGGAAAAAAATCAAAGCAGCCTTGCCAGCGGGCAGTTTCCGAAACACTGCTGTTGAATTTGATAACTTGATTTTGACCAAATACAATGGATTACACACCGTTTTCGAACAAGCTGAATTTACCAATTTAACGCCTTACATCAATCGTATGCGTCTCATCAAATCAGCAGATGAAATCAAGAAAATGTTTGTCGCAGGAGAATACGCGGATAAAGCTGTCAGCATTGGTTTTGATACTATTTCTCTCGATAAGACAGAAACAGATATCATTGCTCAAATTGATTTCGGTATCAAACAACTTGGCTATGAGATGAGTTTTGAAACGATGGTTTTGACAGGCAATAATGCTGCTAATCCGCATGGCATTCCAGGTGCTAACAAAGTAGAAAACAATGCACTTCTTCTGTTTGACTTGGGTTGTATGGTCAACGGTTATGCCAGCGATATGACACGAACAGTTGCTGTTGGGAAACCAGATCAATTTAAAAAGGAGATTTACAATCTAACACTTGAAGCTCAACGGGCTGCTCTAGACTTTATCAAACCAGGTGTAACCGCTCATGAAGTCGATCGTGCTGCTCGCACGGTCATTGAAAAAGCCGGTTATGGAGAATATTTCAATCATCGCTTAGGACATGGTATCGGTATGAGTGTTCACGAATTTCCATCTATCATGGAAGGTAACGACATGGTTATCGAAGAAGGCATGTGCTTCTCTGTTGAACCAGGAATTTACATTCCAGAAAAAGTCGGTGTCCGTATCGAAGACTGTGGTCATGTCACAAAAAATGGCTTTGAAGTCTTTACAAGCACAAGCAAAGATTTACTCTATTTTGATTAAATGCTAAAATTAGGCTTGGTATAATAAAGTAACTACAAATTAAGTGGAAACGCAGAAATATTTTACCACGAAAAATGTTCAATAAAGCTTGCAATCTAACGGTTATTGACCTTATCTTAGAAGAAGTTTGACCTGTACAAACACCCTTGGGTGTTCATCCGACCAGCTTATATCGTTAAGCTCAAGAATATAAGAAATATAGAGAAAGTGCGTTCCCAAATTATGGGAGCGCACTTTGTTCTGCTCAATATGAAATTAAATAACTTGAAAACTCAAAAAATAAAGATGTACTATTCTAGTAGAATGCTTCCAGTTTAATGAAAAAGTGTCAGTCTGATATGCGTCGAAAAAATCTTGTGACAATACCTTCATAAACCCATAAACCCTTTATATATTGATACTTATTATAATATAAACAACTGATAGGAGCAGTAACTACTGTAAAATCCAAGAATATTTTTCATACTGAACTTATAAAGTAAAAGAAAATCAAAGTCTACAAAAAAAGATTTTTGTTCAATTCTATATTTTTTGTGCTAGTGTCAAGAAAAGCTCCGCATAATTTCCTAAAAAGAGTTTATCTGCACTATAAATAATCTGAGATTGGACTGATGAGAAACCGCTTTGAGACAGTTTTCCTTCCAAATCAGCAAGATGAAAACCATGATGATTTGTATCTGTTTTGACAAAATCAGCAATAAAAAGTTGTCCGTCATCAGCAAGATGATTTCTAAACACATTCAAAGTTTCTTCAATATTTGACATATGATGAAGAACACGACTGACTAAAATGATGTCAAACAATTGATTTAATGGAGTTGACAGTAAATCCTGCTGCAATAAATGAACGTTATTAATGGCTTGCTTCTTTACTTTTAGATGAGCCTGCTCAAGCATTTTGTCAGAAATATCAACAAGCATGACTGACTTGGATTGAGTTGCCAATGGCAGGCTCACCAATCCGGTACCACCGCCAAAATCTAAAATATGCTTGTCAGAAAAATCTACAACTTGCTTTTCCAACTCTTGACGAATGAGATCGGCAATAAATTTATTTTGGGAAGAATCAAATGATTCTGCTTTATGATTAAAATTATGTTCCATACTTTTAGTTTAACAGAAAGTAAGTCATTCTTCCAGAAAAATGCTTAACTGGTTTTCTAATTTCTTAGTAAATTCATTTTGAAATTACTATCAGCTTATCATTCATACAAGCTTCCTAAAAAAATAGCAAGTTCTTTCCCAAATCTCAAAGCAATAGGTTGAGCAATCAACTACTATGCGTCAGGCTTATTTCTATTAAAAAGCGAGGTTGAGAAACCATTATCCCGACCTCGCTTACTAGTTGAAATATCCTTTTATTTAGTCATCAAACCCATTTGGATGTTTTCTTTGCCAATGCCAAGCGTCTTGGCACATACGCGTAATATCAAATTGTGCTTCCCAACCTAATTCCTCTTTTGCTTTTGTAGAGTCGGCATAACAAATGGCAATATCGCCAGGACGACGGTCAACAATTTTATAAGGAATTGGCTTACCTACTGCTTTTTCCATATTCTGAATGATTTCTAATACAGAATATCCTTTACCAGTTCCAAGATTGTAGATATTCATTCCTGCATCTCTTTCAAGTTTTGAAAGAGATGCGACATGTCCTTTTGCTAAATCCACCACGTGAATATAATCACGCACACCGGTACCGTCAACTGTTGGATAGTCATTACCAAATACTTGAACTTCTTTTAATTTTCCAACTGCAACCTGTGTCACGTATGGCAAAAGATTATTTGGAATGCCATTTGGGTTTTCGCCCAGATCACCGCTTTCATGCGCACCAATTGGGTTGAAGTAACGAAGCAAAACAATATTCCAGCTTGAATCAGCTTTGTAAATATCTGTCAGCATTTCCTCAATCATTAGTTTTGTACGTCCGTAAGGATTCGTGACTGAAAGCGGGAAATCTTCCAAGATTGGAACAGTCTGCGGATCACCATAAACTGTTGCAGAAGAGCTAAAAATAATATTTTTGCACTTAACTTCTTCCATGACACGCAACAATGTCAATGTTCCTGTAATATTGTTTTCGTAATATGTTAGCGGAATCTGTGTTGATTCACCGACTGCTTTCAAGGCTGCAAAATGAATAACGCCTGTCGGTTGTTCGTCTTTAAAAATTTCAAGTAAAGCCTTCTTGTCACGAATGTCTACTTGGTAAAATGGAACTTTTTGACCAACAATTCGTTCTACAACTTCTACACTTTTTTTACTGCTGTTCACTAGATTATCAACAATAACAACTTCGTGTCCAGCATTAACTAACTCAATAACGGTGTGAGTTCCGATAAATCCCGCTCCACCTGTTACTAAAATTTTATGTTTCATGATTCTCCTTTAAAGACAAAGCTTCAATACTAGTTTATTTCAACACTTTTTGAGTCTTAGCATAGTTAGCTTCGACAGCTTCTTTTTCAGCTTTCCACCAATCTTGGTGGTCTGTATACCATTTTATAGTTTCTTTCAAACCAGCTTCAAAGTTAGTAAATTCAGGTTTCCAGCCAAGTTCATTACGCAACTTACTAGCATCAATAGCATAGCGCAAATCGTGTCCAGCACGGTCTGTTACACGATCGTAAGCATCAGCCGGTTGTCCCATTTCTTTGAGAATGAGCTCTAGCACTTCTTTGTTGTTCTTCTCACCATTTGCACCTATTAAGTAGGTTTCACTGATACGGCCTTTTGTTAAAATAGTCCAAACCCCTGATGAGTGATCATTCGTGTGAATCCAATCACGCACGTTCTTACCTTCGCCATAAAGTTTTGGACGAATACCTGAGAGGATATTGGTAATTTGGCGCGGAATAAATTTTTCGATGTGTTGATATGGTCCATAGTTATTTGAACAATTAGAAATAGTTGCCTTGACACCGAAAGAGCGCACCCAAGCTTTGACAATCAAGTCAGAAGCTGCCTTGGTTGACGAATAAGGTGAACTTGGATTGTATTTCGTTTCTGGGGTGAATTTTTCACCCGGTCCTTCACCGTGCCCTGGAAGATCTTCACGAAGAGGAAGGTCTCCGTAAACTTCGTCAGTCGACACATGGTGGAAACGAATGTCGTATTTACGAGCTGCTTCAAGAAGCGTATAAGTTCCAACAAAGTTCGTATCGATAAATGGACGAGGATCATTTAGCGAATTGTCATTATGACTTTCGGCTGCATAATGAACAATTGCATCCGCATTCTTAGCTACTTGATCAACAATTGCTGCATCTGCAATATCTCCAACGACTAACTCCACGCGATCACCTAGAATTTCTTCAATGTTAGCTCGATTACCAGCATAAGTTAGCTTATCCAGAACCGTGATATGCACATCTGGAAAGTTATTATAGACATAATGGACAAAGTTAGAGCCGATGAATCCTGCTCCACCTGTCACTACAATATTTTTATATTCAGTCATGAAAAGATTTTCTCCTATTTTTCTGAGGGTATTATAACATATCTTTGGTCAAAGGCTTAACATCCTTAAGCATTGGATGATTCTTATCTGCTTCAGAGACTTCTGCTTGATCAAGATTTTCCCATTTAATTTCAAGAGTAGGGTCAGCATAGTTGACAAAGGCATACTTAGGTTTCAATTCCAATGCCCAGTAATCATTGACCAAATAACTATAAGAAACCGTATCTGACAATACTTGGAAGCCATTTGCTACACCGCGAGGAACGAAAATTCCCTTGCTGGCATCAATAACCGTTTGGTAGGTATTTCCGAATGTCTCTCCTTCACGCAAATCAACCCAAGAACCAAGAACTTTACCGCCATCTGCGACAGAAATATACTTATCCCAAGGTTCTGCATGAAGACCACGGAGAACATTTTTACGAGAAAAACTGACATTGTTTTGCAATTTCCCTTCTGCAAAAAAGCTTTCCGGAAAACCAAGTGGCACCATTTTTTCTTTTTGAAAGTTTTCTTTGAACCAGCCACGGTTGTCCCCATGAACTGGAATGTCAAATTCCAGCATGCCAGGAATAGCTTCAATCTTATGGGCTGCTAATTTTTTTTCAAAAAATTGTTCAGACATGTCTTATTCTTCTCCAATCAAACGCAATAAGTAATGACCGTATTCGTTCTTTTTAAGCGATTGTGCCAAATCATGCACTTGCTCTTTGGTAATATACCCCATACGGTAGGCAATTTCTTCTAAGTTTGCGACTTGAACATTTTGCATACGTTGGACGGTTTCAATATATTGAGCAGCTTCTAACAAGCTCTCGTGTGTACCGGTGTCTAACCAAGCAAAACCTCGTCCCATCAGCTCAACAGACAAATCACCGCGGTCTAAGTAAGCCTTATTGACATCAGTGATTTCCAGCTCTCCACGTGGGCTAGGTTTGATATTTTTAGCAATTTCTACTACGTCATTGTCATAGAAATAAAGTCCTGTAACTGCGTAGTTAGAACGGGGTTGTTCTGGTTTTTCTTCGATAGAGATCGCATTCATATTTTCATCAAATTCAACCACACCGAAACGCTCTGGATCTTTCACTTGATAACCAAAAACAGTCGCTCCCTTTCCTTTAGAAGCAGCTTTTTGCAACATTTTGCTAAGGCCTGGACCATGATAAATATTATCACCTAAAATCAAAGCCACATGGTCATCTCCAATAAAGTCAGCACCGATAATAAAGGCTTGAGCCAAGCCATCTGGACTTGGTTGCTCAGCATAAGAAAGCTTGATACCAAACTCCGAGCCATCGCCCAACAAATCCTCAAAGCGAGGGAGATCTGTCGGTGTTGAGATAATCAAGATATCCTTGATACCAGCCAGCATGAGGGTTGATAGCGGATAATAAATCATGGGTTTATCATAAACCGGCATGAGTTGTTTAGATGCAGCTCTAGTCAAAGGATACAAACGTGTACCAGAGCCGCCTGCAAGAATAATACCTTTCATAATGAGTTTCCTCTCTTAATGTATTCTCTTTATTTTACCATTTTTGAAAGCGGATGTCACTTTTTACTTAAAAACTAAAATTTAAAAGCACACTCCTGTAAGAGTTTCTTGGATTTACATTTAACCTAAAATCATTGCTAACTCAGTCATACAATATCGTCTTGGTTTCTTTGATACAATGATTTTCTTCATCCCAATAGTGAATACGCTCAAAAGAGCCTTGTCGCCAGTATAAAGGAAGCCTATCCCTGATATCATCCTGCATAGATATTGAATTCAGTTCATCAATTGACCACCATTTTGGCTGACCTTCTCGTGATTTTGTTAGTAGTTCTCCTTCAAAATTCTCACATAGAAAATCATAATAGACATAACGCTCTGCTTTTGTCGGATTGGTAAAACCTGAAATGCCTTTAAGCTGTAAATTCAAAGCTATCAATCCTGTTTCCTCTTTCAACTCTCGCACAGCTGCTTCAAAAAAAGATTCTGGAAACTCAACTTTCCCACCTGGTTGAATCCAGCCTTTAAAATCATCATGCTGGCGGTTAAGCAAAAGAACTTTGTCCCTTTTTTTCACACAAATATTAACCCAATTTAAAATTTTTTCTGTCATCTATTTCTCTTTCTTAATGTATCTTTCAATGGGATAATCCGCTGGATTTAAGCTACCGCTTTTTCCCTGAACCATCTGAGCTAAATGATAACCGATGAGAGGACCTGTCGTCAAACCAGAAGAGCCTAAACCACTGGCTGCAAATACTTGCGAAAGATCTGGCACCTGACCAAAAAAGGGAGAAAAGTCACTGGTATAGGCTCGAATTCCGACCCGTTCGCTCATTCTGTTTGCTTGAGACAAGCTAGGAAAATAGTAAAAAGCTTCCTGTTCCATTTTATCCAGCAAGTCTTGATCCACTCTTAAATCATAGCCCATTTCATTTTCGTGAGTAGCGCCCATACTGATTTTGCCATTTTGAAAAGGAATAATATCTAGCTCTCCTTCTGGCATGACCACTGGATAATCATTTGTCACCAGACCAGTCTGATAATCTCGTAATTGACCTTTTTGTGGACGAATATCCACTTGATAACCTAGTGGTTTCAACAGCTCAGGCAACCACGCTCCTGTTGCTAATATAACTTGATCAAAACAAGAACGATTAACCCAGCAAGCATCATCTCGAATATCCAAATTTACTTTCTTTTGGATTAGGTTTGCACCACTAGCCGCAAGCAGAATCTGAGTCAATAAAGAACCGTCCACGCGTGCTCCTCCAGAAGCATAGAGCAGCCGGTCAAAACCTTGAAGCCCCGGAAAGTACTCCATTGCTTCCGCTCGTGAAAATAATTGCAAGTTACCAATTAGTTGCGACTCATGCCGCCGTTGATTTGCTAACTCATAGAGCGTCTCCAGACTCTTCTCTTTTTTCTTCAACAAAAAGACGCCAGTTTGCTGATAAAACTTCGTTGCAAAACCGTCCTTCTGTAAATCAGCTATCAAATCCAGATAAAAATCTGCTCCCAGTCGTGCCATACGATACCACGCTTTATTACGCCGTTTGGAAAACCATGGGCTGATAATACCAGCTGCTGCCTTGGTTGCCTGACCTATTCCATGATCAAAAATGGTCACCTGAAAGATAGAATTTTTCGATAGATAATAAGCAGCAGTCGATCCGACAATCCCTGCTCCGATAATCGCTACTTTTTTCATACAATTTCCTACTTAGATATGTTTAAACGGATTTGTAGAAACCTGACTGGCTAAAAATTCAACTTCCCAGCCCTCTTCTACTTTCCAGTCTTGAAACTTTTCAACTAATTTTTCTACAAAAAGCACTTCTATATGATGACCCGGATCCAAAGCTAAAAGACCATCACTTAACATATCTTGTGCTGTATGGTAGTAAATATCGCCCGTAATATAAACTTGTGCTCCCTTAACAAATGCCTCTTTGTACAAGGATTGACCACTGCCACCGCAGATCGCTACTTTCTCAATCATTCTCTCCAGATCCACAACCGAATAAGTCACCAAACGCAGGCTATCCAAATCAAAAACTTCCTTAACCTTGATTGCAAATTCTCCGAAAGTCTGAGGCACAATCTTGCCAATACGCCCAATACCGTGCCCGGGAGCCGTTTCACTAAGATAATCCGTATCGGTGATTTCCAGTAGGTCACAGAACCAGTCATTAAGACCATCATCTACAATATCAATATTGGTATGGCTGACATAAACTGCAATATCATGCTTAATCAGATCGATGTAAATCTGATTCTGAGATCGCTCCGCCACCAAATCTTTAATAGGACGAAAAATTGGAGCATGCTTAACCAAAATCAAATCCACTCCCTTTTCAATCGCCTCTGCAACTGTCTGCTCGCGGATATCCAATGCCACCAGCACCCGCTTAACTTCCTTATTCAGAGTTCCAATTTGCAATCCTCGAACATCTCCCTCCTCGGATAAGTCCTGAGGGCAGTAAGCTTCATAACGATTAATAAAATCACTCGCCAGCATGGAGCACCTCCTTGATTTGGTTGATTTTTTGGGATATAGCAGAGCGTTCTGCCAGATTTTTCATCGGGATTTTAGCCAGAGCTTTTTCTAGCTTATCTGCTTCCCGCTGCCATCTATCTTGAAAAATAGCCGACTGCTTTCTCATCAGATATGGTCCAAAACGTTCTTGATCAGCATTCAACACTTGCTTCCCCTGCTCAGCTATTATGATTTCGTAGAATTTCCCATTTTCTTCCACAAGAGTCTCCTCAATAATTTGAAAATCATGACCACACAACCACCTGCGAAGTTCATCTTCCCGATTGTTAGGCTGAAGAATCAGACGCTTAACAGATGCCAATTTCGCACTGCCATTAGCTAAAATATCTGCTATCAATCGTCCTCCCATCCCTGCAATGATAATAACGTCAATCTGATCTTTTTCATCAAAAGCTGCCAGACCATTTGCCAAGCGGACAGAAATTTTATCGGACAATTCATTGTCCGACACATTGGCAACTGCAGATTGATAAGGCCCATCAACAACTTCGCCAGCAATAGCCGACACAATTCGTCTCTGCTGCATTAAATAAATAGGCAAATAAGCATGATCACTCCCTACATCCAAAATTTTAGCACCCTGTGGAACAAAACTAGCCACTTTCCCCAATCGCTTTGAGATATTCTTTACTTGCATAACAACTCATTTCTAACATAATTGTTTTATTTTAGTATATCATTTTTAAAGAACTAAAAAAAGAGCTTATCCCAAAGGAATCAATCATCCACTTGTCAAGCCAAACAGAAGAAACTTTGTGATTATGTCCACCTTGCAGTACAGAGAAAACACCTATTCAAATTAGAGATTGTCTGAATTCATATAACTATGACAGACCATAAAAAATTAAAGACTTGACCTCTATGTGCATAGGAGTCAAGTCTTATTAACTAGTATAATTTTCGTCCATTTTAGATGGAGATTGATAATGGTTGGCTTTTTCCAACTAATGATGTAATTCCAAAACCACATATTACAACTTTTATTCACTATGTACTTTGAAAAAATTCTTTGACAAATAGCCTTTACCCGCCACCATATCATATTGAACAAGTTTCAGGTCTTCTGCAATTTGCCGCCCTTCCTCATCCAAATCTTTTTTATCAACACTTGCTTTGTGTAAAACTTCTGTTAATAAAGCATAATAAGGTGACACTTTTGAATTGGTTTGTTCTAATAATAGAGCTGTGAAGTCACTTGAATTTACAATCGGATAGTCCAATTTAGGTGTCTCATAATTACTCCACACAAAATAGTCTGTTAAATATTGACTCTCTGGATTATTTTTGAAAGCTGACTGTGGATAAAGCCCTGGTAAATGATCTCCATAAAAAACAACTGTAACTTTCTTATTGACTTTTGAAAGTTGATCAAGAAAATCTTTTGTGGCTACGTCCGTATGATACAATAAGCGAGTATAGTTACTTAATTGGTCGTTTTCCTCGCTAGAGAAGTTTGAACTAGAAGCTTTAATATTATTTGGTTCTTCTTCTTTCCAAGGAGAATGATTTTGCATCGTCATAACAGAGAAAAATTGGTTTTGATTGTCTTTCATATTATCAAGAATTAACTGATAAGAGGAACTATCACTATAATTTACTCCCTGATAATGAACATCTAGTCCTTTTGTCAATAGACTAACAAATTTAGCATATCCTAAAGATTTATAAATAACATTTCTAGAATAATTTGTTGGAGCAGCCAAGTGGATAGCAATGCGATTCTTGCATTCAAATTGGTCACTGATGACAGGAAATTTATTCATTTTAGGAACAACTTCTGTATAAGCAACAGAAATACTAGGTGACAAATTATAAAATGGTAGACCTGTTAGCGATTGAAACTCCATATTTGCTGTTCCACCACCATAGCCATCTGATTTCATTAAGCCACTTGTAGTTTGATTCTTAATTTCTTGAATATTTGAAATAGGGTTTTGAGAAAGCTTAACCCCTTCAACACGAGCAGGATCAGAAAAACTTTCACTCAATATATAAACAACTGTTTGTTCCTCTATCTTATTCGTTCGTTCTGCATTTAAAATTTGAGAAGTTTTTTGATATTTTTGCTCAATTGCTTTAATTTTTTTGGCACTATAACCCTGTGGCTTATACATAGTACTATCTGATAGTTGCGATAGCCATACAAATGCAAGTGAACGCGAACGAGCATTTACCGTGTTTCCATACCAAGTCAAATCTTCATAGTTATTAAGAACAGAAATTATAGGTATGTTTTCTCGGATTTTACCATCTTTTCTATTTGTAAATATCCCCACAATTGACATTAAGAATACTACTGTCAGCATCAAAACAGATAAGCGATATTTATAATTTGGTATAATCTTATTTGCCAATACTTTTTTTCTGAAAAAAATATACAAACTTACTATCACAAAAAGCCCTAATAAAATATATACTATATATGCAAAACCATTAATAAATTCTAATAGTAGTTTAGGTTCCTTTAACCAAACAATATCACTAGGTAATATCGGTTCTTGACGAAATTGAAATTTGAGGCTACTCGCTATAGTCACCCCACTAATAATTAGCAAAATAAATATAGTAGAAATTAAAAAATGATTAAATACTAGATAGATAATTAAAAAAGTAACAAAGAAAATAATAATTTGAAACGGTGTTGCTCCTGTTGAAAGGCGAAATTCTGCATCTCCTCTTATGCTATTTTGTATTGTAAAATTAAAAATAATTGCAAACAGTAAACTTAACAAACTAGCAACTGAAAAACTAGCTTTATTTTTATAAATATCCTTTATTGCTTTTACTGAGAAAAAACTAGGAGTGATAAGTAAAATAGTTAAATAAACAAGTAATCCTATTAAAGAAAAGGCAAAGTAATCAGTTATTTGAAATTTATTATTAACAATAAATTTATTTAAAAAACTGCTCTGTTTAAGAAACTCTAATGTTTTACTGTCTAATAATATGAAATTCAATAATATTTGTGATAAAAAGAATGTTTCTAAAATATCATAATTTTTTTCATCAATTGCCAAACTATCTAAAAAATTTATATTATTTAATTTTGGAGTATATTTAAAAATAATTGCTATCAATAATGTCGGAATAATAAAAATCAAAGAGTTAAATTGCAATAAATGGTTAGTTTTAAAATCCCATAAATCATAAGAAGGTACAGTTAAGTGTATGGATATTTCTAGTAAATAAGAAAAAATTAAATATCCTACATAAATAAATAATATAAAAAAATATAATTTTTTATTTAAGAGCTTTGATACAATATACCCCAAACATACTGTGATTATCAATACACATAGTAATCCCAGTATCATATAAGAATTGACTGTCTTGCTTCTATTTTCTTCTAGTATAAAATTTAACCAAGCCCCTATTACATTAAAAAATAAGAAGCTGATTAACAATATACTAAATTGTCTATAATATTTAATTAAAAATTTCATAATGATTGCTCAATAAAATTGATTTATCTTAATTACTAAAAAACAAATCTAAGTAGTCTTTAATAAAGAAATTTCCTCAATGTTTGTTATAAGATAAAATCAACGTGAAAAGCTTCAAGAAATAATTCTTCTTTTTAATCTTCTCAGCAAATATTTAATAGCACTCCCTGGTCCACGATAGATATATTTCAGAGCGCCTTTAATACCACCAATATTGTCAAAATTTATATAGGTATTTGGTAAGGTATCTGGACGAATATTTAAAACGGTATTGTCCACAAAAGGAGTGATATAAATCTCATTTTTAGAGATTGCATAGTCATAACGTTGAGACCAAGCTAAATAAACTAAAATTCGCTCAATGGAATGTAGAATGGTATGTTGAGGCAATGGTTCTGCTGGAATATCAGCATCTTGCAAATTCAAATCAAATAAAGGCTTTAGAGCATCATATTTGAACCAAATAAAGGTTCCATAACTCATGATAAATGTATTTAATTGATTGAAATCTATAGACCGTTTAATATTCATTCGTTCCCAGAGTAAATTCATATCATCTGCAAATTTATTTTCGTTCCACGGATCAACAATCTTTGTATAACGGAAAAAAGTTGGAATATCAGCAATAACTAAACCTAACCGTTCATCATTTTCCAAACTAGCTATAACTTTATCCGCCGGTTTGATTAACATATCAAAAAGTTCATTTCTCCATGAATCTCCTACCCAATGCGGATACTCTGGAGATTTTTTCGTATGAAAATGACCAATATAATCATATTTTGATAGTTCTTTTTTGAGTCTCAACATTGGAATAACATCACGACCGCGATTTCCAGTAATATAAACTTTACCTGCTTTACCGTGTTCTGTTAAAATCTTCTCAATTTCTACTTTCTTTTTCTCAGAATCTGTTGTTAAAAATAAATCATAAGTAAAATGAAAATTTTCAAAAGCCATTAAAAATTCTTCCAACAGATCCACATAATAAGTATGGAGATGCACCGCCACTTTTTTTTGATTTGAATACTGAAGTTGATTATCTTTTAATACTTTTCTATCAAGCAAATATGGAGGTGTTGGTAAACTCATATCAGACATATGAGATAAAATAAATTCTATTGGATAATCTGATACCTGTTCAATTGCTTTCAGTAAGTAAGGAGCTAAATGTTGAGTCAAATCAAATGTTTTTATCTTAATAAAAGGAACATGGTTTTCCAACAAAACATGCGGATAATGAATTGTGAAGTTACTATGGAAAAAGTCATCTTTTAAAGGAATCGTATTCAAAATTGTCTGATATTTAAAACCTGCATCTACAAATTTCTTGGTGTACTGGGTTTCATAATTATCAATAACCTTTTGTACATCTATATAATTTTCAACCGATTGCCAGAACTTTTGAAATACAGTTGACTGAATTAGTCTATTTTTAAAAGAAATAAAATAAGATTGAAGATGCTCATTAATGAACAGATTTCTTTGTTTCACTTCCTGATGATTCGTCATTCCCCAAAAGTCTACTTCTGAATCAGACTCATACTTTTGATAAATAGGTTCCATATCCCAAAGTGGACCAAAACAAGTATCGTTCATCACAGTAATTGAATCGTATTCTTTCAACTCATCAAAACCAACTAAAGCCATACCATCATGCCATGCTCCAAAATCATAACCAGTATTTTCACGTTGAATAAATTCATCAATTAACTTTTTTTCACGAAGTTTTTCTACTTCAGATAGACTTAACTTGCTATTTGAAATAAAAACAAGCTTTTCAAATAAAGGCCGCATATGTTCAATTTGGTAAAATACATGTCGACTGATATGATCGTATTTATTAAAATGAACATAAATTAATAATCGTTTCATTGTCTTCTCCTAAAAAAGTTAATAATTTTAGTGGGAATTATCCAACGTCGGCTTCCTATAACTACATTGTGTTCATGAACTAATTTTTGATAGTTATATTCTAACTGTTGAATGTGTTCTTCCAAATCCGTAATGTTATCCAGCAATTTCTGGTTAAGTCCATTCGCCTCTGATAGTTCAGTCAAAACTGAACCTTCTTTCATAGGGTCAAAAATATCTTTCATTTCATACGAAAAAAGAAATTCTGAATCACCAACAGCATCAATCTGATAATGAAGCTGAGGATCATTTTTCCCGAAAAGTAATTCATTAGAAAGCAAAAGTCCATTTGTAAAAGTAACTTCCACTTCTGTCTGCTTATGGTAAGTTTTTAGACTAACGTTTTTATAATAATTGGGAACCTCAGATAAATCAACTCTCAATTTAGCCGCTTCATATGGAATCTGAAAATAAATCTCATCTGCATATTGTAATGGAAATTTCAGACTATTTGTTTCTGAAAATTCTTCATCTGCTCGTGCATAAAAAATCGTAATAGGCTGCTTCTTTATATTCAATATGGAATGATTTGGCAATGTTTCTCCTAACAAGGAGCTAAGAGCTTGTAGGGATTTTTCTGTTCTTGTTGAAAGGGATGCTATATTTGCAAGTAAACTATCATAACACTTATCAAGCGTATAAAGCTGTTTAGCTCTCTCGCTTGCAAGAACTGCATTATTCTTATTTATATCGAAATTTTCAAGAAAGTCTGCCATCTTATCAGCCAATGAGTCGATATTTCCCAACTGATATGTCGTACCGCTATGAAAATATTCTTTAGCTGATTTATAGCCATCATTATTTGAAACTATTGTAGGAACTCCTCTTAAAATAGATTCAACAAAAACAAGAGAAAAGGATTCAGATTTCGAGGTGCATACACAAATATCTGAGTTTGTCACTTTTTTCCATGGTTGATCATTATAACCCCAAAATTGGACATTAGTTAATTCATATTTTTCAATATAAGCATCACACTCTTCTTTTGTCTCTTTTTGCCAATCACCAATAAAAATTAGGGGAATATCATTGCGCCTAAGTTTTTTATATGCTTTAAGAAGCTCAATTTGATTTTTATTTTCATTTATTACACCAATTGAAATGATTCTTCTTTGATTGGACTCTGCCAAAGCTTCAGTTGTAAATTGTGTATAAGGAATAAATGTTTCTAAATTAGCAGGATTGTTATTTAACTCAGCTAATTTTTGGGCTAGATTTCCCCGTACAGAAAAAACTTTATCCGAATTCTCAAAAATAAACTTCATTTTTTTTGCATAATATTGAAATTCTCTCTCTGGAAATTCATGGATAAGCCAAAAATGTGGGATATCCTCACAGGCCGCTGCTACAGCTCCTTGAAAAACATTGGCTGTATTAGAAATAACTAAATCAATATCTTGCTCAACAATAATATCTCGTATTTCTTTAATATTCTTTTGATAAAAAACAATACGTTCTTCTCTAGAAAATAGTAATTCACCGGGTGCTTCTTCCCACCACCATTTTATCGTAGATAGTGGAAACAAGTGAATATTGGCATTAGACAGCTTGCTTTTATAACTTGTATGAGTCGGGTGCCCATTTTCAGGATAAACATTATAAATATCATAGCCTATTTCAGATAAATAAACCATTAAATTCGTTATTGATTTTTCGGCTCCATTATCTAATGTTCCAGTTGGAGAGATAAATAAAATACGCTTTACCATAATTAAGCCCTCGCTTTGTAAAGTTTTATGTGTGCGATTCTTGCCAACTTCCATTTCTAACAAGTAAGCCCGTTGCAGAATCTAATGCAGATTCGTCATCCTCTGGAATATCATTCCGTTCAATAAAGACGATTGGAGCTTTTGAAGATACTGCAAAAGCTAAAACACGTTTGTCAGCATCACGAACTGTTGCTTCTAATCTTAAACGAGCATGGTTTAAATAAGGAAGCTTACATGTATAGATGACTTTCTTTTCGCCTGTCCCATCAATTTTTAAATCCATAGAATTATCATTATAATATCCATAATTAGTGTTAATATCAACAAATGACATAGCAATATGGGTTTCGATATTTTGGAGTTGTTTAAAGGTAAATTCAAATTTCAATTCATCGTCTGGCGTTACTTGATTTGGAGATAACAATTTCACTTCAAAGTTCTCAACCAATACAGCTTGCTTCGTTTTCTTCTCTGAAGCAGTATCTTTCTCTTGCGTTGGTTGAATAGCGTTATCAAAACTATACTGATTCGCAACATCATCAGGATTTCCAATCGCCTTAATCAAGCCATCCTCAATCAAAACAGCTTTATTACAATATTTCTTAACAGCGCCCATATCATGCGTAACAAGAATAGTTGTTTTCCCAGATTTTTTTCGTTCTAAAAAATAATCGTTACACTTTCTCTGGAAAGCTTCATCACCGACTGCAAGAACTTCATCAAGAATAAGAACATCACCTTGTGCTTTAATCGCGACCGAAAATGCCAAACGAACCTGCATTCCGCTTGAATAATTCTTCAATTTTTGATTCATGAATTCATGTAATTCAGCAAAATCAACAATGTCATCGTACATAGCATCAATTTCTTCTGTTGTAAAACCAAGCATAGCACCATTCATATAGACATTTTCCCGTCCAGTTAATTCTGGATTAAAGCCAACACCAAGTTCAATAAAGGAAACCATTTTCCCATTGACTGTGACTTTTCCTTTCTCAGGAACATAAATTTGCGAAATGATTTTTAAAAGAGTAGACTTTCCTGAACCATTACGACCCACAATCCCAAAGAAATCACCTTCCTCAACCTCAAAGTTAATATCTTTTAAAACATGTTGTTCCGTATAGCCTTTAATCCCCTTAAAATAATTGACTAAATTGGTACGTAAACTTTGCGTTGCTTCAGTAGGAAGTTTAAAATACTTGCTGACATGATCAACTTTTACTGCAATTTTTTTATCTGACATTATAAAATCTCCGCGAATCTCTTAGCATTTTTGTGGAAAATATAATACCCAATTCCAAAGATAAAGAAAGGAAGAATGTAGGACACCATAGCGACACCTTTATGACCAATTAAATCCCAACCACGCATGCTTCCTGAAAAAACAATATAGTGCCGCAAATCTTGAATGATCTGTGCCAAAGGATTTAACATCATGAGTTTTGCAATTGTCACTTGACCACGTTGCAAAATAAAGGTAAGAGAGTAGATAATAGGTGTCGCATACATTCCTGCTTGCATCACTACTTCCCAAATCGGACCAATATCTCTATATTTAATAAATAACGTTGCTAACATAAAAGCGATTCCTGTTGAAAATAAAATCAATTCAACAAATAACGGAATAACTGTAAACCAGCCCATTGATACTGCTACTCCATTAACTAAAGCAAAGATGAAAACAACCAATAAATTAATAGAGTAGTTAATTGCTGCACCAACAACTGAAGAAATAACAATGATCTCTTTTGAAAAGTTAAGTTTTCGAAGCAAATCACCACGAGCAACAATAGACATCATCCCCATATTTGTAGCTTCTGAAAAGAAATTCCAAGTTACCATACCAACTAAAAGACCGATAGCATAGTGTGGTGTTCCATCATCAAATCTCAAAAATCGCACAAAAACTAAATACATAATCGTAAACAAAAGTAAAGGTTTCAAAATGGACCATAAATGCCCAATCAAACTTCCTTGATACCGTAATTTAAAATCTGTTTTAATCATCTCGCGTAAGAGAATCATATTTTTTCGACTAAATAAGTCCATCATTACTCCTTATAAGCAAATTTTGTGAGAATCAAAGTGGTGAAGACAAAAGTATGGAAAGCACGATTTTTTTGGAAACCATATTTCCGTAGACGCTTATATCGTTCTGTCAAAGGTACTTCCATGATTGTCACAAAATTTTCAATCATTTCTTTATTTTGAGTAGTCAGAGGCAAGGCTAATAAATTCTTTGCTTGTTCTTGGCTATCTTGAATCAATTTCCAATACTTGGCAAAAAGGATATGCGGGCGAATCCAATTTTGCATTCGTTTTCTGAGTGTTCTTGCACCTAAAACATTATTTGAATGTTGCCGATACAATTCACTTGGTCGATCTATATAGACTAAGTGGCCAAAGGCTGCTGCCAGCAAAGCCAAATACCAGTCGTGCATGAGTAAGTCATACTCCTCCTGCCCAGTCCATAAGTCAGCCAGAGCTTGATTAATCATCGAAACGCCACCTGTAACAGTATTTTCTGTTAATTCTTGGAGCAGTTCCGTGTTTGCATGGTCAGACTGTGTACGAATCATACTTTCATGTACGACATTTAACTCTTGATCTACAACTTTTAAATCCGTGTACACCAGTAAAGGCTGATTATCATCATATTTAATCGCTTCTTCTAGCTGCATTTCTACTTTCTCAGGCAACCAAACATCATCCTGGTCACTAAAAAAGTAGACATCTGACATTTGATGTTTCAAAAGATGAAAGAAACTTTTGATAACACCAAGATTTTCAACGCTATCAGGATTGACAAAATGAATGCGATTATCTTTTTGACAAAAATCTTGAATAATCTCACGTGTCCTGTCCTTAGATCCGTCATCTCGAATTAACAGCTGCCAGTCTGTATAGGTCTGTTGCCTAATGCTCTCAATTTGTTCTGCTAAAAACCGCTCACCATTGTAGGTGGACATGAGAATAGTCACTTTCATGATAAAAATAATTCCTCGTATTCACCCACAATTTTTTCCCAAGTGTAGTGTTCTTTCATGTTTTCTTTCGCAGCTTGACCTTGGTCTGAAAAGTCGGACTGTTTATCTACCTGATGAAGGAGATCAACTAGGCTGCCTTCTTTCTTATCCCAATAGAGGGCTGTCTCTCTCGCCACCTGTTTGTTGAAGTCAACACCCAAGACCAAATTCAAATTTGTCTGAGCTAGTGCCTCTAGCAGTCCAGGATTGGTGCCGCCGACCTCATGACCATGGATATAAGCAAACGCTTGATTGCGAATATACTTCAATAATTCTTGATCATAAACAGTACCGACAAACTTAATCCGTTCATCTTGGTCAAAATTTGTTTTTTGTCGTAGTTCTTCAAAATAAGAACTGCCTTGATGATTGCAGACAATCAGTAAATCTCGTTGCGTCTGTGACTTCATAAACTCACGAATGATAATTTCATAGTTATTTTCTGGAACAAAACGTCCAACAATCAAATAATAGCTTTTTTCCTTACTTGCCCATGTATCAAAAAAGTGTCGGACTTTTTCATCTTGAACAGTTAAAGACGACAAGCGCAAATCTGTTCCATAAGCGATAAAAGTCGTTTTAGACCATGGATAGGACTTTTTGATATAGGTTTCAATTCCTTGATTGTCCGAAATGACTAAATCGGCATGTTTAGTCATCATTTTCTCAGAATATCTAAGGTAATTTTGAACGGACTTGGACCACTTAGCTCGTTTCCATTCAAGTCCATCAGGATTGATATACAAGACACCACCAGCATGATGAATTTTTCGAGCAAAAGGTGCGATAAAAGCTCCAATTGTATTCCCTAAAATATAAAAAATCGGTTGATCAATTTTTTGATTTTTCACTAACTTCAAAGCATAGTTAATTGCCATCATATCATAGGCAATAACGCGAGCTGGACCAAGTTTTGGTGCTTTAATCGTAAAACAATCTACGCCTTTGTAATCAAAATGATGATAAGCTTCATCATCTGATAAACAAGCCACATGATACTGAATCTGTGATGAAATTTGATGTTCAACCAAATTTTCTACAAAAGTCTCAAATCCACCGTACTTTGCAGGAAGACCACGACTTCCAATAATGAATACATGTTGCATGATTTTCCTCATTTCAAGATTTTGCAATCTAATCTATTATATCACTTTATAAATCGTTTGTGTAACATAAAATAGAAAAGCAACCTTTCGGCTGCTTCTACCTTATTTCTTCCCTTGTTTATAAAATTCCTTGAGGGCAGCTTGCCAAGTTGGAATGACAAAGCCGGTTGCCTTAGCTTTAGCTAGGCTCATAGTAGAATTGAATGGTCGCTTCGCTTTCGCTGGAAATTTACTAGAATCTACTGGTAAAACTTCAACATCTGTATCTTTTAAAATTTCTACTGCAAAATCATACCAAGTCGTATCTTCTATAGCATCATTTGACAAATGGTAATAACCAAATTCTTTTTGATTTTCTGCTAAGTAAGTCATAAATTCAGCCAACGTTCGCGTCCAAGTTGGACGACCATGCTGGTCATTAACAACCGTCAGGGTTTTATGTGTTTTGGCTAAATTCTGCATGGTAAAAACGAAGTTCTTTCCATAATTTCCAAAAACCCAAGCTGTGCGGATAATGTAGAAACGGCTAGAATATTTTTCAACCAACTCCTCTCCCATACGCTTCGTGCGACCATATTCTGTTTGAGGATCTGGTCGATCATCTACTTCCCATTCTTGCCCAACTGGCTTATCTCCAGCAAAGACATAGTCTGTAGAGATGTAAACAAGTGTTGCTCCATGGGCTTCTGCCGCTCTTGCGACATTCTCTGTCCCGGTCACATTGATGACATAGTCCAGTTCTTTACCTTCGTCTTCTGCTGCGTCTACAGCTGTATAGGCAGCGCAGTGATAAACCAAACTTGGCTTCACTTCTGCAAAAACCTTCTCTACCATTTCGGCATTGGTAATATCCATTTCTGTCACGTCAACTGCCACATACTCTTCATTGCGTTCATCTAAAAGATAACGAAGTTCTGTCCCAAGTTGTCCGTTAGCTCCTGTAATTAAAATCATCTGAAATTCCTTTCTGAACAATAAACATTCAATGAATTTATTATATCAAAAAAAGCAGAAAAAATCTGGTTTTTCTACTCGCTCTTTTCTTTAATAACATAAATTGGCCTTTTTTTGGTTTCCATAAAAATTTTCCCAATATACTTACCAAGAATGCCAATTGTCAACAACTGAAAACCACCTAGAAAAAGAATAATCGAAACCATAGAAGGCCAGCCAGCTGTAGGATCCCCAAAAATCAAGGTACGAATAATGACAATAATGATAAGGAAAAATGCCAATAAGCAGGCAACAATACCTCCCCAAAAAGCTATTGTCAAAGGAGCATCTGAAAAGTTTATAATCCCTTCTAGAGAATAATTCAATAATTGCCAGAAATTCCAACTGGTTTTTCCTGCAACTCGCTCCACGTTCTTATATTCCAAATATTTTGTTTTAAATCCAACCCAAGCAAAAATCCCTTTGGAAAAACGATTATACTCAGAAACCTCTAAAACAGCATCTACCATTTGTCGACGCATGAGACGGAAATCACGCGCTCCATCTACCATCTCAACTTGGCTAATTTTATTAATCAATTTATAAAACATCTTCGCAAAAAAACTACGAATCAGAGGTTCTCCCTCGCGTGTTATACGACGCGTTCCTACGCAATCCAATTCAGCATTTTCATCTAGCATATTTTTCATTTGAATCAATAATGCAGGTGGGTCTTGCAAATCCGCATCCATGACAGTCACTAAATCACCAGTTGCATATTTGAGACCTGCATACAGAGCTGCTTCTTTCCCAAAATTTCTCGAAAAAGAAAGATAACGAACACTATTATTTTTCTGACTGAGCTCTCGTAAAATAGATAAAGTTCTATCTTTTGAGCCGTCATTGACAAAGATATATTCAAAATGATCATTTATCTGAGATTTAATTTTTTCCATTTCCGCATAAAACAACGGAAGCGACTCTTCCTCGTTAAAACAAGGGATAATGATTGAGATTGTCATTTTAGCCTCCTTATATCATTAAATATATTCTAACACAAAAATAAAAAAGTTAGGAACAAAGCCCAACTTTAAAAGGGATATTTAAAATAAATGATTTGCTAACTATTCACAAGCAACCCCATCTCCGTCTCTATCCAATTTACTACTATAACCAGGCTGTCCACGATAAATAGGAGTTACACCGGCTCTTCGGGCAGCTTCACAATTTGGATATATATCCGGATTCGCTATATTTCCTGAATTAGAAGACGATTGATGAGAAATTGGAGCCCCTAACCCAACAGCATACCAACTAATGCCTTCATAACGCCAACCAACATGAGTTAAATGCACTTTTTCTGCTTCAGATAATGTGTAATGATGACTACCCGCTCTAGCATTTGGATTATAAAATCTATACAATGGATACTGACCGGAAGATTTCCAAGCTACTCCCTCATATTTCCATCCTGACTTAATAAGGAAATCTCTTTCATTAGCATTCAAAGTATAATGGTGATCGCCAGCATTAGGGTTGTACATTCTATATACATCCTGTCCTTTCAAGGAAGCAATCCAGCCTCTCCCCTCATAACGCCAGCCAACTCTTGAAAGCATTTCTTTTTCATTCCAATTCGCTGTATAAAAATGTTCGCCACTATTTGGATTATACAGACGGTACATTTCTAAACCTTCATTATCAGCCTTTGCCTTTTCAATTCCCAACAACATTATTAATGTTAAGAAAACAAAACCGCTTAGTGCTTTTTTCATTTAAAATCACTCCTATCTTTAGCTATTAAATTTTAAAACCATAATATTGAAGTACTGTTAATACGACAGACATCATTATAAAGACCAATGCAATAAATAAAACAAAGGTATCTCTTTTCTCCTCTTCTTCTGAAGAGAGTGTCGGATATACTGGCACAAATAGTTTAATATTATTAAACGTTAAACCTAAAAGTAAAATAACCCCAGTAAAATATCTCCCTTGAACACCTTGAATAGCAATTTCATTAACTTTTCCCCACATTAAATAAGCCGTCATTAAAATGCCAAACGTAACTCCAATCCCGACTAAAAAAGTTCCATATTTACTAATTTTAGGTAAAGGATTATATTGAGGTATCATAAATATGACACAACTGATAAATATTAAATAGAACCATAGTAAATTTCCTAAACCATAGGTTAACCAACCAAATGTAAATAGGGAGGGGATTTTATTTGGAATTAAATTCACCCACTCTTGCACAATCATTCTTGTAAATTCACTCATATGCTCTAATGTGTATTTAATCTTTTCAACTGGATTTACATTAGAAGTTACCTGATTCATATTAATATTACTAGATAAACGTAACCAAAAGAAACTTAAAATTCCTACTAACAAGATTAATCCAATAATAAATATATAAGCATACTTATCTGGTAATTTCTTTCTTGGTATAAATAATAACAGTCCTACCAATAATACATAAGGCAATTTCATGGTAGCCATTATTAAACACAATATTGCAAATAAAAGGATATTTGATACGGAAACCTTATCTTTTTGAATATACTCACAAAATAAAGCAATAATTAGGAAGAGAAGCCCATTCACCATGCCATCTGTGCTAAAAGAAGATGCTAAATATACACTCATTGGTAGCATCCCTAAACTTGCAAACAATAATTCTTTCCCCTTAGCTTTTTTTATAGCTAATCTAATTAAAAATGCATAAACAAGAAGATTACATAAACGTCCTAAAATGATTGAAGATAGAACACTCAATCCTAAAATCTTAGAAATTATCAAACCAAATACTTGAGGCAGATAAGGAATAAACGAAGAAGCATTTGTTGCTAAAAATTTAGGATAACGTGCAGTTTTTGAAGAAGTTCTAACTCTATCTAACCCTGAATGGATTAATGGTTTTTTAAATGCTTTTTCAGCTTCTACGGCATCCTTAGAAACTCTAAACTCTGAAGACTTTTTGGGTAGATAGAGATGTGCTTCTGATATATACAAAGCTCTTGAGTAATGAGCAGTCTCATCAGGAACATCCAAAACGGGAGTTAAAATAACAAAAAGTCCTCCCGAAAAAAGAATACTCAAAAATACCTTATTATGTAATTTTCCAGGTAAACAGATAGTTATGCTAAATACCAGGCCTGTTATAAGCAATAAAGTTCTTGGAATGGTAGCCGTTGAACCACCTAAATAAAAATAAGTAAGGAATAATATCCCCCATAATCCCAATAAATATTTCCAGCGTTTTGTTATATTCAATACAAAAGAATAAAACCAGTCTTTTATATTGAACGTAAATAACCAATTAGTAGACTTCTTTATCACAATTACTCATTTCTCCAATCTTCTTTTATTTTAAATAGAATATTAGCGCTTTCTCGCTAACATTAGTAACCCAAACCATTCATTCTTCAACACTTTTAAAAACAGTGGGACAATGTAGGCTAATTTAGAGTGAATGTTCACTTTTTGTACACCTTGTTTGATATATTTATTCGTCTCCCAGTTTTTTCCAAAATACTTTTCCATAAAGAGAATGATATCTTTGAAATCTTGCTTTTTCACTGCCGGATATTTTAATAGTCTGTAGGTATGACCAATGCATAGATGCTCCAAGGCTAAATATTGTAACTCTTCTTTATAGCTATCAAAATTATCACCAAACAAAGCAAACAGATATTTTAAAGCATCATAGATATCAAAAATATTTGACTTGCTTGAATTCATAATTGATCCAGAAGTATCAACTGTATATCGATATAAATATTTTTTTATGTAAGAAATACTAGAGCACTTTGAAGTCATATAGGGCATTAAGGCAACATCTTCATAAATTTTCCCTTTTGGAAAATAATTGGAATCAAAAAAATGTGACTTGTAAATTCTAGTCCAAGAAGCGTGTTTTGTTAGCATGAATGAACGAATATTATTATCTGAATCTTTACTATTATCATTAAAGAAAGGATTGACATTTAAATGTTTCATCAATTTCTCATCACTATCAATTAAATCAAAATCAAAATAAATAACATCATTTCCTTTTGCTGACAAAAACTCTGTTAAATAATTAGGATATATACAATCATCCGGATCAATAAAAGTGGTATATTCACTATCAAAAACTTGATTTAATCCATAGTTTCTTGCATCTGACACTCCTCCATTTTCCTTTGAAAACAATTCGATAAATGGATATTTTGCAGCATATTCCTTAATAATCTCTTCCGAATGGTCCGTACTCCCGTCATTAACACAGATAACACGTAGCGCACATTTTTCTAAATTGTCTTGATTGACAATACTATCTAAGCATCTTCTTAAATATTTTTCTGTATTATAAACGGGAATAATGACAGTTAAATCATATTTCATCCTTATTTCCTTTTCTTCTCCCAACTACCATATAAATACCAAAAATACCGACTAAATAAGCGGTCATAACAATCAAAAAGCTGAGTGCTGCACCGAACATATGATAACGATAAATAAATAGTTCCGTTACCAATTTAGTAATAACTAATAAAACAATATATAAACCTACTAATAAGTGTTGCTTTCGAATAATGGTTAGAATATTTTCAAAAACAATGGCTAAGGCATATAGAACTCCCGCAAAGATTAGAATTGCAAAAGGAAGAGTGTATTGTGATAATGCCACTCCAAATACTAAACTAAGAATTGGAGTACCTATGAAGTAAACCACTATCGTAATGGCTATACCACCTATGAATAAATAAAACAAGAGCTTTTTAACAATTAGAGAAAATTCTGCATACTTTTCTCTATTCCACAAAATAGCCATTTGGGTTATTAAGGGTCTCACCATTAAAATGATGAGACTCATAAAAAAAACAGGCATAAAAAGAATATTAAAATCACGTTGCATGCCAGTCTGTAAAACTCCTTGATTTAAGCCTTTTTCAATAATAATTTTAGGTTCATTTAAAATATACAATAAAATAAATCCATTTACAAATAATGGCCAACAAGCCAGAAAAATATCTTTTATATCTTTTTTGTAATTGCTAGAAAAGAGTTCTTTCCAATGAATCGTTTCAAAATACTTAAGAAAACTGGTTTCATAAAAAATGATCACCAAGCCATTCCAAATGACTAAAGAAAATAGACCTACAATCACAGACTTGGAAAGCAAGATACTAAGAAATAAAATAACTGCACTAGTGGAATAACGGTAAAACATTGTTTTCCCAGCTATATCCATACGTTCTCTTTGTTGAAATAAGCCTTGAAATAAATCAGACACCGCATCCCACATACGATAAAAAATCATTAAAAATGTCAATAAAATCGTTTCAAAAGAATAACGGCCTTCTCCTATAATATATAAATAGGGATACAATGTGACCAGCATTGCTAGAATTGTTATCAACCTAGTTTGAAAATACCCTATAAAAGAATGCTTTTGACTCACATCCGTTCCTTGATAATTTCTGACTTGAAACAATCCAATAACAATCCAAAGAGTCCCAATGGAATTAGCTAAGCTAAATTGGTCTGCTACTTTAGCAGAAGTTAATCTTGTTACAATTAGTAGATAAAGAACAGAAACTCCTGAAGCTGCTAAATTCCCCAGTAAATTCCAAAAATAAATCTCTTTAGCAGAAGGATTAGTTTTTATTTTCATCTTTCTCCCTCAGTGCGATTGTTTGAACTAAATTTTTAAATTTCGTATCTAATTTAGATAATCTAAGAGTGAGTTGGAATTGATTGATGAGCAATAAGAAAATGACAAATAAAAAGATAAAATTGACTGCTGATACAATTCCTAATGCACTTGCGATAGTTTCTGCTAGACTTGGGAAAATGCTAAATACTAATAAAATTAAAGAGAAAAATACCCAAAATATAGCATCGTTGATTTGAACTTGTGATTTTCGAATGCTACGTAAAATAAAGGCACAAGTCATAATAGAGACAAAAATCAATACAATTTGAAACCAAATAGTCATTTAATGTCTACCCTCTCTTTCTGAAATTCTGAATAATCAAGATAGATACAAACATGTGCGTCATATATTGAATAGAGCGAGAAAGTGTCAGATAACTCTCACCAGCTTGCCTCTCTTCCATTCGTACTTGGGCTTCTGCCACTTTCACACCATGGCGAATTAGATATGAGACGGTATCTGGCTCAGGTCCATAATTGATATTGAGAGCAAATTCTTTGATAAGTCCTTCAGAAAACATCCGCATACCAGAAGTTGGATCATTGATTGTCTTTCCTGTGGTTAATTTAATGGCTGCGCTAATGAGAATATTCCCCATCATCCGTAGAGACGTTTCGCGCTTTTCTGTCACAAAGCGAGATCCGATAACCATTTCGTAGCCTTCATCCATTTTCTCTTCTAAAACTGAGATATATTCAGGCAAATGTTGCCCATCCGCATCGAACTGCACTGCCTTTTTATATCCTTGCTCATAAGCATATTGAAGTCCTGTTTGAAATGCACCTGCCAATCCTAAATTGACCGGCAAATCCACAATATTATAACCGTTTACATGGCAAATAGCTGATGTTCTATCCTTTGATCCGTCATTGATAATCACATAATCATATTGTGAATAATTCAAGATAATATTTTTTACAACATTTTCGATAGAGCCTTCTTCATTGTAGGCAGGGATAATAATCAATAAATCCGAAGATTTCACTTATTCTCATTCTCCTTAAAAATTATATAACCCCATTATACTATATCCACACGGCATTTTCTACTATTTCCATAAAAGAAACAAGAAATTCTCAATTCTATAAATCAAGATACTTTTATTTTATACCAAAAATTCCGCATTAAAAAAACAAATTTTACATAGACTAAATGCTGGTTAAATATTTTTGCGATGAAATCCATCGTTTCTAAAGCTTTATTGTCATTTCTTCATCGTTTTAACTGAGATGTTTACTATTAATTTAATATCAAAGAGATTTTTTAAATAATCAAAATAATCCCTTGGTATAATGAACCAAGGGAAAATCCGTTACATATTATCTTTCACTGCTACTGCTACCATTTTTGCTTTGGCACGTACCTGATCCGCTACTATCATCTCCATTGTCACAATGACTTTTCTTTCACCCAATTCTTCAAGTCGAGAGACAACCGTAATTTCCTCATCAATAGGTGTTGGACTTTTATAATCTACTTCCAATCGAGCTGTAATAAATCGTCTAATCACCGTTTTTTCTGTCAAATCTAACCCCTTATTTTGATGGGCAAACCAAGCTGCTGAAGCGGTACCGTGACAATCAAAAATCATGGCAATCATGCCACCAAATAGATTAACTGGAACACCACCAGTATACTGGCGAGCTGGTGTTATCTTACTAATACAGCTTGTTCCATCAAGACTAGGATAAGTTTTTAAATGCAAGCCTGACTCATTTTTAGGACCACATCCCCAACAATGTTGGAATCGATCGCCATAAGTATCTTGAATGGCAATGTTTTTTGTTTCTAAAGTCATTTAATCTCCTTTTTAAATTGAATTTTTAAGCGCTTCCAAAGCTATTATATCAATCTTTTTATGAAGAGTAAATACGAAGTAGATTCAAAATATTTTAATCATTCGTCTAAGCAGAATTTATAGAAAAGTGGCGTGAGAAAGGCTCAGCTTGAAAATATTCAGTTCGTTTAGTCTGAATGAGAGTGCTAAAAATTTAGACTTGACAAAGAGGAGAATGTTTCCTATATATGCTTGACGATTATCTATGCTGAGAAATAAAATTGATTGATTTGCCCTTGGAATTCAACAGATTTAAATCAGGTAAATGTTACACCTACTCAAAAATACTTTTTATTCATTTAAATATCTTTCTAGGATATCTGTTTTCTGTTTTTGAATTTCTACAATCTTACTTTCTTCAATCACAATCAAATCTTCTAATTTTTCTATTTGTTTTATTGCTTCATTCTGATGTTCTATATTACAATTTTTGCTAAGAAGAGATTGACGAGTTTATCGAAGGCATTTTCACGTCCGCCAACATTATACTTATGAAGAATTGTTGCAAATTGATTATATTTTTTTTGAACTTCATCATGTGCGATTTCTTTTAAATCAGCAATTGAATATTTCGCTTGTTCAATTTCAAAAGGCTTAATGTTAGCTTCTAATACTCCATTTGTAACATAATCTTGTTGATAGACATCACGCCAAATTTCGAATTTGTCATTTCCTCCTTTAGCATCATTATATGATTTTGGATTATCCAGAGTTGAAAGAAAATCGGTATTATCAATCAAATGAATTGCATGATACAGCCGTTTAATCTCACCAGCTTCAATTTGAGAAGCATATAAAACTAGAGCTCTTGCCTTATTTTCTTGTTTTTCATATGAGAAAAGTTGACCACCATCAACTTCTGTATTTTTCCACTCTTTATCAAATTCATTTCCAAAAGTCTTAGCTTCAAGGTGTACCTTCATTATCTTCAACTGTTATATCAGTATTCCCAGATTTCGTATTACGTCCTAATTCCCAAAATTAAAATATAATCTACATATCAATACAATACTTCAATAAAAACTTCTTATCTAAAGTCTTATCTTATCTCAGAACAGACCATTTCCTTACACTTCGCTGATAGATCATCTCGTATAAGCAGTGATACTACCTCGGCTTGCTCATCATTGTCCAAACTTATATTTAGATTTTCATCAATAATAGGTAGCTTAAAAGTAATGGATTTTAGCCATTGCCCATTCGCCTGTTTCTCTTCATAAATTTGAACTTCTGAAATGAGTGCTTCTATTAACTGTCTGCGTTCAACATCGTTCATGACTTTATAAAGTTTGTCAAAATAAATCAAAACCTTATATATATTATCGCCAGTAAGTTTCTCAGCTTCTATTGTTTCTTTTTTTGCTTTAGCTTCTATTAACTGACTCTCTAAATCCTCAATTTTATCGTACATACGATAAAGTCTATCATCTAAATCATTCTTCCTTCTCTTATAGTGTTTATCCTCAACATCTAAATTATCTATTTCTTCAATGAGCTTAAATTTTGTAGAATGACTTTTTCTCAGCTCTTTTTGGTAATTATCTATCTCATTTTCAATAGCAGATGTATCAACCTTCATCTTAATTTTTTCTTGTATCATAGACGCAAATTTAGGATTGCTTACTAACTTGATTATTACCTCAGCAACGGCATCGTCTAACAATTCTTCTCTAATTTGTTTGTTATAGGTGCATTTATGTCCTCTATTCATAAGTCTATGCTTACAACCATAGTAATAGAAGTCTTTATACTTCGTCCCATCTTTTTTATATTTTATAGATTTGTTCCCAAACATTCCAGCTCCACATATTGGACACTTTACTATTCCTGATAATAAGTGTGTCCTTATGTTCTTGCCCTTATTTACATGTTCATACTTTTTAGCTTGTGCTTTCAGTTTAACTTGTGCAGCCTGCCACAATTCATCTGGGATTATCGCTTCATGAATGCCTTCTGCTACTAAATAATCGTCCTGCTCTACTTGTCTGTATTCATTCCTTGTACCATGAACTTTTTCTAAAGTTCTTCTTCCAAATGCTATTTTCCCGTTATACACAGGATTCTTTAATATTTTTCTTATAAGACCTGCGTCAAACAATGGATTTTTCCCATTTTGTCTTGGTATTTTCCTTATACCATGCTTTTCTAAATATTTAGAAAGACCATTAGCTCCAATACTTGTATTTACATATTGATCAAAAATAGTTCTTATTGCAATTGCTTCTTCCTCATTTATTAACAACTTTCCATCAATCAGTTGATAACCGTATGGAGCAAATCCACCATTCCATTTACCCTCTCTTGCCTTTTGAATACGACCTTCCATTGTTTGGACACGAATGTTTTCTCTTTCTATTTCAGCCACTGCTGATAAAACAGAAATCATCAATTTACCTGCATCTTTAGATGAATCAATTCCATCTTCAACACAAATAAGATTTACTCCAAAATCTTGCATTATTTGCAAAGTCGAAAGTACATCAGCAGCATTTCTTGCAAATCTCGATAATTTAAATACAAGAACGAAAGACACTCCATCCTTTCCGGATTTTATATCTTCCATCATACGAGTAAACTGAACTCTACCTTCTATAGATTTTCCAGACTTACCTGCATCTTCGTATTCACCAACAATCTCATAATCATTATAGAGAGCAAAAGCCTTCATTCTTGATTTTTGTGCCTCTAAAGAATAACCGTCTATCTGTATTGATGTAGATACTCTTGTATAGAGGTATACTTTTATTTTTTCTTTTGACATAGCATTAACCTCAATATCCTTTTTCTATATCTTTATATTTTTACCAATTATGGTTTGGACTTATATATCAAGTATATTATATCACTTTTATTGCTTTTTCTCAATCTGTGTTTTTGCCATGTCAAATTTATTTTTACCTTCTGTACTTTTTACTGGAGTTGGATTTGGAAGATTATCTAAATCTAAAACTCCAGCATATTTTGTAATCAGATTTGCTATCAAATCAGCCAATCCATTCCAGTCATTATCCACTAATACACCTCCTCCGCTTTAAATCATCTATAATCACATATTATTTTTCTTACTAAGTTTTATGACATTGGTAGGTGCATTGGCTGCTACATAGGAATCTCACCTCTGCCCCTTGTTCCAGACGAGGCAGCTTAAACTATTGAAGTATCATTATCACTACTCGTATCATCGAACAGATTGCCACCTCTGTTTTTTATGTATTCTTATTTACCGCTCGCTTTCTTGTATCCTTGGTTAACACAGTATTCATAAAACCGAAATTACTTTCAGCAGAAAGGTCATGGCGTAAGTCATAATTCTCCACAAGTAGATAAAGTCCTACCTTGGTCTATTCAATTGTCAAAGAGCAATATTTGAAAGGGATTGTTTTCTTTACATTTTCCTATTTGCCATAAGCAGGCGTATCTCTTACTCAAGAAAGTAAAGGAGGTCAAACTCCCCTTCACTTTACATAAGGAAAATTTGACCCCTTTGGTTACCGAAGTTTTAAAGTTCTTCGATAAATTTTTTCAGCTTTTCAAGAATTTTGTTTCTTCTTTTGATTAAAGCTGGATGTGTAATACTTTTGAGCTTTGCTACTGAACGAACAGTTTCATCATTAAAATACAAACGTTCAATAATATCCTTTTCTTCTGCATTAAGTCTTGATATAGCATTTCTGACTGCTTCAATCATCATCTGTGTTTCAACAATCTTTTCTACATCAACACTTTCATCAACAATATTATCTACAAAGTGTCCGTCATGATCCAATGATGAAAAAAAGAGCAAGTGGTTTTTCTTGTCCACCTGCTCTAAATACTTTTCGTGTTCTTTTTCCTGCCAGTAGACTTTATAAATATCTTCACTGACTTTCACCTTTTGTCCTCTGACATAAAGGTAATACTCTTTTGCCATAAAGTTTCCTCCATTCTTTTTTGTCTGCTTGTTTTCAGGCAAAAAAGGAGGACTCCTGCATCTAAGCATAAGAAGTCCTCTAAAATGAAAGAAATACTTTCTTCTAAGAAATGTTTTTAATTGTTCAACGGAATATGCATAAGGATGAGATATTGTAGAATGCAATATAAGAAAAAGGGTTATTCATAATCTTATCAATCTTTATAATGCAATAAATGTTTTTTTGCATTTTCCCATCCACTCCTTATATCTTTTATAATTCACTCCTGCTAAATTCTTTTGTAATCCATCCTAATTTTCTCTAATATTCTTTTTTATCCATAATTGAAATAGATATTTTTATGGCAATCCCTATAATAACAAGTCCTACCAAGACTATTCCAATAAAAATCATTACCATTGAATACTTACTGAAAAGCTCCACCATATTCGCAAGTAAATCTGATTTTTCTTTTAAAAAAGTAGATAGAGCAAATATTACAAAGTAGGTTATCACCATAATCAGCCTGCCCTTTTCAGCACCATATTTTAGGATAAACGGTAGTTGAATCGCTGACATTAAAACACTTGCAACTAATGTAATCAGTGAGATAAATACGATGTTATCTATCGACATCTCATTTTTAACTACAAATAGAACAAATAAACATACTGAACCAACTAACCCAAATACAAACGCAAAAAACAATTTACTTAATACAAAGCTGCTTTTTTTAATAGGCATCGAAAAGGCGAATTGTTCAAACTTCGATTTCGTATCATAGCCAAAAGCGATAGCAGTTAAAATTAACGGTATCATTGCACATATAAGTGGAATCATAAAAATCGCATTTTCATATATCCCATACACAGCGAGTGCAATACAAATAGTAATCGTCAATAGCAGCGTCTTTTTTAAAGTAGCTATATCTTTTAATATCAATGCAGTCATTACCTTTTATCTCCTTTCACAAAATAAATCATAATATCTTCGATAGACGGTTTTTGTAATGTTATTCCATCCGGAATAAGATTTCTTTTAACAAGCAGCTCTTGTCCAAATGAGTGTACCCTTCTTCCAATAATGGCTTCTTCATCAAGATTTTTAACTTCTTCATTAGATAAAGTACAGATACCATAGTTTTCCTTTAGTTCATCCTTTGTTTCCACAAAAAGAACCTTACCATCATTGATAAAAGCGATATAGTCTGCCACCTTCTCTAAATCCGATAAAATATGTGAAGAGATTAGAATTGTGTGATTTTCTTCTTGCATAAAGTCAAGAAGCAAATCTAAAATTTCCTCCCTTACAATTGGATCCAATCCACTTGTAGCTTCATCCAATATAAGAATTTCAGCATTATGAGATAAAGCTACTGCCATAGATAATTTCATTCTCATTCCACGAGAATAATTTTTAATAGTCTGTTTTTCAGATAAATTAAATTTCTTTTTTAGTTGATAGAAAAATTCTCTATCCCACTTTGAATAGACCCTTGAACAAAATTTTTCCAAATCAACAAGTGTCATCTCTTCCGGCACTAATAACTCATCGAACACAACTCCAAGTTTATCTTTCAACTCAATACTGTTAGGATTATCATAACCTAAAATTTTAATTTCTCCTGAATCTATTTTAAGCAATCCTAATAACAATTTTATTGTTGTACTTTTACCTGCTCCGTTTTGACCAATGTATCCGACGATAGTCCCTTTAGGAATAGACAAATCTATCGGCCCTAATGTAAAGCCATCAAACTTTTTAACCAAGTTTTTAATTTCAATAGCATAATTACTCATATTTCCCCTCCACATAACTCCTAAGCATCTGTACCAATTCATCATTGGATACACCTACAATTTCTGAAAGCTCAACAACCTCTTGCAGCTTTGATTCAATTCGCTTTAAATATTCTTCACGAATAAGTTCTCTATTCTGAGCCGCAACAAAATTACCTTTTCCTTGCACTGAATTAATGAAACCATCAAGTTCCAGTTCATCAAAAGCTCTTTTAGCAGTAATCATACTCACTCGAAGTTCTTTAGCTAAAAATCTAATGGATGGCAATTGCTCCCCAACCTTTAATTCTCCCGAAATAATCTGTGCCTTTATTTGATTTTTTATCTGCAAATAAATCGGATCATCACTTGAATTATTAATCTGTATATTCATCTTCCATATCCTCCGACTGTTATTTCTGTTCTATCTGTTTCTATTATACCATAACAGTTATATAAGTTCAATATTTAAAAATCAGTAGGAGCGATCATGTTTAAAAATGATTACTTTTCTTTTGCAACTCCAAATTTTTTTTATGCTGACATTATCACTCTTATCTGGTATAATTAAATCATAGATTTTAAATTAGCTTAATGCTTGCTATCTAATTCATTCTTTTGTAGCAAGCACAGTAAGTGTACGGACACTTACGGAAAATTTGATGAAGCAGCCCTTTGGGATCTGCTTCTTTTTTTATCAATTTTTGACTTGTTAGGGAGAACCCTAAGACCCCGAAATACATCTAAAGGAGGAATTACTTATGGCAAATAGAATACGAAATGAAAGACTTGAAATTAAATTGACCGAAGAAGAAAAGGCTCTTTTTGAAGAGAAACAAAAACTTGCGAAGTGCAGAAATATGAGCCATTTTATCCGCAAATGCGTTTTAGAAAAGGAAATATATCAAGTAGATTTAGAACCTTTCAGAGATTTACAAGGTTTGCTTTCCAATGCTACAAACAACATCAATCAGATTGCAAAGAGAGTAAATTCGACAGGTATAATCTACAAAGAGGACATCAGCGGTATAAAGAAAGAGATTGAACAATTCTCAAAAGAGCTATGGCAAATTCATTCCCTGCTCCTTAACAAGACTTCAGGAGGTGATTAGTTTTTATGGCTATTACAAAAATACACCCTATAAAATCAACCCTTAATCTTGCCATTGACTACATCGTAAATGGAGAAAAAACAGATGAACAAATCTTGGTAAGTACACATAAATGTCATCAAGAAACTGCTCATACACAATTTTTAAGAACACGAAATGATGCAGGAACAAAAGGAACTGTTCTTGCAAGACATCTTATTCAATCCTTTTTACCGGGAGAAACTACGCCTGAAATAGCACACCAGATTGGTATGAAACTGTGTAAAAAGATATTAAAAAATGAGTATGAATTTGTCTTATCTACTCACATAGATAAGGGGCATATTCATAACCACATCATCTTTAACAATGTAAATATGGTTACCGGCAAATGCTATCAGTCCAATAAGAAAAGTTATCATAAAATCAGATATCAAAGTGATAAACTGTGCAAAGAAAACAACTTATCTGTCATTGACGAATTTTACGAAAGCTATAAGAAAAAATATAAAATTAATGGTAAGTCTTGGTATGAAAACGAACAGGCAAAGCGTGGTACTTCTTGGAAAAGCAGACTTCAATTTGACATTGACAGAATGATAAGGCAATCTCATGATTGGGATGAATTTCTAAAGAAGATGGCTGAGCTTGGCTATGAAATTAAGTATGGCAAACACATTGCTTTTAAGCCGAAAGATAAGCCGAGATTTACAAGAGCTAAAACAATCGGAGAAGATTATACCGAAGAAAGATTAAAAGAACACATTGCAGAAAGAGTGTCTATTAAAACCCCTGCTGTCAAAAAACGCATTGGAAATGTCATTGATATGAATACCAATGCGAAGGTAAAGGAGAGTAAAGGCTACAAATATTGGGCAACCAAACATAACCTTAATACAATGGCAGAATCCGTTATCTTTATCAGAAAACATGGCATTAAATCCGTTAAGCAGCTTGATGATTATATCAGGAAAGCAGCCGATGAAAGGCAAGATTTACAGGATAAAGTCAAGGCTATTGACAAGGAAATACAGCAGCTTTCTTCCAATATGGAGCAAGTTCATACTGTAAAAAAATATAGGCAATACTACAAAGAATATACGGCAAGTCCGTCTGACAAGGCATTTTTTGAAGAGTACAAAGCTCAGATTACCCTATATGAAAATGCTCTTTCAGAGCTTAAAAAATCCTATTCCAAGCTCCCAAATTCAAGGTATATTTTAGATAAACTTGATAAATTGCAAGAAAAAAAGAATACCCTCATGCAAGAGTATTCTTCCTCCAAAACCACGATGGACGAACTTTACAAGATACGCAAAAACTATGGGATTTATATGGGTAAGGAGATGGAAAGGTAGAAAAAAGCCTACCTCTCTTTCTACAATAGACGTGTATCAACAGTAATATTTCTCAGTCGCTTTATGAGCATAATTCGTTTACCATACTTGTCTTTACGAGGTCTAACATAACCTGAGTTTATTAACGCTTGTCCTATTCTTTCTTTATACTCATTATCTAATAATGGTTGTCTCCTATTCCAAACACTTGATAAATCAGCTATTTCCAAAACTGAAGATATATACTGTTTCAAAGTATTTATATCAGAGTGATTATTTATCTTTGTTTTAATCAATGATACCTTCGTATCTATTTTTATGTTTGATGAGTTTAAGACATAATTCATAAAATCTTCATTAAGATTTTCGTCTTCCAATTTCTCCAATTTGTCTTCATCATCTAATGACTCTATAAACTCATCTTTTAGCTCAAACATCTCAAAGGATTTACATATATAGTTAATGTTTTCCAAAGATAAATCTTCCTTTATAACGGCTTTTATGATAGATCTTTTATCCGGATTTATCCTTTCTACTAAAACACTGTCCTTTATTAAATTTATTAAATTCAAAGAATTTTCATCCGAAAGTTTGCTATTAACTAAACTATATATTAAATTATCGGAAAGGTCATATTTTAATAGCGTATTAATAACGATATCCTCTACCTCTTCATCACCATTTGCCAACAAAGTCAATTCGGTATTGTATGTGTTATTCCATAAAACTTCTATATTCTTCTCTGTCACTTCAATCAATCTATGGGTAACTAAAATATTAACTCTATTTTGCGTTAGTTTATGATTGATATTACTTATTGGTTCATCCGCACATTTTATGACGAATTCAAAAATTTTATCGCTTACTCTCGTACTATTTATAAAGGTATTACAAATCGATACATTATTTCTTAGTATATCTTCATAGTTATTTTCATCTAAGTTGTTGTCAAGATATTCAATGAAATCATCACTATATTCTTCAACCATATTCCAATATGCAGCTATGTTATCTGAGCAGAACTTAACCTTATTTTTACGAAATAAGCAATCCAATATTTTTGTATTTACAGAGCCGTTCTGTAGATCAGCTAACTTTGAAATTACTGTTTCGTTCTTCTCTACATACTCAAATTTATCTTCATCTGAAATATCTGAATTAAGAATTTTAAACAGTATCTCTTCGTTGTTGGTATAGTTTTTTTCACTCTTGTTTTCATCTACATAGTTAGATACAATGCTCGAAAAATTATCCTCTATATACTCTTTACTTGACGATAATTGCAAAGATTTAAATATCTCATTCAATAAACTTCCGTAGTTTATCGTCTTTTCCAATATCGCTTCACTTATAAATATCAAATTTCTAACGTTCAGCTTATATGCCTTAATCTGCTCAACAGCTACCAATCTTGCTTTATCACAATTTGCTTCTGACACATCTTCAAACTTGATGTCCGCAGAACAAATGTTGTCAATGAAAACATCAAATTGTCCCTCGGGTATTAAAGAAATTAAGTTCTCGTTTTGTTCTATATATTCCTTAAATACAACTAAATTATCTAAAGCTATAGTTTTATTTGTTGCAACTGAAATCAGTATGTTTTTAAATGTTTCAACACTTTCATCTTCACAATATTCCAAAATGCTAACAAGTCTATCTGACTTATCATTAATCAGTATATTAGAATATGTTCTTACTAACTCTAAATCAAACTCGTCTAAAATTCTAACTAAATCCTCATACTTGCCATTAACATCAACTGAATCTGTTATGGCTATTACGCATTTAATATTATTTTTCTCTATACATGTTTTTAATACTTTCTTATTGAGTATATTATCACGGCTAAAATCGGTTAATTTCAAGCGATTTATAATCTGTTCAGGTGTTTCTACATCTAAAAAGATATCAAGTTCTTTTCCTTCTTTTAAGCCCTTTACATAGATTATGTCATTACGCTTCAATGTATTTGATCTATCTACATTAAAGTTTCCTTTATAATACCAGTATGTTTCATCCAATAAACCATCTAAAATTAAAACTCTAATTAAAGGAAAGTAATGGCTTTCTACAATATCAAAACCATCAATTAAAAACAACTCATCTTTTTGCTCAGCACTCATAATAGATATCAGCTTTTTATAGCTATATATCTCAATATCTCTGATTTGTTTTTTGATTTTTTCTCTATCAGAATTATGTTTATTTACTTCCAGCGAAAAATCTTCTGGCAATTTCTCAATTAATACCCTTTTTTCATCATTATTCAAAACAAATCTGTTTATAAATTCATTATATGAAAAAGATGACCTCCCTCCAGAATACATGATATAAGCCTGCTCATCTGGCTTTTTACTCCATTCTTTTAGATACTCAGCCCAAGTTCTTGTTTCCTGATAATAATGTCCGACATCTGATTGAATCATCAATGCCATTGCTTTGAATTTATCATTATCAACTCTATCCCTAATAAATTCAAGATCATCATCAATTTTTATCAATTTCTGATTAAGATTATTAACAACTTTTTTCTTATTAGCTTCTAATTTATCAAATACAGTTCTTATAAATCCTTTATCTTCCTGCAAAAGATCAAATTCATTGGGGAATATATTCTTTAAAGTGATTAGAGCAAATAGCTTGTTGCTCTCCAAATCAATCTGTCCTAATGGTATAATTTTAGAGTACACAATATATTCATTAACTATATTTTTAAGGAGTCTCATATCATCTACATATAAAGAAATATCCGCTAATACGCTCCGATCTGGTGCATTTTCAACTGCTTTAAAAAGTTCGATAAGCTCATTTTCTGATGTCTTTGAATCCACAATAGGAACAATAGGTAGAATAAAGTCAAAGAATTTAGTTCTGTTTTTAGAAAAAAACAGACTATCTTTGAGCATGTATATAAACCTCACAGGATTCTTATCTCCACTTATTTTTACATAGTGATTTAAGAGAAAATTCAGTTCTCTCAACTTTGTATAAATAGATGTACTGTTATATCTATCTAAATCTTCAAAAACAACAATTTTTGTACCAGCGCTTCTTAGTAAATAAACTAACTCCTTTATGTCTCTATCTAATACTGACTCATCGCTCTTATCATCATTTAAATTTGCTTCTGCACCTTTGAATGTTATTTTAGAAATCCTAATCTTACTTCCTCTATAAAATATATACAAATAATAAAACAACGGCACAAACAACAGTAAAGCACATAAAAGCATTAATGACCCTTCATTAAAATTTTTATGTGATTCATTAATAAAAGGTATAAAAGTATCTTTTGTTATCCAAAGTAATATTGAACATATTATTGATAGAAACGCCAATGACTGTAAACATATATTAGGAATGCTTTTATTTGATTTAAAACCATATTTGCTAAGTGGTATTTTCTTTGATTCTATCTGAGATAGTATCTGATTAATGATCTGTCTTTCCACTCTATTGTCATCATCTATATCCACTGTTCTTTGATTTTCATTTCTAAGCCTATCCTCAGCACTATCAGTTTCTGAATTAGCAAACTTAGTCACCGATACTTCTTTTAGAATATCGTCATCATTAATATTATTTTTATATTTTCCCAAAGAAACGGTAATTACATTGCTTAATCCTTTTTGATGAACATAAGTGTTCCATACGGTACTTTTCCCTGCACCATATATACCAGTAATAGCGATATTTTTTATATCGTTATTACTAAAAACATAATCAAGTGCTTCCGTATATATTTGCTTATTTTCTTTTAACCCTTCAGGGGTAAGTGCATTGAATTTATTATGTTTTGTATCTTCCATCATCCATATCACCTATCTTTCTTTATCAAGACAAATTAAGTCTCCTATATCTGAACCCAAATCCTCACAAATTTTACCAAGAATAGCAAGGGAAACAGCTTCGCCTTTAGTCATCTTTGATACCGTTGTTGGTGAAATCCCTGTTCTGTCAATTAAGTCTTTCTTTTTCATGTTTTTATCAATCAACAACTTCCATAAACCATTGTAACTAAATTTCATCAAACCACCTCTTTTCTCCATGAATCTGTATTTTTCATACATTATTATAGCATATTTCACAAACAACTTACAAAGCACAACAAAAAAGAGCCGGTGCAGTCCTAAGACCACACCGACCATAAATTTATCTCTCAGCTTCTTTTCTTGCTTCTTTCTTTTCTTTTGGCTTTTCCTTATCTTCAGCCTGATATTTTTTAATAGCTCCAAGTACAGATTCTTTCTTTTTCTCCTGTCCTTTCATTTGTTCCTTTGCCTTTAAGAGCTTTGAAGAAATTATTCTAATATTACTATGCTCCTTACCATTATCGTCAATGGAAGTTCTAATCTGTCCAAAGAGTTTTACGAAATCTCCCTGCTTAAAGTCTTTTGAAATACCACTTTTCTCTCCATAAGCAGAGCAATTATGATATACCTTATTACCCTCATCGTCTTTAGATACAACGGAAAAATTTGCTACCTTAAAGGCTTCTCCATTCTTATTCTCTCTTTCAACTACATCAACATTGCCTATAATATTACCCACAATATTTATAAGGTTATCTTTCTCCTCCTGAACATAAGGCAGGTCTTTTATCTGTCCCTGTTCTTTTAAATCTTCAATCATATAGTCAAATTCCTCATGTAGTAAATTGATGGTGTCATTGTCCATATATGCATCATATAGTTTGTCTAATGCACTTTCATCGTTAATGCCTTTTTCCATACTGATAACCGCTTTTACAAAGTCTTTATGGTTATCATTTATCATATCTTCGATTCTATCTCTCATTGTTTTGTAATCCATGTTTTTATCTCCTTTCATGGTAAAAGGGAGCTTTTCGCTCCCTTATCTTGCATATTCCTGTTCTTTTGTAGTTTGTTTCTCTTCCGTTTCGCTTTCACTTTGATAAGCTCTGATCTGTCCTAAAATAGACGGTTTATCTTCTGTTCTTCGGGAAGTTTCTTCTTTTGTGTGTAGATTATCTTCCACATCATAGGTTGATTCAAAGTAATCGCTGTCCCTAAAGTCATTGTCATATCTATCAGGAATACCGTCATTATCGAGGTCTTTTGTAAGCGGATCATAGAAGTTTCCCTCATCATCAATGTCCAGTCCGAGAGCTGCCTTTAAGTCCTCGGAATCCACATAGACTAAATCTTCAAAAGAGGATAGCTCTATTTCATTTTTCATATTCCTTAGAGCTTCATTTTCTCCCTTGTTTTCATAGTCGAAGCTCTCGGTTTTGATTGGTATATCATCAATATACTGTGTCCATGTCTTATCCTCTAAATTTAACTCGTACTGAATACTATGTCTTTCATCCGGAGTATTGGTGTAGGCAATACCTATATGCTTTAAATCAGGGTATAACTTGTCAAACTCATCATAACTGTGGTTTTCTTCATACTCTATGTTACAGAAGTCAATGATCGCTCGTTTTACATCTTCCACAAGGGGATTGTCATTTCTCTTTTCTTCTACCTCTCCCATATCAAGCAGCTTATTCAGTTCGGCAAGCCTTAATACTTTAGTTTTCAATTCATCTGCCTTTTCAAACGGCTTTTTAAGTTCTTCTTTGGCATTTTCCAGTTGTTCCTTTGTGCTGATAAGTTTTTCTTCAAGTCTATTTAATTTCTCAGGCATTTTCTCAATGGCATTATCCAGTCTTATGATATTACCGTCTGCACTTGTGCCAAGCTCTCCTGAATGCTTTGCAGCACCGTTTAAGCTGAAATTATGCTCATTGGTAAAGAAATTATAACTGACCTCTAAATCCATATTTCTATACTTGCCTATCATCTTACTTTCATTGATTTTTACAGTTTTGATAGCTTCAAGTAGCTTTTCTCCTGCAATCTTTTTATCAAATATTCTCTCGCCTTTTATGGTAATCGAAGTAAACTTTTCCTCACCCTCTGCTTTAGGTTCTGCATTTGCTATATCTTTCTTTACAGCCTCAATTAACTTTTCCGTCCTTGCGATTTCTTCCGGATAATTTTTTGCGACCTTATCTTCTAACCTATAACGGTTGGACTTGAAGTTTGCTTCAAGCATTTTAAGTTTTGTAACCTCATTATCCAAGTCCATCTTTTCCTTAATCTTTGCATCTCCTGTTGCAAGGGCTTTTATCTCTGCATAGTTAAGTGAGCTTTCGTCCACATCTTCCGCCACTCTGACAGGTGTTTTACTGGTCATTATCTGGGAAATGAATTTCTGCTTATTCTCTATGGTCTGCCAAAGGTACGCATCAAAGGTATTCTCCGTTACATAACGATAGATATTCACTTCTTTGTTTTCATTACCCTGTCTTACAATTCTTCCTGCTCTCTGTTCTAAATCAGCAGGACGCCAAGGGACATCAAGGTCATGGAGTGCAATCAGCTTGTTTTGAACATTCGTGCCGGCTCCCATCTTCTGAGTAGAACCCATTAAGATACGAACTTCGCCTTTTCTTACCTTTGCAAAGAGTTCATCTTTTTGTTTATCGGAGTTGGCTTCATGGATAAAGGCAATTTCTTCTTTTGGAATACCTAAATTTACAAGTTTTTCTCGAATATCATCATAGATATTAAACTCTCCATCGCCTTTCGGTGTGGACATATCGGAAAATAGAAGCTGTGTTGACCTATCATCTTTTGTCTTATCCCAAATGGCAAACACATTTTTCACGCAGACATTGACCTTGCTGTCAGGATTATCGGGTAGTAGAGGATTGATTAAACGCTGGTCTAAGGCAAGTTTCTTACCGTCATTGGTGATTTTCAGCATATTATCCTCATCAGGCTCTACCACTCTGTTTCTGACATCATCAGCTCTTTCAGATAGGCTCTTTAGGATTTCCTTTTGCTCTTCACTTGGCAAAGTCTTAATAACTTCATAATGTGCTTCAGGTGTTGGAAGATTGAGCATATCTGCTGTCTGAATATCTGCAACCTCCTTGAACATAGACATAAGCTCCGGAAGATTATAGAACTTTGAAAATCTTGTTTTTACCCTGTATCCTGTTCCTTCAGGAGAAAGTTCAAAGGCAGACTGTGTTTCCCAAAAGGTAGAAGCCCAAGAGTCAAAATGCTCTAAATTATTCTTTTTAAGGCTTTCGTACTGAAGATAACGCTGCATAGTATAAAGCTCTGTCATGGAATTTGATACAGGAGTTCCTGTGGCAAAGACAATACCTTTTCCACCTGTCATTTCATCCATATATCTACACTTCATAAACATATCGGAGGACTTAAATGCTTCAGACTGTCCGATACCTGCTACATTCCTCATTTTTGTATAAAGATAGAGGTTTTTGTAGTTATGTGCCTCATCGATAAAGAGCTTATCAACACCAAGTTCCTCAAAAGTAATGACATCATCTTTCTTAAAATCATCGTTTAGTTTTTCAAGCCTTGTTTCAAGTTTCTTCTTTGTCTTTTCAAGCTGCTTTACCGTAAAGTTTTGATTTCTGTCGTGTTTGTATTCCTCAACATAGTTGATGATTTCATCAATCTGATCCTGAATATGCTTTTCCTGATATTCTTTACTCATCGGAATTTTTTCAAACTGCGTATGCCCGATTACAACGGCATCGTACTCGCCTGTGGCAATTCTGCCGATAAATCTTTTTCTATTTTTCGGCTCAAAGTCTTTTTTATCTGCCATCATAATGTTAGCTGATGGATAAAGTTGCATAAACTCTCTACCAATTTGACCTGTTAAGTGATTCGGTACTACAAATAATGACTTGGAACACATCCCAAGCCTTTTAGATTCCATTGCAGAAGCCACCATTTCAAAGGTCTTTCCACTACCAACCACATGAGCAAGCAGGGTATTTTCGCCATACAAACTTCTTGCAATAGCATTTTTCTGATGAGGTCTAAGCTCTATTTTCGTATTCATTCCCTCAAAAGACAGGTTACTGCCGTCATATTCACGATTTCTGATAGAGTTAAAACGCTCATTATACAGTTTTACAAGTCTGTTTCTTCTTTCCTGATCGTTAAATATCCAGTTCTTAAATTCTTCTTTTAATAGTTCCTGCTTCTGCCCTGCAAGGAGAGTTTCTTTTTTATTTAGCACAGAAGTTTTAGAGCCGTCAGGATTTACAAGCTGGTCAAATACCTTTGTTTCTTTAAGGTTTAAAGCATCTTCAATCAGCTTATAGGCACTTACTCTGCTCGTACCGTAAGTCATTTCAGCAAGGTCATTTCCTCTGTCTTTGCTTTTTCCTTCAATATTCCATTCGCTTGTGAGATTTGAAAATTTAACCTTAATATCCCATCTTGCCCAGCCCGGTGTTTTCAGTGTTTCAAAGATAAACTTTTCAATATCCTTAATCGGTATCCAAGTTGCTCCAAGACGAACATTTATCTCACTTGCTTCAAGCTCCTTTGGTAAAACTTTTGTAAGCTCCGCCTTTTGGTATTCCAAGCGGTTCATCTCATAGCTTATCAGCTCTTTTTCTTTGCCATCTTCCGCATAGCCAAGATGAGGCAGTTCTCTTTCCGTTTGTCTAAGTTTTGATAGATAACTGTCAACAATCGCAATTTTTTCTCTGATATTTCCTGATAGGTACTCATCTTTTGTTACATAGCCATATTTATATGAATTACTGCCATTTGCACAGGCAAAAGGTAAATCCCCATCTTCGAGATTAAAGGATAACGGTCTATAAAAATTTTGTTCTTCTCTGATGTTTAAGTAAATCTCTCCTCTAAGTTCTTCTATCAAAGTCGGTCTGTCTTTTCCTGTAAGACTTCCCATATAGTCAAAATCCACATAACCTTTTTCAGACATAGATAACACAAGAGCTTCAATGGAAGTATCTACATGGTCGATTGTCTTTGCCTTTGTTATTGTTCTTTTTGAAAAAATATCTCCCTTAGCCTTAAAGTTTTCTTCTTCATCAAGGATTTCTATGGAAGATACAAGCGGGAAGTTACTATCTTCTTTTAAGGCTCTGGTATTGGAAAGGTTATTGACATACCCATGCTTTTTAGAAAAACTGTCATAGACTTCATTTAGCTTTTCCTGAGCTTTCCTTACTTCATCATCGGAAAAATCTTCCTTTTGCTTATAAATAACATCTTTAAGGGCAGTATTCAGCTCAAGATAATCCTTAATCTTTTCCTTGTTTTTATCCGTTACTTCTTTCTTTACGAAAAGTGAGTTTTCTCTGTAATACACCTCATTATCAATAATGGTGTAGGAGAAGTTTTTAACATCATCTGTTGCAGGTATTGTGCTGATTTCATCATCTAAAAGCTCTATTTCTTCATACTTTGCGGTCTTTGATATTTCTGTGCCTGCTTTTGCAAGTAATTCCTTTAAGTCAGCATTTTCTTTGGGAAGGCAAGCTATCGTATTTCCAAATCTGCCTGATACTTCCTCCATAGATCCAAGCACTTGCTCCGGATTATCCACAAAATATTTATTGTAGGTAAGACCATTTTCATCTTCAGATAGATGTATCCAGTCCTCATCCCTTTCTCTGATACTGTCTCTTTTCTTTAAGAAGATAATGTCCGATGTTACTTCCGTTCCGGCAACTCCCTTAAAGGTATCATTCGGTAGTCTAATTGCTCCTAAAAACTCTGCTCTTGCTGCAATGTATCGTCTGACACTTTCGTCCTTTTTATCCATTGTTCCGCTTGATGTAATAAAGGCGATAACACCGTCATTTCTGACTTTATCAATGGATTTCGCAAAGAAATAATCGTGAATAAGGAAATTATTTTTGTTATACTCCCTGTCATTTACCTTATATTCTCCAAAGGGGACATTACCGATAACCGCATTAAAGAAGTTATTGGAAAAGGTAGTTTCTTCAAATCCCTTAATCTGCACTTCACTTTCAGGATATAAGAGTTTTCCAATGCGACCGCTTACTGAGTCAAGCTCTACACCGTAAAACTTTGACTTACTCATTTCATCGGGAAGATTTCCGATAAAGTTTCCAACTCCCATACTTGGCTCTAAAATATTACCGTTCTTAAATCCCATACCTGCAAGTATCTTATATACGCTGTCAATCACTGTTTTAGGTGTATAAAAAGCTGTTAAGGTTGACTCCCTTACAGCTTCATATTCAGATGGTGATAGATTTTCCTTTAAGAAACTTCTTGCAACTTCCCATTGTCCCTCTTTGCTTTCATCAAATACATCAGCAAGTCCGCCCCATCCTACATACTTTGCTAAAGTTTCTTGAGCAGTAGTATCAAGCTCTCTTTGTCCACTCTCTACACGATTAAGCATAGAGATTGCTTCAAGATTATTGTTTAATCTCTCACTTGGAGATAACTTTTCAGGTAGAGTTTCTTCCGTAATCTTAAAGTTATGAGCTTCTGCTCTCTTTATTTCACTTTCTTTAGCAATAGTTTCAGGCTTTTTATATGTTAGATTTTCAAATATCCTCTCAAGATCGCTTTCAAGACGATAAGGGATTACATCGGAGCCTGTTATCATACCGCCAAGATATTCGGTATTGTCCTTAACCGTTACTGTCTTTAAATTATTTCCCATATCATCAAAGCCTGTGATGGTATAGTTTTTGTCCTTGTGTATAACCTCATCTCCAACAATAAAGTTAGGTCTTTCAAGGCTTATCTGCTTTAATAAGTCCTCACTATCTTCAAACGCTATGATAGGGATTTGATGGTTTCCACTTCTTACCGGATCAAGCCATAAATCATTTCTTCCTGTGATTTGATTTTTAGCAATCTCCCTAACCCTGTATTCTTCATGGTTGAAATAGACGGTATCACCTTCTTTAACTGTAAATTCATCGGTAAGGCTTTCCTTTTCTTCATTAAGTTCTACTTCTTCTCTTTCTTTGAAATAATCAAATAGCGTACCTTGAACAGGTGTTGCAGCTATTCTTTCTTCTACTTCTTTAGGTACTTCAAGCTCTGTTTCTTCTTCAAAGCTAAGCTCTCCATTAAAGACTAATCGAAGCTCCTGTTCATCCATTTGTTTTATAAGCTCTGTATCTTTAAGTTCTCTAAAGGTCTTTGGAAAATCTTCTAAAATAAGCCTTTGGGCATTTAATTCTTTCAGCTCCTCAAGGTTAAAATAGCCCCATTCAGGTTCAATCCCAAGTACAAGTCCAAAGGCATCTCCACTTTCCCTATCGTATTCTGTCATATACCAAGTCCAATTACTTCTAAACGGAATGATATATGCAGCATGAACTTCCTTGTCAGCTAAAGACACATCTTCCTGTGCATAAAGCTCAGGCACTCTTTCAAGCATTTCATCGGTCATTAAGTTTTCAGGATCATCTTTAGAATAATATTGTGGTTCTTTTGCTTCTTCTATCTCTGAATTACCTTCTATTTTCTTTTCCTCAAGATAAAGATTTTTAGAAAGCAGTTCATCAATATGCTTTGCCACACTTGACCAAGTAAGAAAAACATCACTGCAATCTTTCTTCTGTAATTTAAGTCCCTTAGCATCGTGCCATTCATCACTTCCCATTGCACCTGAAACAGCATGAGAGCTTCCACCTATGCCATACTCATCTTTTAAGAAATTTGCTTTTTCTTGAAGCGTATGATTTTCCTTGAAAAATTTTGTAATTCGCTCTTTTCCCTTATCTATTCCGCTTCCTCTTGAAAGACTTTCAAGGACTTCATCTTCTGTAATAAACGGCTTTACTTTAGGAAGCTCTATCAGATTGGTACTGTATTCCCTTCGTGGCATCTCAAGTTCCTGCAATCTTTTATAAAGGCTATCCACCTTATGATAGTGAAATCTTAGTACATTTCTATTTTCTTTATATCCTGCTAAAAACCTACCATATTCTTTGATCGTTTCTTTTAGATATTCAGGATTTTTTAATGCTTCAGACAATCTTTTCGTTTCTTCCGGAAAGCCACCACCTCTTTCTATAAAATCAAAATACCCCTGTGCTTTTCCTTCTTCGCTTAAATCGTGATATAGATACCATAGGGATTCTGAAATTCTATCTCTTTCATAATCAAGGGATTCAGAAAGTTCTACATTTGTGGCAAACTCTCCGGTTTCCAAAAGCTCATTTATCCTGCTTGCCGCATCACTCCAGCTTAAAATTTGCGTATCATCTTCTCTTGCCGAAGTCCCATACGCTAAATGAATGCCTTTATCCGAATACCAGGAAGATACCTCTCTTTCATCAATGTAAAATCCATTTCCACCTCTAAAGGTATCTTTAAGGTATTCTCCCAATTCTTCATTGTTCTTTCCTTTGGAAAACTCTGCTATAACGGGAAGCCTACCACCATCATGGTTTCCTCCGTTAATAAGGATAGTGTCTATGTCTTTCTGATTAAGAGGAATAGTAAGCCTCATCTGTCCATAAGAATTTTCGGGCAAAGAAAAAGAAGCCTTATCAGCTTCTCTTATCTCTGCTTCCGTATTCTCTTTTAGATTTCCACTACTTCCTTGATTGTCATTTCTTTGAGTGCTGAAATCATCGCTTTGTACTGCAGATGGTTCTCGTCCTCTATCTTCCAAGCCATCATCAGTTTCGGCTTCTCTGCTCTCATAAACTCTATCGCCTGTTTCTGAATATCCATCAGGTGATTTGTCAGCTTCTTCTCCTTGTGAAGGTCTACCAACATCTCGAAGTGGCTCTGCTCCTCGCTCTGTGAAAGATAATCCAGCCTCATCACTGCGAAAGTCGGATTCGGGAATTCCGCTATAAAGTCCGTCTGTTCCTCCAAGCTGTTTAGCGTATTCTCCCTGATTTTTTCTATTATCTCGTCCGTACTCTCCATTTCGGAGAATTCGCTCGTTTTCATTTCTTTCCTGATCATCTCGTCGAAGTACATTTTCTTCTACCTCCTCAATTTCTTCTCTAATCCTATTATATCCTGCTTCTTTACCTCTTAAAACTTCTTTATCAAGCTCTTTCCTTTTCTGAATGGTTGCATCAATAATATTTCCACTAATATCCGATACGGTTTCACCAAGACTCATAAGGGAAATGCTGTCAAGTCTTTGAAAATTCTCTCTCAAAAGTTCGTTATCTATCGGATAATCAAGCTGAAACCTTGAAGCTACTGCATAGCTCACTGAATCTCTCACAAACTTGGTAAATGATATTCTATCTTCATCTGCTATTCTAAGCTCATTCATAAGCCTGTCTATCTTTTCATCACCGTAAAGTCTGCTTAAAGAAAAGATATTTTCTAAGGTGCTTTCGCTTTCTTCGTAGCCCTCACTGTTTATCATTTCCTTTAGGACATCCTTATGAACTTCTTTGTCAAACTTCCAAAGATTTACTTCATTGACATCTCTGTTTCTTGAAACTGTCTGACCTATATCAAAGATATAGTGCACTTTCTTATGTGTGCCATAGTCCTCTAAAATGGGGATACCCTTTTGACCTCGCATAACGGTTCGGTTAAAGCGTTCCCTCCAGTAATCGAACTTGGCACAGGCTGTCGCTTCAGGATTTCTATCATAGATACTTAACTGACTTCTAAAGTCATATCTCTGATTGTTTCCGACAACCTTTAAGAGCTTTAGATATTCTGCTTCACTTTGAAGCACATCTTGTTTTACAAGCTCCAAAATGTTATGAAAATCATTTATTCGCATTTTTACCTCCTTCTTTTTTACAAACAAAAAAGGTGGTTAGATTTTACTCTAATCACCTTTTGATTCTGTGTATTGCAACTTACTTTTAATCATTAAGTTCCCAATGGCCATTTTTCCCTTTACCAACATACTGAATATTAGGAATTTCTTTTATATATCTTGTAATAGTTTTTTCACTAACTCCCAATATCATAGCTATATCTTTACGGCTCACTCTATTGTCCTCTTTAATCATATCTTTGATTATGTTTTCAATTTCTTCGAGGGACATTCGAGAGACATCTTGAGGGACATTTCGAGAGACATTCCCTCCACCCACCTTTTGTGTCGCTATCTTCTTTAGAGGAATAATCGTTCTGAATATATCTCCCTCCTCAAATAGCGGGTTTTGTCCTGAATAAAGCTGTGTGTACTTGTAGGTATTTCTCATTCCTGAGCCTAATTCATCGGCAAGACCTATTTCTCTAAACACCTTTGATATAGCTGGATTTTTGGGAAACGGTTCAAACTTTTGTAAATCCAAAGCTCCCATACCATGAGCCAAATTGCTGTTTTCAACAGTAATTTTCTCATCATCAATAATCATCTTTGCAGGATACCCACTTGAATAATCTCTATGAGCCAATGTATTGGAAACTATCTCTCTAAGTATCCTGTCTCTTGCATTGACATTGACAATTCCATCTAAAACAAATAAATCATTCAAGTGCTTCTGCCCAAACTCTATAAGCCTGTCATAGCTATCAATCAGATTTGTTATGACAACATCTCTATCATCATATCTATCCTTATTTTCAACCCTAAATATTGCATCTGTTTTGTGTTGTGGAAGAACGGACATAATCGAGTTGTCTTTTCCAAATAATAGAATAGCAGCTAATGTAATTCCCTCACACTTTGTTTCCGGATCAGTTAAAATCAAATTTGCACTTCTAAGAAGTTCTTCATTGCTCATATTCTCCCAAACATGATTTTTATTTCGGGAAACAGCCATTTTCTTAGCCTTATCAATGACAGAAGCATCAAGAAAATCAATATCAAGATTCGGATATACTTTATTTACAAAATAGCTTCCTTGCTTTCTTGCGTATAGCTTATATACAAGTTCGGCATGGTCTGTTATATTGATGTCTCCCTCATAAGACCTATCCCAAATCCTTCCGTTATGTCTGCACACCTGATAGCCTTCCGGCACTCTGATGTAAATTACTTTTTTCTCATCTATATCAAAGACTTCAGGAAGTAAATAAAGTGGTGGATACATCTTTTGCGAGTTATTGATTGCCGTAGTAAATTCCTTAATCACTTTATCAACTTTGTCTTTACTGACACCGACAATCTCTCTTTTATCATTTACACCAAGTAAAATATGTCCGCCATTTCTATTATTGAAAGAGCATACTGTATCAAAGACATCTTTGGTTAAAGCATTTTTAGATTCTTTAAACTCAACATCTATCTTCTCTCCATTTTGAATTAACTTCTTTATTTCATCTATCATCATCTGCTTTTTCACCACCTTTATTTTCCAATATTTTCTTCAATAAAAACTTTGGAATTTTGAATTTCAACTTTATCTTTATTAACTACAAAAGTAACATAATCTCCATTTTCTAAATTCAAAAGTTCCCTTATCCTTTTCGGAATAGTAACCTGTCCTTTTGCCATAACTTTTGCAGTATCCATAAATATATCTTTCATACTTACTTCCTTTCGCCCTACTTTTCCTACAAAAGATTATAGCACTTTTAAGATATTTTTTCTACTCTGAGATTAGTCACTACTTACTATATGTCAGAACAGCCTCTTTTAGCTCATTTTCAATCGCTTCTAAAAATTCTTCTTTTGAAGATTTCCCCTGTGCAATATCTGATAGCTCCATTTCCCACTTTGCAGTAGTTTCTGCCGACTTAAAGTTATCAGCTACAATCGTTACAAGGCTGATCCCCTTATGCGTGGCGATAAGATTTTTCTTATCCCTTTCTACAAATCCCTTAAAGATTAGATTTTCAATAATCCCTGCCCTTGTTGCAGGAGTACCGAGTCCTTTTCTTTCCACTTCTACACCTTTTTCAAGTGCGTCATTTCCTGCAATCTCCATAGACTTTAGAAGCGTATCTTCAGTAAAGTGTTTCGGAGGTTGGGTAAATTTTTCTTTAATCTCTTTATTTTCAATGCTCAAAATATCACCAACACTCACATCAGGAAATTCTGCATCCTCATTCTTCTTGGACTTATACTCTTTAAGATATTTTGTAAACCCCTCATCTTTAATTACTTTTCCTGAACTTGTAAATTCAAAGCCGTCAAATTCAGCTACAATCTTTGTTGTGCTTTCCACTAATGGATAACCTACGCTTGCGTGAAGCTTATTAGAAATAAGCCTATATACCTTTACTTCACTCTCAGGAATATTTGATAAATCTTCACTCAGCGAGCTTACTGTTGGAATAATAGCGTGATGATCTGTAACCTTTTTGGAATTAAATACTACCTTGATACGCTCTGTATCAAAGTCATTTTTACCCAAAATGTTGTTGACTGTACTCACAATCATATCCTCTGTTAAACATCTGCTATCTGTTCTTGGATAAGTGATCAGTTTCTTTTCATACAGGCTTTGAGCATAATCAAGGGTCTGCTTGGCACTATATCCAAAATATTTATTGCACTCCCTTTGAAGCGTTGTCAAATCGAAAGGCAAATTAGGTTTTGTAATTTTCTCATTCTGAATGACATCAGTAATTTCAATCTTATCGCCTACTAAATTTAAGAGCTGTTCAACAGTAACCTCATCATCAATTCTATCTGTTGAAAGGGTAAAGCCATTTGTAGAAAGCTCTACTGAATAATATTTTTCCTTTTTAAAATTTGCTATCTCGTCATCTCTTTTTACGATCATAGCAAGAGTAGGCGTCTGAACTCTTCCAACACTATAATTTTGCTGATACAGGCAAGAATAGAGTCTGCTGATATTCATTCCTACAAGCCAATCTGCAATTGCTCTTGCCTGTGCCGATTCAAAGAGATTATCATAGTCCTTTCCGTCTTTAAGATTCTCAAAACCCTCTTTAATGGCACTATCTTCCATAGATGAAATCCATAGACGCTGCATTTTATTTTTGCATTTAGCTTCATTATATACAAATCTAAAAATACTTTCTCCCTCACGCCCTGCATCGCAGGCATTGACTACTGTTTCAATATCTTTATCATTCATCAGCTTTTTAAGAATATTAAACTGTTTCTTTGTGGACTTTGATACCTCATATTTGTAGTCGCTCGGAATAATCGGTAAATCAGCCATATTCCACTTGGCGTACTTTTCATCATAAGCATCCGGATTTGCCATTTGAATTAGGTGTCCAACGCACCAGCTCACCCTATATCCATTTCCTTCATAATATCCGTCTTTCTTTTTATTTGCTCCAATAACCTTTGCAATGGAGATTGCAACACTCGGCTTTTCTGCAATAACTAACTTCATCTGTGTTTTCCTCCTGTTATAAATTAAAATAGGGCGAAAGATGTTACTCTCCCGCCCTAACTTTGCACCCAAAATAATATGTTTTTAGGTGCGTTTATTCTTCATCTTCTACTTCATCTGCATCATTTGTTTCTTCTTCACTTTCAGCTTCAGAAAAGAAATCGTCATCTTCCTCCTCTAATGCTTCAAGCTCTCTATCTTCTTTCTTTTTCACAACCTTAAAGTAGTAGCCTGCTCCCAATGCTCCGCCTATAACAAGAAGCAGTATAATATACATCCCTAAATTACTCTTTTCTTCTTTTTTCTCAGGCTTTGTTTCTTCCTTAACAGGCTCCTCTTTGGTAATCTCCTGTTTTGGACTTTCTTTTTTCTCTACCATGTTAAGTAAATCATCTTCAGATACCTCTGTTAGAAGCATTACATTTTCTCCCTGTTCATCGTGATTAATGATCAAATGAAAAGTCTTTCCGTTTTTAGTCTGAAAGGTAATAAACTGCCTTGCATCGGCTGAATGCTTGTCGGTTTCTTTACTATCCTTATTATCGCCATGATGAATTGGATAATCCTTATTGGCATTATCCTTATTTCCCGTAACAGAAGCTCTTGCCTTTGACGAAGTGGAAGCTACGCCTTTATTAGTATTTACATTTTTACTTGTTCCATCCATAGATGAACCCTGATTGTTGTTGGCAGGAATTTTAGGTGTCAGCTTATTCGGATAGCGAACTTCCTTTTCTTTTGTTTCTGTATGAGATGTATCTTTTGTAGTAGTCCCTGAATTTGTCTGCGAAGTCATTTCTTTCCCACCATTATTTACAGGTGTTTGACTTGAACCTCCTGAGCTCGCCTTAATTCTGGAAATAGGACTGTTCGGTGTAGTCGGATTAGATGTTACAGGAGACTTATTTGCTTCATTTGCCTTTTTCTCAAGTTCCCTAATCTTTTCAGTAAGCTTATCCATTTCCTTTTTCATATCTGCTGATAAGTCCTTATTTCCCTTATCTTTTTTAAGCTTATCCTTTAAGCTCTCAATTTCAGCTTCAAGGTCTTTGATTTTTTCTTTCTGCTTATCACTTATCTTGTTTTTATCCTTGATTTCGTCATTTAATTTATCAAGTTTTTCTTGAAGCTCCTTAGCCTTTTTTTCCATTTTGGAAATATCGTCTTTACTAAGTTCTGTCTGAGTTTCTTTATCCTTGACATCAGTCTTTGCTATCTTACGAATAATTTCATCTTTTCCATCACCCTTTACCTTATAAAATAGAAACTCATCAATGAATTTCATATCATCTGGGAGCATTGGAAGATCTCCACTATCAAGAAGCTGCCCTTTCTCCGCTTTTACCTTTTCTTCCTTATAAACTTTTTCATCTTCAAAGATATACTTTACATTCACTTCCACTTCCCTTTGAACAGCTTTATCGTTTGTAGGTATTTCTGTCGGACTGATAAATGTTGGAATTAGATGCCCTTGTGCAAATACAATCCCACTGCTTGCAACCATTCCAACAACTATGGCGGTAATTATAAACAAAATTCCAAGTGCTGACGACCAAAATTTCTTATTCTTTCTCAAACTGGTTTTCATTTGTTTTCTCCTTTTTCATTTCTACTTTTTGTCTGTTTACTTTTGCCATCAAATCACTGATTGTGATGTTATTTTTTCTGCAAATCGTAATGATTTCTTCATTTTCAAGTTCTTCTTCACGAATAAACAAAGACTCCAATTCTTTATCAATCAGAGCCTTTTTATCCTTTAACTTCTTTATTTTATTTTTAACTGCTGTGAGTTCTTTTTTCACATTATTCCCTCCTTATCTTCTTACATTTGGCGGAAAACCGAAACCTACAGGATGATGTTTACAAAATGTTGCAATCCAATCATCTAAAGTGGTTACTCTTATTCGTCCAATGTTATCAATGACCTTACCGTCCCCGATATAGATCCCGACATGACCATAGGTAAGTCCTGCACTGCCTCCACTGCTACTGCTTTCCACTGCTACAAGCATTCCAACCTTTAGTTTTGACCTGTCTGACGTAAAGGTATAGTTTCGATACATATCACAGGCATTTCCGCCTATATATCCAAGTCCTGCATTTTGATAAACCTGAGATACCCACATGGCACACCAGCCTGCACCCGGAGATGGCGTAATGTATGCTGCTCTTACTATTTTCTTTTGAACTTCATCAGATGCCTCATATTCTTTACCTCCACCAACACCTCCATTTGAAGCACTTAAGTCGCTATTTCCAAATGCCTCTCTCATGTTTCCTTGTGCAACAAATAACGCTTCATAATGCTTTAGATTATCAGGATGGTTTGCAAATACCTTTCGGATAATGCTGTCCATCTCTTTTTTATGAAGTGTTACAATAAGCTTTTTATACTTATAAGGTTCTTCATGGCTTTCGGTATGTTCATTCCCATTTTTATCGGTATAAGTTTTTGTAACTGTTCTGTACCTGATTTCTACTTCTTCCCTGTACTCAAGGTCATACATGGATTCAAACAATTCTTTTAGTATGGAATTTACTTCAAAAGCTTCTTTTACTTCTCCGCACCTTGATGTAATGTAGGATAAAAGCTCATGGACATTATGACCGATGTACTCTGTGTTATTTAAGATGTACTCATCATAGCCGGGATGGTTACTTTTAACATTATCAACTTCATTTTGAAGTTCCTTTTCCATAGCAGAAAAGTTCTGATTGATTTCACTTAGAACATTCGGCTTTGACAAATAGCTTGTTGTAAGAACTGAACTTGTAGAGTTCGTAAAGCCTGTCATTCCTGTTCCTGCAAAATTAATAAAGAAAGTTCCCAAAATAATAAGACCTATGAAAATAATCATAAGTCCCTTTGCTTTTCTTACTATAAATTCCTTTGAGCTTTTCAGTGTTCCGATAAGTCCCTCTTTAATTCTATCTCTAATCCTTGACTTATTCTCCCGACGAATCGCTGCCTTTACTTGATTTTTCTTTTGAATTCTTTTATAGGCACTTGCTCTTTTATACTCATCTGTCTTTTTAAGATTCTCTTTGGCATCACGAAATTCAAGTTTTGATTTACGCTTCCTTATTTTGTAATCCTTTTTTGTAAGGTCACAGCCTTTTTTCGCTCTTTTCCTATTTGAGTAATTCTTTATGCCATGAATTAGTTTAGAGCTTGCGTCCGCTGTCTTTTCTCCTGCTTCTACCCCTTTATTTTCATCACTTCCATGAGATAAATAATCTCTTACCGTTTCACTTCCTTTGGCAAGTCCAGAAAGTGCAGATACTTTTACCATATCTTTCTTTAGCTTTTTCTTCTGCTCTTTATAAATACTGCTATGAACTTTTTTGCTTGCAGTATCTTTTCCAGTCTTTTTATCTTCAGGCTTATTCTCCTTTAACACATCATCCTTTTTCCTTGTATAAAGGCTTTCGGTATAGTTTTTTCTCTTATAATTTTTCTTTTGAGCTTTTTGGCTTTTTGAGAAGCTATTTGTATTTTCTGCTTTATGATGAAGATTATCCTCGACATCATAGGTTGACTCAAAATAATCGCTATCCCTAAAGTCATTGTCGTATCTGTCTATAAACCCATCATTATCAAGGTCTTTTCCTAAAGGATCATAGATTTTTCCATCCTTAACCTCCGTAATATAATCTGATCTTCCCGTTTCAATTGCGGAATTTACGTCTCCCTTATCTGAAGCCCTATATTTTTTGTTTCTCTTGGATGTTCCATAAGACTTTTCATTATCAGCACTTACCTTACTTGTTTTTTCATGCACTTTATCCTGAAACCGTTCTTTCTCATGAACGATTTTACCTCTGTAATCATCGTTATGTTTTAGCTTACTTTCTTCAGGTATCGTATCTGTTTTACTATGAAACATCTCTCTTTCAAGGCTTGCCTTATGCCTTTCCTTAAAGTCCTTTTTCAGCTTCTTTCCCATAGGCTACCTCACTTCTTCCGGCTTGGTAGTCATCTTCTGATATAAAATTGTATCTTTCGGAAACTTATCAAGGAAAGGCACAATGGTATTTCCAAAGAAAAGTAGTCCCTCACCTTCATTTGAATTAGTAACATATCTGAGCTGTGGAAGTGAGATTTTAAGTTTTCTTGCAAGTATCTCTCTATCTCCTGATGCTTGATTAAGCATTAAGACAAAGTCAGTATTGTCAAAGATATTTTCTATCTCCTTACTCATAAGTAGGTCTTTGACATTCTGCGTAATACCTGTTGGAATACCTCCCCATTTACGAAATCTTTTCCAAATCTCTACGGAATAGGATGCTGTCTGCTCATCTTTTAAAAGCAAATGGAACTCGTCGATATAGTACCTTGTAGCCTTGTTTCCTCTGTTTTGTGACACCTTATTCCACACCTGATCCTGAATAACAAGCATTCCTATTTTCTTTAGCTGACTTCCAAGTTCTTTAATATCAAAGCAAAGGAGCTTCTTATTCAAATCCACATTTGACCTATGATTAAAGACATTAAGAGAACCTGATACATAGATTTCCATCTCTGTTGCCAGCTTCTTACCGACCTTTTCTTCCTGCCCTTTTAACATATCGTATAGATCTTGGAGTATTGGCATATTATCAGAAATCGGATTTTCAAAATACTTTTCATAAATCTTTGGCAGGCATCTATCTATAACGGACTTTTCTTCTGCTGTAAGACCACTACCGCCTACTACAAGCTCAAGCATACTCATGATAAAATTTGCCTTGTCTTTCAGCGGTGCGTCCCCATCGCCGTAGTTCATATTTATATCAAGTGGATTCAGGTAATCTTTTGACTTACTGCTAACCTTAATGACTTCTCCCTTAAACTGCCTTACGAGGTTTCCATATTCTCCTTCCGGATCGCAGATAATTACATCATCATCCGTTACTAAAATCGCATTTGCCATTTCTCTTTTGGCACTAAAGGATTTACCGCTGCCCGGAGTTCCGAGGATTAGACCGTTTGGGTTCTTTAATTTCTTTCTATCTGCCATAATCAGGTTATGGCTTAGGGCATTTAGTCCGTAGTAAAGACTATTACTTGAATTGATAAAAAGCTCCTCTGTGGTAAATGGCATAAATACTGCCGTTGATGAGCTTGTCAGTCCTCTATCTATCTCAATCTTATTTACACCAAGAGGCAGCACGCTCACTAAACCTTGTTCCTGAGAATGGTCAAGTCTTTTCAGCTTACAGTTATGCTTATTTGCAATGGAGCTTATTTGAGCAATTGTGTTATCGAGCTTTTGCACTGTCCTTGCAAAGTTCATAAAGACAATACTTACCACAAACATTCTCTCATCTCTTGTCTGTAAGTCTTTTAATAGGCTCTTTACATCTTCTCCATAGGTAATTAAATCACTTGGAAGAATATCCATATCATAGCCACTTCTAACAGCCTTCTTATTTTCCTCAATCTTCATCTTATCAATATCAGTGTTTTTTCGTTTTACCATCTTAATGGCTTCCGATTGGTCGATTGCCCTAATATGAAAGGAAATATTGATGTTATCGTCAATATCCAAAAACTCGGATAACATCCTATCTGAAAGCTCACTGGCAAGGATTTGAAAATGACTTGTTGCTCCAATAAATTTGCCAAACTTAAAGTATCTACTCGGTGTAAAGTTAAACTCATCAGGCACAATATATGTCTTTGTGCTTTCCCTTTTCTTTAGGTCTTTGTAGGAAAATTCAAAGGTCTTATTCGGATTTAAAACATCGTGGAGTATCTTTAGCCTTTCTTCTCCGTTTAGGCTTTCTGCTCTCACACCCATGCTCTTTAGATTAGATAATATATCTATCTCCAGTCTTTCAAGTTTTGATGTTGCCTGTTCTAAATTATCCGCTTCCACAGTAAAGGTTACATACTTTGATTTTTTAAGTCCGTTATTTCCCTTTACAATCTGGCTTTTAAGCATCTCTCTAAATTCAAAGCGTATATCGTCGAAACCGTCCTTTTTATCCGGTATCTGAATTGCCGACTTCATTTCTTCGTTTCGTCCGAGCTGATTGATATATGAAAACTCAATGCTGATACTTGGATCAAAAGAGTTTAGGAAGTTTGCAAACTGATTAAAAATCAAGTCCCTATCTTCATCTAAGGCAAGCTGATAGTTAATGTCCTGAAAGGCTATACTTTTACTGAAGTGCTTTTCATCAAGCTGGCATATTCCGCTTTTTAAAAGCCTTAGATAGGGAATGGTATCTTCTACCGTATATCTTTTCGGTTCTTTCTTAAAGATAAGGTCAAGGATTCCTCCCTTATCTTTTTTTGACTTGCAATTACTTTTCTTTAAGTCCCGCTTTTGACTTCTCAATGCCTTTTCGTTTTGCATGAGTTTTATTTGCTGAATTTTTCTTTTCTTGTTCAAGGTAAACCTCCTTTCTCACTCTCTTTTTTGGCTGATAAAACTTATGAAGGTAGATGTGCTTAAAATATTTCTCAAAGGTCAGTCCGTCCTTTTCAAATAGTGTGATGAAAAAGATAGGAAGCGTGGACACGATAAGGAATATGACAGCTATGTCATTTGGCACAAACTTCCTTATAAATAAATAGACTGGTATTCCAACCAGTCCTGCAAGTGTGAAGCCTATGAGCTGCCTTTTCGTTAGGTTAAAAGCAACCTTTGTCTTTACCCTATTTAAGTCTTTAGGGATTGGTACATATGCCATATCTTACCTCCCATCTTCTTTACCCTTTGACAGCTCCTCAAAGTGTTCATATACAGAGCCGATTTCTTCCTGAATACTCTCTATCTGTTCATTCGTACTTTTGTTATATCTTTGCTGCATTAGGTAAAAATCGTTATGGCAGCGACCAATGTCCTCTGTTTTTTCTTCCAATTCTTCCACCTTATTATGAAGCCTGATCCTATCAATTATCGCCATAATACCCGCTCCAATTACTACTGCTGTAAATACTGTTTTTCTTTTATTCATACTATCTTTCCTTTCTTTTAGTGTGCATTTAATATGCTTTTGGCCAGTGTTCCGCTCTTTAGCATCATTAACCCCAGCAAAACCGCATAGCCAAGTATCGTCATTGTACTTATGTGGATATCTGTTATCTTAATCGTCTTAACTAAAACTGCGTAAATTCCAAGACAAACCATTAAAAAGAGTCCTTGTAGTCCAAGTGCAAATAGTCCTTTGATGTAGTTTGTTCCAATCTGTCCCCACTCCTTGTTTCCCATTGTGGCAAATGGAATGGCTGAAACCGATGAGTAAACATAAATCTCAAACATTCTTCCGTAAACTACAAGCATAATCACAACGGATATTACCTGTATAGCAACCTTGATGAGTGAGGTTTCAAAGAGAATCATGACAAGTTCTCCAAGCCCCTTTTCTTTTAGGGTATCCATCATTGCCACTATCTGATCTCCGGAAACGGTAGCAGAGGTGTTTATAACCCCTGCCGCCTTATTTACCATGTGCTGTGCCACATCAAAAACCGCCATCGAAAACTCAAAGGCATGGGATACTAACCATACAGCAATCCACATCTTGATGATGTACTTGAAAAATTCAAAGGTATCTGTATCGTGCATATTGTTCTTTTGCATTACCATATTGATAAGCTCGATACAAAGAACTGCTGTGATGATTAGTCCCGCTATTGGAATGATAACGGAATCGTTAATGCTTTTGATAAAGGCAAATACATCTCCGTTCCACCCCATAGGCGTTTTACCTACATCTGTTGCAACCGCACCAACTTTGTCGTTGATATCAAGAAACATGGACTCTAAGTTTGCTTGGATACCGCCCAGTAGAAGCTCCTTAAAGAATTCTTCTATCTTGTCGAATATTCCAAACATCTAAGCTCTCCTTTTCTTCTTAATTGAGTACACCCGCAAGTAGTGGAATGAGCTTAAGTCCGATAAGAACGATACCTCCACCTGCCATAAGCTGCTTAATACCTTGGCTCTTAGCACCGGGATTGTCATTACCATATCCTTCCATCAGGTTGATAACACCCCATGCTCCAAGTCCTGCACCTACTGCCATAACCAAAATCTTTAATACATTAACTGCCTGTGTAAAAAATGCCATAAGTTATTCCTCCTCGTTTTCTTCTTTCTTTTCAATTTTGTTGTAGGACTTCACTACAAAGTTTTTGTAAGTCTTTCCCTCTTTTTCACGCTTCTTAAAGTAGCCAAAGATATGGATTAAATCACCTTTTTCAAAGTCCTTTGCCTTCTCTTCTTTTTCTCCATAGGCTGCACAGTTGATGTACTCCTTACCCTTACCGTACTTTTTTACAAGCGTGAAGTTTGCAACTTCTACCGTTTCTCCGTCTTTTTCAAAGTTTGAGAAAGTAGGTTCCGCCACTAAGTTGGCGTTGATGTTAATCATTTCTTGTTTCATCTTTTTAAATTTCTCCTTTTCATTTCAATAAAAAAAGCGACCAGAAGTATTACTTTTCCAATCGCTGATACTCTTTCTATTTAGTTTTTTCTTAGTGGGACTTCTGATCCTTATCATCTTGCCTCCTGATTTTGAATAAAAAAACAGCAAATCTTTTTAAGACTTACTGCATTCTTGTAATAACCGTTTCTCTATTTAATTTTGCTTTTCCTTTTCGCTTCATATAGCTTTCTATATCAAACAAATTCTTCTTATCATAGTCCTCAAGTAATCTATAGTTCTTATGCTTTATAATATCGAATTTGTCTGATAGAAATGGTCTGACACCACGAAGCTGAAAAATACATTTGCTACCGTCCATTACGGTAATCTCATCTTGGCTCATAAGCTCCTTACCTGTCTTTTGGTAATTAAGTCCAAAGCTCTTTTGATTACTCCTTGTTTCCGATGTGTTATATAAATCTATCGTTTCTTTTCCCAGTGTTTCAGAAAGTTCCTTTAATGTGGTCTTTTCCTTGCCACCAAGAAACAAGGTACTATCACAGTTACCTACGATTGTATCGGCATTATCCTTGTAGATTGCCTTTAGCTGAGATTGTGCTTGAAGTATGATGCTTGCTGATATTTCTCTTGAACGGATTGTTGCAATTAACTTCTCAAACTTAGGTATTAAACCAATGTTCGCAAACTCATCAAGCAAGCATCTCACATGGACAGGTAATCGTCCGCCGTATACATCATCTGCCTTATCACATAAGAGATTAAAAAGTTGTGAGTACATAATGGATACTACAAAGTTAAAGGTATCATCTGTATCAGAGATAATAACAAAGAGTGCCGTTTTTCTATCTCCGAGTGTATCAAGCTCAAGTTCATCTTCACTCATCAAGTCCCTAAGTTCCCTAATATCAAATGGAGCAAGCCTTGCACCACAAGAGATAAGAATAGATTTTGCCGTTTTTCCCGCAGCCAATTTGTACTTTTTATATTGCTTCACTGCAAAGTGTGTAGGCTCTTTCTTTTCCAGTGCTTCAAAGAGTCTGTCTATCGGATTCATATAGGTTTCATCATCTTCTCTAACTTCTGAAGCGTCTATCATATCGAGAAGTGTTGCAAAGTTCTTTTCTTCTCTTGGAGCTTCATAGAAGATGTAGCCGATAAGGGCTGTATAGTAGAGCTTTTCAGCTTTGACCCAAAAATCTTCACCTGCTTTTTCTCCCTCGCCCTTAGTATTTGCAATGATTGTCTGAACGAGTTTCAAAATATCTTTCTCAGAACGGATATAAGCAAAGGGATTGTACTTCATGCTCTTTTTGAAGTTGATAGTATTTAAGATTTTTATCTCATAGCCGTTATCTTCAAGCATCTTGCCACACTCAATGACTATTGTTCCTTTAGGATCTGTAACACAATATGAAGAGTGCATTTGCATTAAGTTCGGTTTGACATAAAATCGGGTTTTTCCGCTTCCGGATCCACCGATAACAAGTACATTTTTATTCCTTGCATACTTTGGATTAGCCGGTCTGCCGTTCATAGTTAGGCGTTCTGTTTGCGTAAGCAGGATATTATTTTGAAACTTTTCATCCATATATGGCTCTATATCTTTTTTAGTTCCCCAGGAAGCGTTTTGTCAAGTACCTTTTTATATATATGGATGCTTTTTCTATAAGGCTTTTTTCTTTTGGGCAGAGAAAAACAGTAAACCTTTTTTGATTTACTGTTCATGTGTTAGTTTTTATTAAATTGTTAGTTTATCAAGCTGAAAATATCCTACTTGCAATACTCTTTTATTTTATGAGCATATTCAGTCAAAAGATTCTTTGAATAAATTTTTTCATTTCTTGAATTTCTTACTTCTTTCCAAAGAATGGAAGCTACTTTTAATTTATTTGAATAGTTGCAACTATTTTCATCTGCACAGAAATCCTTTAAAAATTGATTCCATTGACAAACCGAATTATCATACTTGGCATAATCCGATTTTCCATAATAAACTTTCAGCATATCTTGAATTGTAAAACTCAAATCATTTTCTCTTTTTATTTTTCTCCAAGCAGTAGCCATATCAGCAGTAAATTTAAATGGTGAAACATCTGTTAAAATTGAAAAATATTCTCTAAATTGTGTGTTAAAGGAGAACCCACATTCAAGTAATGGCGTATCTAAGGTAATAGTTTCTACTTGTTTCTTTTCATTTTTTATTGATGATTTTTTAATCAAATTGCCCTTAAAGTACTGCTCAATAATATAATTGAGTTCTTGTTTTATACCTCTATATTCTAATCCTAATGACTTGCATATCTGTGAAAGTTCTTCACGATACCAATAGTATTTACTAAATTCATCAAACGATGTAATTTTATCAAACTCAGGTCTACTTTCTATCAATATTTTATCTCCTCAAAACCAATTTGCTTTTTCATCTCTAAATAAGGGTGTTTCACTCTCTTTATAAGGATTGTAGTTATTGCAATTACAGCCAAACTCTTTTAATGCTTTTATCTTATTATCGACTGTCCAAACAATCAAAGAAATACCGTCAAATTCTTCAACTTTCCCCTCATTCATTTTATTTTTGAAGTGCCATTCTACAATAGTTTGATTATCCTTATGAAAAAATTGCTTTATATCCCACGCAAGCACTATTCCTCTTGTATTCCACTCGTTAAACCAGTGCTTTACTGTTTGACGGTTTTCATACTTAGGACACCAACTCTCAATATAAATTACATCATCAGAAAAAATTTCATCTATCCCTAAGTCTTGTTGTGTAAGCCACATGTCAAACCATAAACGAATGATTTTCTCTCTTTCATTCATAAATTTAACCTCCTCCAAAATCAAATAACTATTTATAATTATACCATTTTTCCGATTGATTTTATAGGTCTAACTCATTCCTCTTTACCTGTGATAGTTGCCTTTTTTGTTCCTGTAACTGCTCTATACAGGTCTTAACTTTTTCTGCTTGTTCTACTTCTTCTCTTATCTCTAATATTTGATTGTAAAGGCTCTTTTTCTCTTTCTTCAAAGTGCTAACTTCTGTTTTCCATTTACTGATGGCTAAGGTTTTACTTTCTCCTAAATAGTCTTTCAAATATTTCTTAGTACTTTCAAATAAAATAAGCTCAGCCGTATGCTCGTTATAAAAATCTTCCTGTTTACTTTTCTTTAATTTTGCATAGACTTTGTAGGTGTCTTTATTCTTCAAATATTTTTCTGATTGGTCTATGAGTTGTATTCTATCATCAATCTTTTTCTCGGTATCTTTTAAGGCTCTTGTGGTCTTGTAGTTCTTATCTCGTAAATCGGTGATGCTCTCTTTTAATTGATTGATACTTGTAATGTTTTTTTCTTTGAGTAATTGATAACTCTCAATATATTTCTCTAAGTCTGCATTATTCTTATCTGCGTTTTTATGTATAAGATTTTCAAAAAATGATAACAGATTTTCTTTAGGTGGGAGGGTGGACTTTGTATTTTCGTTTTCTGCTTTTTCTTCTTTTCCTATTCCTCTTATCCAATTTAACAAGGCTTTTATTCTTCTTGAGATTTCTCTTAAAATTGCATTTTGATGTTTGATTTCTCGGTTGATATTCCCTCTATCTGTAGCTATGCCTTTCTTCTCCATTTGGGTTGCTGATACTCCTAAATGAATGGTCGGTATTTGTTCTATTCCTTGCCTTAGATAAGAGCGATGATCCACTTTGTTCTGTATACTGTTTTCTTCAAGATATTTGTTTGTAATGTCTGCCCATGCTTTTCTCCATTCTTCTGCTTTGTCTTGCTCGTTCCAATCTGTTGTATTGATTTTTCTTGTTTTGTAATTGCCATTTTTGAGTTTTATCTTTTCTCCGTTTTCATCAAGGATATATTCCTTTTTTGATTTTGCTCCCCATGTTGTATCTTCATTTAGTGGTCGCATAGTAAGTAAGATATGACAATGTGGGTTTCCGTCATTTTTATCATGTAGGGCAATATCGGCACACATACCGACTTTTACAAAGTTTTCTTTTACATATTCTCTAATAAGTTCTATTTGTTTTTCTCTATCCAATTCTTTAGGCAATGCAACTTCAATTTCTCTTGCAAGTTGGGAATTTTTACTCTTTTCTATTTTCTCAACACTGTTCCACAATGTCCCTCTATCTAAAAATTCCTGTGGTGCATTTTCTGGCAAAAGAATTTCTGTATGAGCTATTCCGCCTTTTCTTGTAAAGTCATGGACTATGCCGTCATACTCGTTTTTTATCTTTTCGCCACTACGATAAGCAGAAGCTGCAACTGCACTTTTGCCTTTGCCTCTTGAAATAATCTTTATGCTAAGATGATATATCGCCATAAGAAAAAACCTCCTTTCCATTTTTCGATATGGTTATGGTGGCGATAGATAAGACTTCCTAAAAAAATCGGATAGCTTTTTATCCGATTTCTTTTGGGAAGTACACAAGGGGTAGGAAATTTATTTCCGTAGGGGAGTGTAGCTCCCCTATATCAGCGTTAGCTGATATGCCCTCTGCAAGAGCCTTCGGAGAACGCACGCACCCTTTAGGGTGTATAAGTGCGCCCTTGTAAGCAAGGGACTATTACTCTATCTCCGTTTCTTCATCTTCTTTTTCTGCATTCTCTACTTCTGTTTCTTCTCTGCTTTCTATAATTTTTTGTATTTTGAGATTTGCTTCTTCCTTACGAATTAAAGATGTAATTAGCTGATAAAATTCATCTTTGGTTAGATTTTTACTTTCTATAAATATACTTTCAAAGACTGCTCCTTTTTCATATATCCTTTTATCTCTCTTTTTTCTTTCTTCCTGTTTCTGTTGACTGATGAGTTTTTTTCTTTTATTTTGTAACTGCTTGATTTCTTCATCTGCCATTAAGATTTTTTCTTCAATGTTTTTCATTTTCTCGTTTCCTCTCTTTCTATTTTTAGCAAATAAAAAAACAGTAAACCTTTTTTGATTTACTGTTTTTATACTATTTTTTATTTAATCGATATTACTAAAAATAGAAATTTTACGTGCTTGAGTAGATATTATATTTTCAGTCAATGCTTCATTCTTCATAACACAATCAAATATCTAATATCTCAACAATTTCTCCATTGTGCTGTTTCAATTCAATCTTCCGAATTATTTCTTCTCCCAAATATTTAATAAAATCGCTTAATTCTGATGAAACTTCAAATATAATGTTGTGTTTACTATCATTCTCCGGATTAAATGTTGAATTATAATTTCTTTCGCTTGACCAATAATTCCAATTTACATCTGTTCTTTCGTAATAAACATAATTCTGTTTTTTTGTAACATATATTCTTTTGTTAATCAATACCTTTTCATCTTCAGATTTAAAAATATCAGAATATAATTTTAAGCCCTCAAATTGCTTATATTCTTTAATTTTATTATTTGAAACATTAAGCTTTATTTCTTTATAATCCATAATCTTTCCTCCTTAAACTTGTTGCCTATACAGAAAAATATTATACCGCTTTGATTTACCGTTCATTTTTTCTTTTTAGTGCCGGTAATTCTTTATACATAGAATTGAATAACCCTGTTAAATATTCTTTGTTGTCAACATCATCTACCAATAGCATTTCCTTTGCTCCATCATATGGTAACTCATACTTTGCATTTGGCATATATGCTATTGCAGATTTAACAGGCTTCACTAAAAACCTATCATCATAAATTCCACCAACAATTTTTCCGCGATAATAAACAATATATTCGCCCATCATTAATCTATATGTTATTTCTTCCAACTCGGATAGTTGTTCTAAAATGAAATCTAAATATTTTTACTTGAAGCCATTTTTCTATCTCCCTTAATTACTAAAATTTCAATAGTCCATTTTCATCAAACTTGAAATTTGGACCCCATGCAACTTCCCAATAATATCCATCTAAATCCGAAAAATATGCGTGATATCCACCCCAAAAAGTATCTTGCGGTTCTTTTACAATGGTTCCACCAATATTGCGTACTAAGTCAATTACACTATTAACATCTTCTTTATGTTCAACATTGTAAGCTAATGTAATTCCGAAAAATCCATTTCCTTTTGGCGGATTATTTTCATCAATGTCTTTTGCTAATTGTTCCAAAGGAAATAGTTCGAACTTTGTTCCCGGAGTATCAAAAAAACATACCGCCGGATTATTTTCTTTGCAATCAGTCTTATATCCTAAACCATCTCTATAAAACTTGATTGACTTTTCCATATCTTTAACACCTAAACAAATACAAGTAATTTTGTTCATTGTTACCTCCTTAATTCGTTATTTCTCTCTTAATAGTTATTGATATTATAGCATTTTTTAGGCATTTTTTCTACTGCCAGATTTCCCTACTCACTACTATTTGCCCTTTGAATATATTACTTTGAACAGCTTATCTTGAAATGTCTCTTTACTCTTTTTATCAAAATATATCTCTGTTACAAAGGTCTTTCCATTTATCTTTTTTGTTAGAATACCGTCAGGCTTTGGGTGGAGTGCTTGTTGTTCTGCCTGTATTTCTTTAATATCTGTTTTCTCATTTTCTGCCATTTAGTTCCTCCTTTCGACTTGCACAAAAAAAGATTTCCTGTAATTAGGAAACCTCTTTTGCGATTGGTTGATATTTAGTTTTAAGTTGTTGCCTGTAATTTCTTTTTTGCTCGATATTCTCTTGCTTTTAATTTCTCATACTCTCGACATTTTTCGATGTTTTTGGCTCGATACTCTTTAGAATATGCCCTATGATAAGCTCGTGATTTTTCTCTCTTTGCTTCTTCTATTTCTTCCCTCATTTGTAGCATTTCTTCTTTTGTCGGCTCTATCTGTTTTGTAAGTTCATTTTCAAATTTTCCGATATAGTTAAAATAAACCTCTATTCGCTGAACAACATATTTTGCTCTTTTTACATCTCTTTCATGCACAACAATTTTACTGATAAACTCATTGATAATAGTTGGGGTAAGTTCTTCAAAGTTTGAATAGCTTTCTGCCAGTCTGATAAATTTCTTTGCCCTTTGATTTGCATTTTCGCATTCGGATAAGCGTTCTTTGATTTCTTCTTTTTCTGCTTTTAAGGTGTAATATTCTTCTGCATACTTTCTTGATAACTGCTCATAGCGTTCTGTATCCATATTTCCAAGTGCATTATCTTCATAGAGCTTATTCATCACTCTTTCTATCTGTTCCATTCGGTCTGTGATTTGGGGCATACGCTTTTGATTTTTCTTGACTTCTTCCGTCTGCTCTTTATACAGACTCTCTTTTACAAGCTTTTCAAACTCTGCTTTATTTTCTAAGGAATATTGTGCTATCTTTCGTAAGACTTCTGCAATATTTTCCATAACTTCATCGACATCAATACGATGTGGAGAATTGCATTTTGGGTGCTTTGCTTTTCCTTTGGCATATTCACTGCAATAGGTTACATGCTGTACTTTTTTGTTTTTGTGTATGGTGCGAATGTGCATTTTTGTTCCGCAATCTTTACAGTACATCAAGCCTGAAAGTGCGTGAATTTCTCCATCTCCATTTGGTCTTTTTACAGGTGCATTTTTTAACATACGCTCTACATTTTCAAAGGTAGTTCTATCTATTATCGGCTCATGCACATTTTCTGTTATTTGCCATTTGCTTTTATCTACATAATGGTTTCTTTTATCCCTATAATGCTTTTCGGTCTTGAAGTTGACTACATCGCCACAATACTCTTGTCTTTTCAGTATGCGTGTTATGGTTGCTTTGTTCCAGTTATATCTGTTTTCTTCGTTTAGGGGTCTGCTTTTGGCTGTTCCTCTGTCTTGCTGTTTCATATAAAAGGTTGGGGTTAGTATTTCTTTTTCTTTCAGATAAACAGCTATCTGATTTCTGTTTTTTCCCTCCATAAATAGCCTAAAAATAAGTTTTACAACTTCGGCAGCTTCTTTATCGACTATCCAATAATCTTTGTTCTTAAGGTCTTTTATATAGCCGTATGGGGCTTCTGTTGCGACAGGCTTTCCGTTTGCTCCTTTTGTCTTAATTCCTGTCTTTACTTTCTTGCTGATGTCTCTTGCATACCACTCTGACATGATGTTGATAAATGGGGCAAATTCCAATGTATTTTGGTCAATGCTATCTATACCGTTGTTGATGGCGATAAAGCGTACATTGTTTCTTCTGAATATCTCCATCGCATTTCCTACTTGAAGATAATCTCTTCCCCATCTCGTCATATCTTTCATGATTACAATTCCGATTTTGCCTTGCTCTACATCGCTTATCATCTGTGTATAAGCTGAACGGTCAAAGAACCTACCGCTTTCATCATCGTCGATATAATGGCGAATGTTTATCAGCTTTTTACCTCTTGCATATCTTTCTAAAAATGCTTTTTGATTGACAATACTATTACTCTCGCCACCGTCTCTATCTTCATCACCAACTGAAAGGCGGGAGTATAGTGCTGTGATTTTATTATGATATTCTATCATGCAATATCCTCCTTTTCTCGTGTCTATATATCACTCCTGTTCAGTTAATATTATGCAACCCATCTTGCCGATCCATACTCTTTTCCCTGCCTAAACTTTTTAGCGTTTTTCCCTTTTGTATAGACAACGAATTTGATTAAAGTAGCCATTCCTATACCTATTAAAATATCCGCCGGATGAATACTCGGAAGAAAGCTCATTGTGTTAAGCTCCAATATCCCCTGAAATATTTTATCTATCACATCTCCTCCAACATAGCTTCTTACATGATGGGAAAAGATGTTTCCTAAATAGAAAAATGCAAGATAGGGAATGTTTTGCTTTGCAAATTTCGCCTTATCCTGCACCTTAAATAAGCCTCTGATGTCCTTTAATATCTTATCTATCATAGGCTCTGCTCCTTTTGTTTATTCTTGATTTTATCCTTTGAAACAGAGTTATTTGCCATCTCTTTGAACTTCTCAATATTCTTATGAATGGACTCTTTCCTTTCCGTTTTCTTTTCTGATTCTGAGAGGGCGTGTTTAAAGGCTTTGTCCATAACCTTTATATCTTTAGCTTGAAAGAATACTGAGTATTTCCCACTCTCCTTATCTTTCATGACTGAAAACTTAACACCATATCTATTTAGCTCTTTTTTCAGTTCCTTAAGCTCCGCCTCTTCTACCGGAATTTCTTCAAGCTGTCCTTTCTTAACCATATCTTTAAGTTTTACTTCATTACCTTCAGCTTTAATTAATTTCCCAAAACCTCCATGTTGCTTCGATCGATGATGCAATTTATTGATATTATTTAATATCTCTTGATATGTTGCTTTTAAAACATTTATTTCAATACTTACTACTTTATTTGCAATTTCTTCGTTTATCATCAAAGTCCTCCTTCCCTCATGTCATAGCTAACAAGTGCCGTATAATAGGCATCCATATTACTTGGTGCATTGTATGCTGCGGTTAGAATAAATGCCCTAACATTTCTTATTTTGGCTTCATTTTCTGATAACGCATTTACAAGATACTCCATATGCGATGAATCTAAACTTCTAAACCTCTCTTGAACTATATATGCCGGTAACTTTGTTTGGTTGATAGTAACTGTATCATCTGCATTTAATATCATTACATCAGCTAAAACTCTAATAATTTCATCGTATGTTCGTGCAATAATCTTATTTCCCAATTCCATATATTCGTTATATCCTGTACTTTCTCTAAGTTCTTCTAAACAGGATTGATATGATTTTATTTTTTTATTCCCTCCATCCAATCCGCCCATCGTGTACAAATCTTTATCTTCATAGATGGGTAGGTGGGAGGAAGTCCCTGAAGAAATATATGAAGTATTCTTTGATGAATTCTTTGTATTAATCTCTGGTAACGGTTCATGCAAGTTGCCATAATGCGTTGGTAGATTTTCATTGAATGCATCAGTGCTATATGCATCATTGCATTGGTGCATTTTGCCATCTTCCATTGGTGCATTTTGCCCTAATGCATTGTGCATGGTATTTTGACTTTCTTTCTCTAAAATGCTTCTTTCATGTTCCAGCTTTTTCTTATTCAATTCAAGATATAATTCTTCTAATTTTTCATCATTTATCGTATACCATTTTGTTTTATCTCTTGGATCTTTATTATAGTTTCCAACCAAAAGATAACCCGCCTTTTCAAGTTTGGCAAAAGTTCGTTTTACTGTATCAACACTCATATAGTCAAAATCATTTTCTTGCCATGCCCTTATAGAATTGTATGTCCAATATTTCTCATCATGATAGTTTTTACCGGACTTCTTATTTATCTCAATCCAATAGTTTATCTGTTGCAATACTAAGGCTTCATTTAACCCTAATGCTCTTGCTAATGCTTTATTTGCAACAATAGGCTGTTCATCAAATAAATACATACTCATATCGTCGCCTCCTTTCTTTTCAATTTTTAGCATGAAAAAAGACGATAGTATTTTATCTATCGCCTCATTAGTTTCTTTATATTTCTTTCAATCTATCTCTTGCAAATTCAATATATGCTGTAACCCATAATGCAATTTTAGGTAATCCATAGGGACTTATCAAAAATGCTATTATCAGTGCTTGAATAAAAGTAGTTGTGTCTTTTTGCACAAGTGCTGCAATCGAACCTAATACCACTAAGAATGATAATATTCCTAAAATCATTCCACTAACGCTGATTATGAATTTTAGAAAAGAAATTAGTATTGATAGAAGTAATATTATTGGAAACAAAATTATTTTTATTATCCATCTCATAAATACCCTCCATTTCTACTAAATCATTTTAAAATGCTTTAACGCATCCATGATAGCTTCCTCTTTTTCCGGTGTGCATTGTGGAATAACCTGTTTCTCTTTTTTTGATTTATTATAATGCTCCCTCAGTATAATTCCACATTTCTTTTTAATCTGTGCAATATAGAGTGTCGAAACCTTTAAATCAAACTTTTCCAATATATATTCCTTGATTTGTGCATAAGTCGCTTTACTTTCAGCACTTGTCAAATCAAGCTCATCAAGCTTAATTTCAACTTCTATATGCTTATCGACATCAAGTTTGGACAATAATGCTACCGTTTCCACATGATGCGTTTGAGGAAATAAGTCAACCGGCTGGACTTTCTTCAGTTTATAACCCAGTTCTTGGTAGAGCTTGATGTCACGCGCCATGGTTGCTGGGTTGCAGGATATGTAGATAATTTTCTTTGGTTCCATACTAACACTGGATTCGATGAAGCTTTCTGTCAAGCCTTTTCGTGGTGGATCAACCAGAATAACGTCTGGTTTGATGCCTTGCTTGCTCCAGTTAGCCATAGCATTTTCTGCTGAATCACAAACATAATGGGTATTAGTAATGCCGTTGATTTCCGCATTCTTTTGGCTATTTTCGACAGCTTCTGGAATCACTTCTACACCATAGACCTGCTTGACCTGCTTAGCGACTGACAGACCGATAGTCCCGATGCCTGAGTAAGCGTCAAGCACCACATCATCTGCGGCCAGCTCGGAAAAGTTAATGGCTGTCTGATAAAGCTTTTCTGCCATCTCGGTATTAACTTGGTAAAAGGCTGGCGCAGCAATCTGGAAGTCATTATTCAGCATGCGGTCTGTGATATAGTCTCGACCGTGAAGCGTTTGCCAGTCTTTTCCAAAAATAGTATTGGTATTCTGATCATTGATATTCTGCATGATGGACTCGATAGCTGGAAAGGCCTCTACCAAACGCTCAATCAGCTGCTCCACTCGGAAAATCTTGGACCTGGTTGTCACCAAAATCACCATGATTTCACCAGAATAATGGCCACGGCGAACAACTAGATTGCGAATGAGACCAGTCTTTTCCTGCTCATCGTAAGGTTTAAGGTCAAAGCGACGGAGCAAGTCACGTGTAAAGAGGATAACTTGGTCAATGACTGGATCCTGAATATAGAACTCTTCAATCGGCAGGAGGTCATGGGAATTTTTGCGGAAAAATCCTGTTTCCAATTGTCCATTGACACGACGAACAGGTATCTGAGCCTTATTGCGGTAGGCCAGTGGCCGCTCCATACCAAGTGTCGGCGACACTTCCACATTGGACAAACCAGCAATCTTATAGAGACTGTCTTTGACTTGCTTGCGTTTGAAGGCCAGCTGGGATGGATAGCTCAGATGTCCCAAGTCCGCAATTCCCGTACGCAGATAAGCCATATCAAGATTCTCATTACGCTGGTCTGAAGTGCGAAGAAACTCCTCTACTTTACCAAAGCCGATTTTTTTATTGACCTTGAGCACACGCATGCGGATGAGCTCGCCCGGCAGGGCATTCTCCACAAAGAAAACCAGGCCTTCTGCCTTAGCTATTCCTGCACCATCATGACTCAAATCTACAATTTCAACTTCTATCACATCATTCTTTTTTAACATATTTTCTCTTTCTATCTGCTCTGCCATTTCCCAAAAAAAGAAAGCGACAGAATTATCACTTTCTATTATATCATTATCTGAGTCCAAGTTTTGCTAATTTAGTCTTATAAGCTTCAAAATCAACAAGCAATCCTTGACCACCATACATATCATAGGCATCTATCCAATCACCATTTTTAGGAATAGTCATCTTTTCAACACCATTACGAGCATTGGTAAGAGAAGATAAGCCATGTGTTAGTAAAAAGCTATAGGGAATATTTGTCGAAGTTAACGCAAAGACTTTTCCAAGTGCTTCAGATCCTGTAAACAGTTTCGTTGGGTCTTTTATTTGCTGAATAATCGCACTCATCACCTCTTGCTGGCGACGTGTACGTCCAAAATCTCCCTCATCATCCTTACGGAAACGCGCATAATTCAAAAGCGTACGACCGTCCATTCGTTGTTTGCCAACCTTAATCGTCTGCTCTGGAACCACGCCGTCTTTCATATTAAGATCATCCGGCACCTGAACTTCACTCACTTTTTCGCCATTGATAGTTGAAAAGTTCGCATTCATTTCAACACCATTTGGAAAAAGTGTATCAATCGCTGTTGCAAAGGTCGAAAAATCAACCAAGGCATAATATTTAATGTCAATATCAAAGTTGTCTTTTAACACTTGGCGTACTAATTCAGCGCCTTGATTCTTATTTTGCTCTCCAATGGCATACGCTACATTTAACTTTTGATCATAACCCGATCCTTGGCTGACTTCATCAATGTGAACGAGCGTGTCCCTCATGAAACTGACGAGTTTCATTTTTTTATTTTTTCCACCGACATTTAAGACCATGATCGAATCTGTCCGCGTTTCAGAAGAAGATTGCCCAATTCGTCCATCTGTACCCAAAATAAGTATACTCACGCCGTCTTTTGTATCTTTCCCATGAAAAATCTCTGTTTGAGCAGCTTTTGCATTTGGATTGCTTTTAGAGGTGTTCAAGCCTTTTATAAACATAAAAAGCATCCCTCCAATAATCAACACCACAAAAAGTGCTAACCAACCTAGAATCCGCTTCACACGTAATTTTCTATGTCGTTTTTCCTTTTTAGGCTTGGGCAGATTTTCTACATTTTCGGTTGTATAGTTTGGTATGCGCTCAATTTTAGATCGTTTACTACGGCGACTTCTTTCTGGATATTGAGGTAATCCTTGTTCAGTATAGCCAAAATTCTCAGGAACCTGTTGGTCAGAAAAGTTACTTCTCACTGCTCGAGCTGGCTCTATTGTTTGGTTTCCTTCTTGCTTGCTAAGAAGATATTGATACTCTTTTTTCTCGCGTTCATTTAAATAATGGATATTTTTGTAAAGATAGTCCAGTCTCAACTGCTCATGGTGGCTGAGATTATCAGATTTTTTACCCATGATTTCTCCAATCTACTTTTCTGAAATGGTATAAACAGTATAATTTCCTAAAATTTTATAAGTAATACCAATTGTTTCTAACTCTTTTATCGCAAATGATACCAAATTCGCTTTTTCATTATTGATATCCACAATGAAAAAATATTCTCCCAAAGCTGTCTTCAATGGACGGCTTTCAATCTTTGTCAAATCAATTCCCCGCCATGCAAAAGTTGCAAGGGCTTTGTATAAAGCACCAGGTAGATTATCTGGCAAAGTTAAAGCAAGCGTCATTTTCTTTTCCTTCGGATACAATGGCAAATCCGAGATTGACTGTCCAAGCAACCAAAAACGAGTGAAATTCTCATCCATTTCTTGAATATCTTCTGCAATAATCTGCAAATCATATTCACTGGCTGCAGTTTTAGGAGCAATGGCTGCATAATTTTCTTCAGGATGTTGAGCCACAAAACGGGCTGCATAAGCTGTGCTAGCTGTTATTTCGATTTTAGCTTGTGGATAATGCTGACGGATATACTTTTTGCCTTGCGCAATTGCCTGCGGATGAGAAAAGATTTTTTCTACTGGCTTATCAGTTGCTGTGACCAATAGCTGTTGTTGTATCGGTTGCACAACTTCCGCCACAGCATAAATGGCAGCCTGATGAAAAAGATAATCCAATGTTTCATGGACACTGCCTTCAATTGAATTTTCAACCGGCACCACAGAATAATCTACTTCACCTATCTCATAAGCCTTTACAACTTCTGTGATATTTTCAAAAGCAACTAAAGTATCTGCTGGAAAGGCTTCTTGTGCCACATGATGAGAAAAAGACCCTTTCGGACCTAAAAATCCAATTTTCATTGCAACACCTCCACAATTTGTTTCGGTGTCAAAGTAGTCACATCAATAACTTTTGTAGCTACTTCTTCATACCAAGCCTGACGTTGATTAAAAAGACTTTTTAAATCAGCTTTGCTATTGTTCAAATAAAGCGGGCGCTGGTGTTTCTGATCTTCTTCAAGGCGCTGGTAAAGTGTCTCAAAATCCGTTTTCAAATAAATGTTTTCAGGATTTTGTTTTAATAACTTGCGATTTTGAATACTGCTTACGATTCCGCCACCGGTTGAGATGACTTGTTCTGACTGCAGCAATTCTTTTAATAATTCACTTTCTCTTTGTCGAAAAGCTTCTTCACCATACCGCTCAAAATATTCTTTAATCGGCATCTCTAGTTTTTCTGACAAAGACTCATCCATATCAATAAAATTCTCATCTAACAAGCTAGCAATTGTTGATTTTCCAGCCCCCATGAAACCAATCAAAATTTTAGGCATGAAGTAAATCCTCCAAATCATGAAAGAAATTCGGATAACTCGTATTGATAGCTTCGGCTCGTTCCAGTTCTGCTTGATCGTCGTTTACCAAAAGAGCTGCAATAGCTGCCATCATACCAATTCGATGATCGCCAAATGTATTCACTTTAGCACCATGAAGAGGGCTTTTCCCTTTGATGATCATGCCATCTTCTGTCGGAGTAATATCGGCTCCCATGCTATTTAGTGTATCTGCCACAACTTGAATACGGTCTGTTTCTTTTACTTTTAGTTCCTCTGCATCACGAATGACCGTTTGCCCCTTAGCTTGAGTAGCTAAAAGTGCAATGATGGGCAATTCATCAATCAAGCGTGGGATAATTTCTCCACTAATTTCTGTGCCAACTAATTCAGATGTTTCCACCGTCATAGTTGCAGACTTAGCAATATTGTCTATATCCGCCACACTTAACTTCCCACCCATTGCTTGAATGACATCCAAAATGCCAGTCCGCGTTTCATTGATTCCAACATTTTTCAAAATAATCTTAGAATTTGGAACAATAAGTCCTGCCACCAACCAGAAAGCTGCACTAGAAATATCTCCTGGTATTACAACATTCTGTCCTATAAACTCTTGTCCACCCTGAATACGAATTTCCTTACCATTGATAAAAATCTGACCACCGAACTGCTCAATCATATCTTCTGTATGGTTGCGGGTCATCTCTTTTTCAAGAATGACGGACTCACCTCGAGCTTGCAAAGCAGCAAATATCAAAGCAGACTTAACCTGAGCAGAAGCCACAGGTAATGTATAATGAATTGGTTGTAAGGTCTTATTTCCATGAATTGTAAGCGGCGGCAGATCACGATTGGTTTGCCCGGCGATTTGGACTCCCATTTGACGGAGAGGAATTGTTATACGATCCATAGGACGTTTCGATAAGCTATCATCGCCAACCATTGTTGCTGCAAAATCCTGTCCAGCCAGTACGCCCGAAATCAAGCGCATGGAGGTGCCAGAATTTCCCATGTTCAGTGTGTTTGTCGGAGCTTTAAGGCCAGCAAAACCCACCCCGTGAATCGTTACTACATTGCCATCATCGTCAATCTGAACACCTAAATCGCGAAAGACTTGCATGGTGGATAGAACATCTTCCCCTCGCAAAATATCATGAATCGTTGTGACTCCTTTAGCTAAACTACCAAATATAATTGAGCGATGACTAATAGACTTATCCCCTGGCACATGAATGCACCCTGCTAACCCACTTGCCTTTGTTCGTAATTGCATAGAAAACCTCATACCTGATCCTTTTTACATATTGTACCATAAAAAAAGGAGGGAAACAAAAGTGAGTGGGAGAAGACTTCATTTCTTCAGATTCTACTTGCCCTCAACCTCTTAAGACGATAAACTTTCTAAAAATTTTTGCTTGATGAATTGTGCAGAACGAGCTAATTTTCATTTTCTTCTTCTGTTAAGTTGAACTTGTTCCAGAATTCCCTCACGTCCTACAATGGCTGGATATCTCAAATAGGTGTCTAATAGTTGATAATATACTGAAAATTTGTCCAGTAGATATAATTCATTATACTCAGAAATCATTAAAAAACAAGCATTTCCCAAAAACATGCAGAAAATTCACATATTTCTGGAAGACACTTGTTTTACAAAGTTTCTTCTTATCCAAAAAAGCTGATTCAAAATTTGAATCAGCCAACCTGTGTATATTTTTTATTTTAGCAATTCTTGAACTGGATCAAAAATGATACGTTCAATGTCAGCCAAGTAAATAGATAATTGCTGTTGTTTGTTGAAAAATTCAGTCAGAGCAGGATTTACTTGAATTTTTTCCCCAAAGGATTTCATCTTATCTTGTACTTCTTGCGTGGGCATTTGACCTGATTGTGCCATCGCTTGCAATTCTTGTTGAAAAGCTAGATAATCCTTTAAAAGAGCTTTCGCTTCACTATCAGCATCTACTGCTTTTTTACTTTCGACAACAGCTTTGTACTCAGGAAGGTCACGCAGAGTACGGCTAAGTTCATTTGCTAAATCATAAATATTTGACATAGTCTTCCTCCTTAATCTAAAAAGACTGGATAATGTGTCTTTTCTCTTATTATTTTAGCAGATTTTTCCAAATCTTCACGATTTTTAAAGGTGATTTGGAGAATTCCGTTAATGTCTTCACGATTTTCTTCGTTGATGTGAATGTTAACAATGGACGTTCCTCTTAGAAGTTCTAGGATACCTAAAATAGCATCTTCTTCATCAGGAACATTGATGAAAATGTCATAAAAGCTATCCACACCAGCTCGTTTATGAATTTCCATAGCTTTTCGGACTTGCCGCCCATGTTGAAAAAATTTCCAAATTAGATCTTCATTTTTATTCTGAATAGCACTTGAAATGATATCTAATCGCTTCTTAAAATCCTCTATTCTCTCTAAAATAGCATCTGGATTGGTCAACAAAATCGAAGTCCACATGCTTGGCTCACTCTCTGCAATCCGTGTCATATCACGAAAGCCTCCAGCAGCGAAATGTTGTGTCATTTCGTGCTGTTGAGTATATGCAGCTGCTTGATCCATAAGACTCGAAGCTAGAATATGCGGAAAATGACTAATTTGGCTAGTTACATCATCATGCTCTTTGGCATCAATCTCGATAAACCGAGCATGCAAACCCGATAAGAGATCTTTCATTTCCTCTATCGTGCCATCTTTTGTCAAATGAGACGGAGTAAAAATATAATAGGCATTTTCAAACAGATTCACATCTGCTGCACGAGCCCCCGTTTTATGGCTACCAGCCATCGGATGAGCACCTACAAATCGGATATCTTTCTCCCTTAGGGCTTCTTCAGCAGCAGCCACAATTTCAGCTTTGGTAGAGCCTACATCTGAGATAATAACAGCTTTTTTTAAATCTAGAGTGGCTAATTGCCGGATAAACTCAATCGTTTGCTTGATAGGGATAGCAAGAATAATCACATCTGCCAGAGAAGCAAATTCAGCAAACTGGTTGGTCACTTTATCCACTATGCCTTTTTCAAGGGCGATCTTTCTTGACTCTTCTCCACGATTATAGCCTAATATGATATAGTTTGGATGACCACGTCGAATTCCAAGTGCGATTGATGATCCAATCAAACCAAGACCTGCAATGTAAATAACTTTCTTTTCCATGCTCACTCCTTTACTTTGGTTCAATGATAAACCCTAGAACAATCGACACCAAAATAATAATCATAACAATCGCTGTGAAAATCATATACATTTTATCTTTTGTTTTCAAAAAAATGATAAATGTCGAAATCACTCGAAAAATTGGTGTCAAAATAAGCATAAAAGATCCTAGTAACATAAACGTTACTGCATCAAAAATGGAATGGCTCTTCACGTAGTCAACTGGATTAAACTGTTCTAAATTCCCTAAAGAAATCACCTGCTGCCCACTAAAAAAGTAAAAAATCAGACCAAGGAACATAAAAAGAAGGGACAGTAAAATTCCTATGCGAAGAATTTTCCCCATTACCAAATCCAGCTGCTCTTTTTCTTCTCGCATCTTATCTGTCATTTCATACCTCGTATAAACATTTGCATACCAAGAGCTAACAAAGCAACAAGAAAAATCCATCGCAAAACTTTTACAGGCACATATGGCATGATGCGGCTTCCGATAAAAGAGCCGACTAGAACACCTAAGGCGATTGGTGTCACTAATACCGGATTGATTTGTCCTACAAAAAGATAAAAGATGGCTGAAGCAGTTCCTGTAACTCCCATCATAAAATTAGCGGTTGCTGAACTAGCTTTTAAAGGCATTTTCATCACCGTATCCATAGCCAAGACTTTAAAAGCGCCTGCACCAATGCCTAAGAGAGCCGACATAACGCCTGCAAAAAACATAACAATGGAACCACCTGGAACATTAGCTACTTGGTATTTAATCGTCCGATTTAAGCCTTTATCAAAATATTCCCCACTGAGATTCAGTTTTTCAGCAATAGCATCATTTTGACTAGGTAAATGCTCTTCTTTTTTAGAACGAATTTTCTGGTACATATTAAATGCTTGAAAGAGCATAAGAGCTCCATAAAGTAAAAAAAGAAACTGTGAATCTGTTATCACTGATAACACCGCACCTACAAAGGCGCCTAAAGTTGTAAAAATTTCTAAAAACATAGCAATCCGTAGATTGAGCATATCATCTTTAAGATAAGCAATAGCAGAGCCTGAACTAGTTGCTAAAACTGCAATAATAGAAGCTCCTACCGCATACTTAATGTCTACTCCAAATAAGAGAGTGAGTACAGGCGTGATAACAATTCCGCCTCCAAGTCCTAATAAAGCCCCCAAAATCCCCGCAAACAGTCCTACGAGTAACATGGTACAAATATAAGTAAGCATTAAAAACCTTTCACATAATCACGGTATTGTTGAACTGCTTCTTTTAATTCGTCTAGGTTATCCGAAGAAAATTTCTCCAAGATCTCCGTTGCAAGTACTGTGGCAACAACAGCTTCCATTACTACACCAGCAGCTGGCAAAGCAGTCGGATCACTCCGTTCTACTGTTGCCTTGTAAGGTTCGTGTGTTTCAATATCAACACTCATAAGTGGTTTATAGAGAGTTGGTATCGGCTTCATCACTCCGCGTACTATGATAGGCTCTCCGTTAGTCATGCCACCCTCAAAACCACCAAGATTATTGCTACGACGAGTAAAGCCATCCTCTTTAGACCAGAGTATTTCATCCATAACCTGACTGCCCTTAAGCCGCCCTGCTTCAAAACCAACCCCAAATTCCACACCTTTAAATGCATTAATAGAAACTACTCCTTGAGCAATTTTAGCATCTAATTTTCTATCCCACTGAACATAAGAACCTAGTCCAACTGGCACACCACCGACAATGGTTTCAACAATTCCACCAATGGTATCGCCATCTTTCTTTATCTGATCAATATAGGCTCTGATTTCCTCTTCCCGTTCTGGATTGACAATCAAAACTTCTGATTGACAAGCTCGTTTCTTGATTTCAGCAACGGTCAAATTTTCCGGAATTTCAACATCAATACCACCAAAACTTACAATATGACTGGCTACTTCAACTCCAATTTCTTCTAAGAGTCGCTTAGCAACAGCTCCTACTGCAACCCGCATGGTCGTTTCACGTGCAGAAGATCGCTCCAAAGAATTGCGCAAGTCATCAAAACGGTACTTCATACCTCCAACCAGATCTGCATGACCCGGGCGAGGCTTGGTAATCTTACGCAGTTCTTTTTTTTTGTCGTTCACATCTGCCACATTCATAATGTCCAACCATTTTTGATGATCCAGATTCGTCACATTGAGTGTAATCGGCCCGCCCATGGTTCGCCCGTGACGAACACCGGAAGTAATTTCCACTTTATCACTCTCTATCTTCATGCGAGCTCCACGACCGTATCCGCCCTGACGGCGTTTGAGTTCTAAATTGATGTAATCTGTCGTAAGAGGAAGTCCAGCTGGTACTCCCTCAATGATAGCTGTTAAACGCGGCCCATGTGACTCCCCAGCAGTTAAATATCTCATTTAGTTACCTCATATTTTATATACACTAAGCTCTTATTTTTCTAAATAATCCTTCATTTCTTCTAAAGGAATCTGATAAATGGTTGCCGTGCCCAATTTTGGAACAAGAACCAATTTAATCATCTTTCCTCTAGTTTTCTTATCATGAAGTAAAGCTTGATAGAGTTCTTCCTGACGCCAAGGTTGGTAATCAGTCGGGAGACCAAACTTACAACACATCTTCTCAATCTCTGTGGTTATTCCCTTAGGCATTAGTTTTTCTTTTTCTGCCACGCGCGCAACCTGGACCATTCCAATAGAAACAGCTTCTCCATGCATGACTTTTCCATAACCTGCAGTCGCTTCTACTGCATGACCAATAGTATGCCCAAAATTTAGATAAAGACGCACTCCATTATCAAGTTCATCTTCTACTACTAATTTGCGTTTGACATTGCAAGAATGATAAATGATACTTTCTGCGTGCTCTAAAATAGACTCTGGACTACCGTCCATATCAGCCAGTTCCTTCCACAACTCTACATCTTCAATCAAACCATACTTGATAATCTCTCCCATACCTTCAATCAGCTCCCGTTGTCCCAAAGTTTTTAAAACATCTGGATCGATCAGAACTCCGTCCGGCTGAGTAAAAGTTCCCACCATGTTCTTTGCCCACGGTGTATTGACACCCGTTTTCCCACCGATTGAAGAATCTACTTGAGCAGTCAAACTAGTCGGTATCTGTACAAAATGAACACCCCGCATATAAGTTGAAGCCGCAAAACCAGCTAAATCACCAACCACACCACCTCCCAAGGCTACAATACCATCGCTACGGGTCAATCCAACTTTTGCTAAAAATTCATAAACGTTAGTAGCTGTTGTTAAATTTTTACTGGCTTCACCTTCCAGAAAATTAAACACAAATACTTCAAAACCTGCAAGCTCTAAACTACGTTTGACTGTTTCAGCATATAGACTTGCCACATGATTATCAGTGATGACAACAAGTTTTTGATCTGACCACAAACTTGCCAGCCATTCTCCAGCCTTTGCTAAAATCCCCTTTTCAATGATAATATCGTAAGGATGATTGGGGAGGTTCACATTTAATTTCATAGGCAACTCCTTAATTGTACTTCTGTTCCAATGCCTGCCAAATTTCCTTAGTTGGCATATCTTTTCCTGTCCACAATTTAAATGCTTCCGCGGCTTGATACAGTAGCATACCTAAACCATTAACGACTTGCACATTTTGTTTTTTTGCCCATTTTAAAAATGGTGTTTCAAATGGCTGATAAATCACATCCGCCACAAGGAGTGATTTTGATAAACGAATAGTGCTAGGTACGGGTGATGTCTTTTCGTCCATCCCTAGACTGGTCCCATTGACCAACAAAGCGGAAGTATTAAGCTTTTCTTGCAATAATTCTCTTTGTTCTAATGGTAACACTGAAATTTTCGTGCTAGCTGCCTGCTGAATTTGTTTCATTTGCTGTAAAACACGCTCAAAAGAAGTTTTCCTCGTAAACACAAAAATCTCATCAGCACCTTCTAAAACAGCCTGTACAATAATGGCTGTTGCAGCTCCACCAGCCCCAAGTATAAGCATTTTTTTGCCTTTGATGACAAAAGATGGCAAGCTCATAAAAAATCCCTTACCATCTGTATTATAACCAATTAATTTCCCGTTTTGATTTACGACAGTATTCACTGCCCCTATCATCTGTGCAGCCGGTGTGAGCTCATCTAAAAAAGGAATCACAGCCTGTTTATAGGGCATGGACAAATTAATCCCAAACATATTATAGCGGCGAATATTTTCAACAGTCGTTTTCAAGTCATCTTCTGAAATTTCCCAAGCTACATAAACTCCATTAACGCCCGCTTGCTCAAATGCCGCATTATGAATAAAAGGAGAAATACTATGTTTGATTGGATTGGCAACAACTGCCGCTAAACGAGTATAGCCGTCAATTTTCATTCAAAATCTCCTGAATTTGTTTCATATTAGCAAGAGAAATTTGCCCTAGAGCACTAGACTCATCTAAACTAGCAAAAGACCAGCTTGAGCCTGTCAAATCCGCTGTTATTCGTGAAATTTTTCCAATTTGTCCCATAGAAATCGTCACAAAATCCTGATCTGGATTCAATGTTTTAAAGCCACGCGTATAGTTCATCAAATCCAGTACATCTTGCTCACTATGCGCCATAACAGAAACTTTTACTACTTTTGGAGTCAAACTGGTCAATTCGGATAAAATTTCCATCATATTTTCAGGCGTTTCTTCAAAATTGTGATAACTCAAAACAAGATTTGGAAAATCCAACATTTCCTCAAATCTATCTTTATGAGAAAAATATTCAAAATCAATATAATCGGGTTGATATATTGTTGAAACTTCCTTAAGGATAGAAATATATTCATCATCCGTCAATTCAATCTTTCCACCCTCCCCAATTGTTCTCAGAGTGAAAATCAATTCACGACCAGCAAATTTTTCAAAAATAGCAGGCGCAACAGTCAGAATATCATCTTTTGCTAAAAAATCAGCGCGCCATTCAATAATATCCGCGTCATTATAGCGCAAACTATCAATATTTTGCGCTTCTTCTAAATTTTTAGGCATCACTGATACGACTAATTTCATTTGTCCACCTTAATGGTAAATACCTTGAGGTAATTACTTCTTTCATCTTTCTTATTATAAGTAAAATCTGCTGGCAAACCGTATTCTTTCAGATAACGGTGCTTGCTTCCTGCAAAACCTTTTTCAATTTCTTTTTTAAACTTACTACGTGAAATATTTGCGGCATTCGTACTAGCAATAATCATTCCGTGAGGATTTAAAATTTCTAAAGACTGAGCAATCAACTTATGATAGTCCTTAGCCACTGAAAAAGTTTGTTTTTTATTTCTTGCAAAACTCGGCGGGTCTAAAACAATCACATCATAGGTCAGACCATGTCGCTTTGCATATTTAAAGTAGTCAAACGCATCCATCACAAAAAATGTATGATGACTCAGATCCAAACCATTCTCTTTAAAATGCGCTTCAGATAGCTCACGACTCCGTTTTGCTAAATCGACAGAGGTCGTCTGACTTGCTCCTCCCATGGCTGCCGCAACCGAAAAAGCTGCCGTGTAAGAAAACATATTTAATAGAGACTTGCCAGTTGCTAGACCATCTGCCAGGCTACCACGAACCTCATGCTGGTCAAGGAAAATTCCTGTCATCAAGCCATCGTTTAGAAAGACTTGATACCGAACACCATTTTCTAAAATAGTGAAAAAAGCCGAAGCCTCCTGCCCATACAAATGAGCAGACTCAACATCTAATCCCTTAAATCGAATTTTCTCATACGCTCCTGCAACTTCTGGGAAAACGTGTTGAAACGCTTGAACAACGGTCTCTTTCATTTCGTAAACAAAGAGATTATACCAAGAAAAGACAGCATAGTCTTGATACAAATCTATTGTAAAACCGCCAAATCCATCTCCTTCTTGGTTAAAAAGACGGTAAGCTGTCGTCTCTTCAGATTGTTGATAAACTTGTCGTTTTTCTTTAGCACATTGGAATAGCTGACAGAAAAACGAGACATCTAAAGTTACTTTCTTATGTGAAATAAACCACCCAATCCCTTTATTTTGCTCCGATAAGTATCCGATGCCTATAAATTGTCCTTTTGTATTTGCCAATTCTACGGCTTGATCATGAAAAGGAAGAGAAGGGAAATCTTGTTTTTCTAAAACAAATTGTCCTTTTTTTATCTTTTTTTCGGTGTAAGAAGGAATCGTAAGCTGTTTCATAAACTCTATTATATCAAATGTTATGAATTTTCTCAAAAAAATGTACTGCTTATTACAAAATGATTGCAAGAAAATGGTGATTTGTAAAACTTCTATTTATTTTCAGTCTATAAAAGTTCTACTCTGTTTTTTATCTGATAAAAGCAAATGCGACATTTTAAATTACCTACTTAAAACGAAAATATGTTATACTTAATAGTGAAAATTTTAGGAAATAAGACAAGGAAGTACAATTTGTGAAAAATATGACTAGGAAGATACTCAACTTCATGAGTACAAGACTAGGTTTTGTCTTGACCTTACTGACTCTTTATTGGCTTAAAACCATGTGGGCCTATTCTGTTGATTTTAATCTTGATATTCAAGGTGCATATCAAGTCTTTCTCGCTATGATCAATCCTATCCCATTAGGGTTGTTATTAATTGGGCTAGCGCTTTACATTAAGAAAACCAAGATTTTTTATATTCTAGCCTTTTCTCTTTACACTTTATTGTTTGTTTGGCTCATTTCAAACTCCATCTATTATCGAGAGTTTAGTGATTTTGTCACTGTCAATACTATGCTGGCTTCAAGCAGTGTTTCTGCTGGTCTAGGAGAAGCTGCGCTTGAATTATTTAGAGTGAGTGATTTGATTTACATCATTGATTTTCCAATTTTAGGTTTTCTTTTTTATAAAAAATGGATTCGATTGGATGACCGTTCTTTTAATAAGCGAGCTAGCTTTGCCATTACCGCACTATCTAGTATGCTCTTTTCTGCCAACCTCTTTTTGGCAGAAATTGACCGACCTGAATTGTTAACGCGCGGTTTTTCAAATTACTATGTTGTCCGTGCATTGGGCTTACCTGCTTTTCTTGGGTATAGCGCCAATCAAACATACAGTGCCAATAAAGAACGCTCCAAAGCAAGTGCAAATGATTTGAAGCCTGTTGAAGAATATGTCAAGTCACACTATGCGGAGCCAAATAAAGAATATTATGGTATTGCTAAAGGAAGAAATGTCATCTACCTTCACTTAGAAAGTTTCCAACAATTCCTGATTGATTATAAATTGAAATCTGAGGGTAAAGAATATGAAGTAACACCTTTCCTTAACTCACTTTACCATTCAAATTCAACTTTATCCTTCTCCAATATCTTTAATCAAGTCAAAGCTGGGAAGACTTCTGATGCCGAAACCATGTTAGAAACTGGATTATTTGGACTCAATCAAGGTTCTTACATGGTAAACTATGGTGGAACAAACACGCAGCAAGCTGCTCCATACATCCTTTCAAAAAACGGTTATAATTCTAGTGCTGTTTTCCATGGAAATGCTGGTAGCTTCTGGAATCGAAATACCACCTACAAACAATGGGGATATAATTATTTCTTTGATGCAGCTTATTTCTCCAAACAAAATAAGACCAACTCTTTCCAATATGGTCTGAATGATAAGATTATGTTCAAAGATTCCATTAAATATCTTGAACATTTGCAACAACCTTTCTATGCAAAATATATCACCGTTTCTAATCACTATCCTTACACTACTAGTTTGATTGGTGATGAGACTGGCTTCCCGCTTGCGACAACAAAAGATGAAACCATTAACGGCTATTTTGCAACAGCAAATTATCTGGATTCTGCGGTTAAATCATTCTTTGATTATTTGAAAGCGTCTGGACTTTACGAAAATTCCATTATCGTACTATACGGAGATCACTACGGTATTTCAAATTCTCGCAATCCATCACTTGCACCTCTGCTTGGCAAAAACTCTGAAACTTGGTCTAGTTATGATAACGCTATGCTCCAAAGAGTTCCTTATATGGTTGTTATTCCAGGAATGACAAAAGGGAAAATTGTCAATACTTACGGAGGACAGATTGACCTCTTACCTACTTTGGAACATTTGCTCGGTATTGACTCCAAACAATACTTACAAGTTGGACAAGACTTATTGTCACCCAAACATCAACAAACTGTTGCCTTTCGTTCATCAAATTATTTCGTGACTCCTAAGTATACAAGCTACAGTGGACGTACTTACTATACTGAAACAGGGCAAGAAATTACCAATCCTGATGAAACAACCAAAGCAGAACTTGAAAAAATTCGCAACACAACTAATGAACAGTTGAAGATGAGTGACTTGATTCAAACAGGAGACTTGCTTCGCTTCTACAAAGGAAATAATTTAGGAAAAGTGAATCCTAAAGACTATTCTTACACTAATTCACTTAAATCATTATTGTCCATTGAGAAGAAAAAAGACACCGAATCTACAAGTCTTTATAGCAAACGCGGTGGAAATTCAACTGTTGATTTGTTCAATTCACCAAGTTATCGAGCTCTTCATCCGGAACAATTTGAATCAACCAGTAGTAACAGTTCTTCCTCATCGACAGAAGAATCAAGCTCTTCATCTAAATAATTAAAAATCCCATACAAGAAATTTAATGGCTTGTATGGGATTTTATAATGGAATGAAACATTTAATCAAGAAACGTTTTGATGACTTGATTAACACGATCAAAATAAAACTGCTCTTTATCATAAGTGATACCGGTTGCTTGTGCTAGCAAAATCAATATTTCCATAAAAAATTGAGAAGAAAACCCGGTAGTGGAGTACAATTCTTCTTCATCAAAATGCTTAATCAAATGTGCCAAAGGATTTCGAACAGATTTCTCCAACTTTCGCAACTCTTTGACCATTATCTTGACTTGCTCTGACAAATCCAGTAGCAAAATCAAACTGGCTAGACTGGAAGAATGAACAGTGCTTTCGGCATGAAAAGTGCTCAAAATGGGGTGCCCTGTATTTTTCATCTTTTCAAAATTCCAACGATCGTAACTCGCTTCTCGAGAATTATGAATATAAGATTCAATATCAGGAATTTCCATCTTGATCAAACGCATAAAAATCCGATAAATAGCTGGACTAACGGCACGAATAAAATCAATCACTTGTTCATTTTTAAGCTTCGCTTCTAAATCATAGAGATAATTTGCTAATTGCTCATCTTCCTCAGACTCATGACAAAAAAGTTGAAAATCATTTCTAATTTCCAACTGACATTCCATAGCAGGGCGGATATTTAACTCTCTCCGTTCTGCCATAATATACAAAAGTTCAATTAGCTTTGATCCTGCATCGTTCAATCTTTGGGCTAATTTATAGGCATGAGCATAATCATAGCGAGAAATAGCATACACTATCTCTTCTTTTAGATCTAAATTTCCAAGCATCACTCTGAAATAATCGTTTCTAAGCCGACTTTCATCATATCTGTGAAAGTCGTTTGTCGTTCTTCTGCTGTTGTATCTTCATCTGGATTCACCAAGCTATCTGAAATAGTCATAATACCGAGTGCTTCAACATTATATTGAGCAGCTAAATAATAAAGAGCTGCCGCTTCCATTTCCACAGCCAGAACCCCCATTTTACCAAGTTCGATATTTTTTTCACCATAGTTTGAATAGAAAACATCTGACGATAGGACATTTCCAACATGCGTTGTCATACCAAATCCCTTAGCAATATGATAAGCCTTATCCAACAGATGAAAACTTGCAATTTGCGGAAAATCATATTGAGGCCAATCATTACGAATGATATTTGAATTTGTCGCTGCTGCTTGCGCCAACACCAATTCACGTACATGAACATCTTTATTCAACGAACCAGCAGTTCCTACACGAATTAAACGTTTCACACCATAGTTCACAATCAATTCATGCGCATAGATAGAAATGGACGGAATTCCCATTCCAGTTCCCATCACACTAACACGATGACCTTTATAAGTCCCTGTATAACCAAACATGTTGCGAACTTCATTGAAGCACACAGCATCTTCTAAGAAATTTTCGGCAATAAATTTAGCACGAAGTGGATCTCCAGGTAGTAAAATTTTATCAGCGATTTCGCCTGGTTTTGCTGCAATATGGATTGACATAATTAAGATACCAAACCCGTAAAAATCTGAATCAAAAACACTCAAAGTTATCAATTTCTTAAAAACTTTTTCTTTTCAGAATGGATTTTGTACAGGTTTTATTCCTTTCGTTTTAATTGATTATAGAAAAGCGAAAATAAAGCAAGCTCCACTCTCCTTTTCTTCTAAATTTTAGTTATTTTTACAATTCTGCAAGGATTGCTTTTACAAGTCCTTTGAAGTCTTCTTTGATTCGTTCAGTCACTTCCACCACTTCTTCATGGTTTAGCTCGCTTTGGAAACCAGCTGCAAAATTGGTGATAGCAGAAATTCCCAATACTTTCAAGCCTGAGTGGGCTGCCACAATTACTTCTGGAACAGTTGACATACCGACAGCGCTAGCTCCTAAGGTTTGGAAAGCGCGGATTTCAGCTGGCGTTTCATAGGTTGGACCGGTAACACCCAGATAAACTCCTTCTTTCAAGTCAACACCTAATTTTTCGGCTACAGCATGCGCTTTTTCACGATAAACTTTTGTATAAGCATCAGACATATCTGGGAAGCGTGGTCCAAATTCGTCTAAATTCGCTCCAATTAGAGGATTTTGTCCAGTTAAATTGATATGATCTGAAATAGCCATTAAAGTGCCAGGACCATATTCAACCCCTCCGGCAGCATTTGTGACAATGACACCTTCACAGCCTAGTGCTCTCATCACACGAACAGGGAATGTCACCACTTCCATCGGATTTCCTTCATAAAAATGGAATCGTCCTTGCAAAGCTAATACTTTCCGGCCTGCTAAATCACCATAGACCAATTTACCGGCATGCCCCACTACTGTTGAGCGACCCCAATTGGGAATATCCGCATAGTTAATACTGACAGCATTTTCAATCTCACCAGCTAATTCTCCCAAACCAGATCCGAGAATCAAGCCAAATGCTGGTACAGTAATTCCTTTGTCTTTTAAAAACTGTGCTGTTTCGTTAATTTTATCCATTAAATTCATATCATTTCTCCTCACTCTTATCATTTATTTCCCTTTTAGCATTTTGTCTGTAAGGGTAGTGAAATATTAAGCTATTTGTGACATTTGTTAGAACAACTTATTTATATACTCTAACATTTTTACTTTCATAAAAATCAGCATTTAATGTAGTACCAATTCAGTCTGAATCCATGACAACGACATGAAGATAATTCCATGTGACATAAAATTTTACTCTCCTTTTTATTTTGCTTTAGTTGATTTTAAAATTTGCACGCCATTTTTTCCAGCAACAATGACCATATCCACCATTTGATTAAAGAGTCCATGTTCCACAACACCGACTACATGATCTAATTCTCGCCCAAATTCAACTGGATTTTCAATCACACCTAAGTCAAGATCGATGATAAAATTCTGCATATCAGTGACATAGCGCTTGCCATCTTTTTCACGAAATGATGGTTTGTAGCCTGCATGTTCAAAACGACGAAAAAGCTGTTCTGCACCATATTGCACCACTTCTACCGGTAATTTGAACGCACCTAATTCATGAACCATTTTACTTTCATCCACTACCCAAATGTAGGTCTTTGTTGGAGTTGCAACAACCTTTTCCATAAGCAGGGCGCCACCGCCACCTTTGATACCATTAAAGTCAACGTCCACTTCATCAGCTCCGTCAACTGTCACGTCCACTTCTGCTACTTCATCAATCGCTTTCAATGGAATTCCCAAATTTCGAGCTTGTTCACTTGTCTCACTTGAAGTAGTGACAGCAGTAATATTTAACTGTTCTTCCTTGATACGGCGGCCAATTTCTTCTACAAAATAATAGGCAGTCGAACCAGTGCCTAAACCAACTACCATTCCATCTTTCACATATTCTGCAGCTTTGATTCCTGCCATTTTTTTGAGGTTTTCCATTTTTACTCCTTTAATCAATCTGCTTCTAGTATACCATGATTTAGCAACTTTAGCACAAAAAAATGAAACCACTTTCTTGTAAAATTATTATTTTTTACCAAAAATTCTAAAAGCCGAATATTCCTTTTTTCTTTATGATAAAATGTTAAAAATCCTTAATTTTTTCTATTATAATTTGATATTTCAAATGAATAACCGAATAATCTTTTTTATTTAGTTTATCTTGTTGAAAAAATGATGAAGAGCTCTCTTGACTAAAAATAGCATGTGAAAATCTTGCGACAAGCATTGTTTTGCGTTACAATGAATAGAGAGTACATTTGAATACATTATATAAGGAATAAATGATGATTACCAAAGAATTTGATACGATTGCTGCTATCTCGACTCCTCTTGGTGAAGGAGCTATCGGCATTGTTAGACTAAGTGGAACAGAGAGCTTTGCGATTGCCCAAAAAATCTTCAAAGGAAAAGATTTAAGCAAGGTTGCCAGCCACACACTTAACTACGGTCACATTATAGACCCTCATTCAAACCAAGTGCTAGATGAGGTCATGATTGGAGCGATGCGTTCTCCCAAAACATTCACACGCGAAGATGTGATTGAGATTAACACTCACGGAGGGATTGCTGTGACTAACGAAATCCTCCAATTAGCTATTCGAGAAGGAGCCAGAATGGCAGATCCTGGTGAATTTACCAAGCGAGCCTTTCTCAATGGACGTGTAGATTTGACACAAGCTGAAGCGATCATGGACATTATCAGAGCAAAAACGGATAAAGCTATGAATATTGCTGTCAAGCAATTAGATGGGTCTCTATCCGATCTCATCAATAATATACGTCAAGAAATACTTAACACGCTGGCTCAAGTTGAAGTCAATATTGACTATCCAGAATATGATGATGTTGAGGAAATGACGACCAAACTTCTGTGTGAAAAAACGGCTGACTTTGAAGAATTTTTAACTCAACTTTTAAAAACAGCACGCCGAGGTAAGATTCTACGTGAAGGAATTTCTACCGCTATTATCGGCCGCCCTAATGTTGGCAAATCTAGCCTACTCAACAATCTTTTACGTGAGGATAAGGCTATTGTGACAGATATAGCTGGCACCACTCGTGACGTCATTGAAGAATATGTCAACATTAATGGCGTGCCATTAAAATTGATTGATACTGCCGGTATCCGTGATACAGATGATATTGTCGAACAAATTGGAGTAGAGCGATCCAAAAAAGCTCTCAAAGATGCTGACCTTGTACTTCTTGTGCTAAATGCAAACGAGCCCTTAACAGAACAAGACCATAAACTTTTAGAAATCAGCCAAAACACCAATCGTATCTTGCTACTGAATAAGACAGACTTGGACGAAAAGATTGAAACTACTCAACTCCCAGATGATTTTATCAAGATTTCGGCTCTTCAAAATCAAAATATTGATAAAATTGAAGAACGAATCAATCAACTTTTCTTTGAAAATGCTGGCATTGCAGAACAAGACGCTACTTATCTCTCGAACTCTCGTCATATCTCTCTAATCGAAAAGGCCATCGAAAGTCTTCATGCTGTTAATGAGGGACTAGATTTGGGAATGCCGGTAGACTTAGTTCAAGTCGATCTAACTCAGACGTGGAGAATCCTCGGCGAAATCACAGGGGATGCAGCTCCTGATGAACTCATTACTCAGCTTTTCAGCCAATTTTGCTTGGGAAAATAACAAAAGATAAATTCAGTTGAAAACAATCAAACTCCATGATTTTTAAGAGTTTTTCTGTAGAAATCATAGAGTTTTTTATTGTGTTCATAAAAAAAATAGAGTGATTCAGGCAATCCGAGTTGTCTGAATCACTCTTTTCTTATACTAAATTAATAAAATATCAAAATATATATTCTTCATTCTTATCAGAACAAGTACAACCTACGCTCTGATTGTCATAAATGGTGATCCCTCTGTATTGTCAGTTGGATCCAAACTCCGTACTCTAAATAAATAATCTACTGAATAATAGCCATTATTACTAGCATTATAAGGATCCATTACATAGGTCATTCCGTTGTTATAACCTTTCATGATTAATTCATGTGTGACAGGATAATTTGCAAACACGCTGGTTCCTACTGCACCAAGCACATGATGTCCCATAGCAAGTGCTTCTCGCACAGCTGCAGTTGACCCTAAAGTCTCTGTTTTTAGGCCCCAATGCCGTGCTGCTAATACAATTCCGTGGCTCGTTGTTCCGTAACTTCTCTTATTAAATTCATTCGTAGAGTGATAGAGATAGTCGGCCACAGTCGTTGGCAAGACAGTCTGTCCTGTAATACCAGAAATTGCCATAGCGACTGTCGTTGGAACGCAGCCTGTTGCGGCAAACGTATAGCCACCATAAGTTCGTCCTGCCCAACGACTATCACGTTGAGAATAATATGGTGTTTCATAGACTCTTTTGCTAACTTGAAGTTTAATTCCCCCCACACCAACTAATTGACCATCATTTTGGACATAATATAGATGGACATTGTATTCACCAGTGGAGTTTTTATGATTACTAGCATTGACAAATAATTTATAAGTTCCATCAGCTTGTTTTGTGGCTGTGTACCAAATAACATCATCTTGTCCATTGACACTAGACCAAGTTGGTAGTTTCACTTCACGAACACCATTGGGACTGAAAACATTGGATACGACAACTTCAAAAGTTCCTGTGTTGGGATTGTTGTTTTGAATAGTGATTTTTCCAGTTGGTTTCAGTTTTTCTGGAGAAATTGTGACATTGGTTGATGTACCACCTACTCCAATCAATGTTCCATTATTTTGAACATAGTATAAATGAACATAATATAAACCGGTTGAATTCTTATGATCACTTGCTTTAACGGTAACTTTATAGGTTCCATTGGCTTGCTTGGTAGCAGTGTACCAAATAATATCATCCTGACCATTGACACTAGACCAAGTCGGTAATTTTACTTCACGAACGCCATAAGGACTGGAAACACCTGATACAATCACATCAAAGGTACCAGTATCTGGATTATTGTTTTGAATGCTAATTTGTCCTTGTGGCTTAGCTAAAGAAACAACTGTTTGTGTCCCTGCTACACCAACAATTTGTCCATTATCCTGAATATAATACAAATGAACGTTATATATACCTGTTGAATATTTGTGATCACTAGCTCTAACAGTTACCTTATAAGTTCCATTGGCTTGCTTAATCGCCGTATACCAGATAATGTCATCTTGACCATCTACATTAGACCAAGTCGGTAATTTTACTTCACGAACGCCATAAGGACTGGAAACACCTGATACAATCACATCAAAGGTTCCTTTATTAACATCTTTATTTTGAATCGTTAATGTACCTTTTGGACGTGCAATTGAAACTTCTGTCGTTGTCCCGCCTATCCCAACGATTTTACCATTGGCTTGAATATAATACAGATGAATATGGTATAAACCTGTACTTCTTTTATGATCACTTGCTTTAACGGTAACTTTAT
>NZ_KV795612.1:0-52666 GCF_001809055.1 Streptococcus sp. HMSC034B05 | reverse complement strand
GCCGTATACCAAATAATATCATCTTGACCATTGATACTGGACCAAGTCGGTACTTTCACTTCACGAACGCCATAAGGACTGGAAACGCCTGAGACAATCACATCAAAGGTACCAGTATCTGGATTATTGTTTTGAATGCTAATTTGTCCTTGTGGCTTAGCTAAAGAAACAACTGTTTGTGTCCCTGCTACACCAACAATTTGTCCATTATCCTGAATATAATACAAATGAACGTTATATATACCTGTTGAATATTTGTGATCCCTCACTTTAACGGTCGTCTTATAAGTTCCATTGGCTTGCTTAATCGCCGTATACCAGATAATGTCATCTTGACCATCTACATTAGACCAAGTCGGTAATTTTACCTCGCGAACACCATCTGGGCTGGAAACACCTGAGACAATCACATCAAAGGTTCCTGCATTCGGATTATTATTCGTAATTGTCAAAGTACCTTTAGGACGAGCCATCGAAACAGTTGTCGTTGTTCCAGTCACTCCTACTAACTGACCATCATGTTGAACATAATATAGATGAATATTATATTCACCTGTGGATCGTTTATGATCAGTTGCTTTAACAGTCACCTTATAAGTTCCATCAGATTGTCTAGCAGCTGTATACCAAATAATATCGTCCTGACCATTGACACTGGACCAAATTGGCACTTTCACTTCACGAACGCCATAAGGTGCACCGACATTTGAGACAATCACATCAAAGGTACCAGTATCAGGATTATTATTTTTAATAGTAATTTTCCCTTGTGGTTTAGCAATGGAAACATTGGTTTTTGTTCCAGTCACACCCACCAGTTTACCATTATTTTGGATATAATATAGATGAATATTATACTCACCAACAGACCTTTTATGATCACTTGCTTTAACGGTAACTTTATAGGTTCCATTGGCTTGCTTGGTCGCCGTATACCAAATAATATCATCTTGACCATTGACACTGGACCAAATTGGCACTTTCACTTCACGAACGCCATAAGGTGCACCGACATTTGAGACAATCACATCAAAGGTTCCTGTTTCAGGATTATTATTGGCAATAGTAATCGTTCCGGATAAAGCATTTTTTGCAATAGGTGCATTACCAGTAAAACGTCCAGTATAATCCACGCTTTGATCAAACACGTGGCGGCCAGGTAGCAACTCAGCTTGCGAAGTAAACTGCCAAGCCCCTGCTTCACTATTATATTTCAATGTTTTTGCATCATCAGCACTTAATTTTGAAGTTGGATATTGCGCTACCCAGAAATTCTCTAAACCAAATCTCTCTGTTTGGATTGGTCCTTTCGTTCTGAGATTGTTTCGATCAAGCCAACTTGCACTTGTATAGTACATCAAATTGGAAAAACCCATACGCCGCATTTCATCCGCCCAAGCTTGAGTGCTTGTATTGATATTCGAAAGCATATCGGAATCTTCAATATCATTTACCATAACAGTTGATGACGGAAGATTTAATCTCCTTGCTTCCTCTGCAAAATAGCGCGCTTCTGCCCTTGCTTCTGCTTCATTAGTATAGTGAGAAAAAGCATAAGCTGATACTTGCATACCCGCAGCTTGTGCATTTTGTGCTTGAGAAATTGCATAAGGATTTTTATAGCTCGTTCCTTCTGTTAGTTTAACAACAGCGCCACTTATTCCTTTTTCAGCTAAGCGCTGATAATCTTCTTTGCTGATGTAACCATTATGACTACTGACATCTACAAAAGTTGATTTTTTCACTTGTGCATCAGTATTACTCCTAGCTGTTGCTTGATTATTTTGCGCAGCAAAAAAAGTTGATTTATTGTCTTTTTTAGTTTCATTTGCAACTACTGGATTTTCTTTCACAACTGATTTTTCTTTAGACGCTTTAGCATCAGTTAAAGCAGTCGAGGAATCAGTTACTTCATTTTCAGATGAAGAAGATGAAGTTACTTGATTTACTGGAGATGTATGAGTAGCTTCTTTTGTTTGGAATTTAGGTGAAGAATCAGCTTCTTGTTTATTGAGCTCTACTGTTGTTTCTGAAGTAGAAGCTTTTACGGATTCAGCGGCAAAAACTTGATGCGAACTAGCTGCAATTAAAATAGCTGTGCTTGTTAAATAAAATAAACTTTTCTTTCTCACTTTTGTTCTCCATTTTAAAATCAGCCTGCTATAAAAGTCTAGCAAGCTGATCACTTTTTATAAGAATTATTTCACAAAGTCTAATAACGCAAGGAAACTTTCTGCTTCAAGTGATGCACCACCAACAAGAGCGCCATCAACATCTGGGCAAGCCATGTATTCAGCAACATTGTTAGGTTTTACTGAGCCGCCGTATTGTACACGAACTTTATCCGCTACTGCTTGGCCAAAATCTGCTGCAACTGTGTCACGAACAACTTTACACATTTTTTGTGCGTCATCTTGGCTAGCTGATTTACCAGTACCAATAGCCCAGATTGGTTCATATGCGATAACAAGTGAAGAAACCTGTTCTTCTGATAAGCCAGCAAGAGCGGCTGAAACTTGTCCACCTACGAATTCAGCAGCTTTACCTGCTTCATAAGTTTCAAGTGTTTCACCACAACAAATAATTGGAAGCATACCATTTGCAAAGATTGCTTTTGCTTTTTTATTGATATCTTCATCTGTCTCATGAAAGTATTCACGACGTTCTGAGTGACCAATTACAACATAATCTGTGCCCATTTCAGCCAACACTTTAGGGCTGTTTTCACCAGTGAAAGCACCAGCATCTTCAAAATAGCAGTTTTCTGCGGCAATTTTAAGATCAGAACCCTTAGCAGCTGCAAGAACTGTTGACAAGTCAAGGGCTGGAGCTGCGATACCAGCTTCAACAAGTTCTGATGAAGGCAATTTAGAAGCTACTGCTTCAACAAATGCTTTAGCTTCTTCTGGATTTTTGTTCATTTTCCAGTTACCAGCGATAAATGGTTTACGTGACATTTCACATACCTCTTCTTTTTTTATTTACATCTATCATTTTACCATAATTTAATAGAGAAATAAAGACTGAGTCTAATGAAATCATAAAAAAGAAAGCCCCGCAATAGCGGAGCTCGTTTGTCTGACTTTAATTGTTCATCTGGGAACTTAACTGAATTAAGCTTCGATTTCTGTAACCATACCTGAACCTACAGTACGTCCACCTTCACGGATAGAGAATGTAGTTCCTTGTTCTACGGCAATTGGGTGGATCAACTCAACATCAATTGTTACGTTATCACCAGGCATTACCATTTCAGTACCTGCAGGAAGTTCGATTGAACCTGTAACGTCTGTAGTACGGAAGTAGAATTGAGGACGGTAGTTGTTGAAGAATGGAGTATGACGTCCACCTTCTTCTTTAGTAAGGATGTAAACTTCACCTTTGAATTTAGTGTGTGGATGAATTGAACCTGGTTTAGCAAGAACTTGTCCACGTTCGATTTCGTCACGTTGGATACCACGAAGAAGAACCCCTACGTTATCTCCAGCAAGACCTTCGTCCAATTGTTTACGGAACATTTCAACACCAGTAACAACTGCTTTTTGGATTTCGTCACGAATACCAACAATTTCAACTTCATCATTGACTTTAACAGTACCACGGTCGATACGTCCTGAAGCAACAGTACCACGTCCAGTGATTGAGAATACATCTTCGACTGGAAGAAGAAGTGGTTTGTCAGTGTCACGTTCTGGTTCTGGAATGTATTCATCAACAGTATCCATCAATTCCATGATGATGTCTTCATATTTTTCATCACCTTCAAGAGCTTTAAGAGCTGAACCTTGGATAACTGGGATTTCATCACCTGGGAAATCGTATTCTGAAAGAAGGTCACGGATTTCCATTTCAACCAATTCAAGCAATTCTTCATCGTCAACCAAGTCAACTTTGTTCATGAAGACGATAAGGTATTTAACACCTACTTGACGTGAAAGAAGGATATGTTCACGAGTTTGAGGCATTGGTCCATCAGTTGAAGCTACTACAAGGATAGCTCCGTCCATTTGAGCAGCACCAGTAATCATGTTTTTAACGTAGTCCGCGTGTCCTGGAGCATCGATGTGAGCATAGTGACGTTTAGCAGTTTCATACTCAACGTGTGCAGTGTTGATAGTGATTCCGCGTTCGCGTTCTTCTGGAGCAGCATCAATAGATGAATAATCTTTTGGTTGGTTAACTGAACTTGGAAGACGACGTGCAAGTACAGTCGTGATAGCTGCAGTTAGGGTAGTTTTACCATGGTCAACGTGTCCGATTGTACCGATGTTAACGTGTGGTTTACTACGATCGTATTTTTCTTTTGCCATTTGAGTAAAAGCCTCCAATAAAATATATTTTATAGATAGACAGTAGGCAATACAGTCTAACTTTCCTTACTATTTTATCAAATTTTCTTCAAATTGCAAGTGTTTTACGCCTTTTTTATCAATTTATTCTTTGTCCAACTTGTAGTATGGTTGATTTGGTATAGAAGCTCCAATGCTTGATGCATAAATCCACTCCTTACCTTCCAACTGTGCAAAATTTTCAGCTTTTCCTGTTAGGATAACGCCTGAGAATTCTAATTTTTCTAAGTCTTCTTTCTTAGACAAGTCTAGCTTACCAAATTTTTTCAAGTAGTTTTTAATGTCATCTGACGGAATTACATTATTGTAGGTACTTTTTCCAATGTCAGTCGCAATATATTTTTTTAAATTAACCAAGAATCCATCTACATCTTTCATTTGGGCAAGTCTGTTACTCAGTCTCTCTCCTTCTTTGAGATTTTTAATAGCTTCTTCTGCTTCCTTTTTGTGAACATATTCTTTTTTCGTTAGATAATCTGGACTCGTGCCGTATAGATTACTTGGTTGCCACCAACTTGGATCACCTGTTGAATTTGTACCAATCCAATACCAATTGGTTTTAAGATTCTTAGGAATCATTGCTCGAATTTCTTTTAAACTATATGGTTTATCAAAAGTCAGTGCTACCTCTACTAATTGATTTTGCATATCTTTTACGTAAGGAAGCTCTTTAGTTGGTTCATGGACAGATTCTCCTTTCTCCTCTTTCACATTTTTATTGTAGAATTGTGGCACTTTTTGGTTATTTTCTATTTGAATAGTTGCCCCAGATTCTGTATATCTGCCAGAATTTGCATGAAAATGGATTCCTCGATTGATATTAAAAATTCCAAAATCTGCCTTATATTCACCATAGTCGAGTGGAATTCCATAAATATCTTTAGCTTGTCTACCTTTAATACCACCATGGAGCATGTCCCCACCATTAGCAGACCAGGTATAAGTTTCAATATTAGGAAAGGCAACGCTTTCAACTAGTTGTACCTCATTGACTACCTTCCAAGCTTGGTTGCTGATGAGTTTTCCCGTAATCATACGAGCACCAATATATATTCCAAAAAATACTACCACTACTGTTGTTGACCAGAGAATGATTCGCTTTCTATTTCTCTTTTTGTTTTTCTTTGCAACGATTTCAAAAGTTTCCATGATAATATCCTTTCTTTTCCAAAACCTGTCGAAGTTTATTTCGACTGCGCATGAGCTGAACCTTGACCTTGCTGTTAGAATAATGAAGCACTTCTGCTATTTCGCCTGTTGAGAACCCTTGAAAATAATAAAGATCCAACATGATTTTATCCCGCATTGGCAACTTTTCCACCTCCTCCATGAGAAAGTCGTAGTCTGATCCTTCAACAATCAATTGATTTCCCTTTGTAAAAAAATCTCGTCTCAGGATTTCCATATAATGCTTATCACGCCGGTATTTATCAATATAACGGCGAATAGACACACGATACATCCAAGCTCGCATTTTTTCAGCAGGGATGACAAAATCAGACTCTAGCATTTTGATAAAAACATCTTGAACAACATCTTCTGCTTGCTCTTTTGGAACGCCTGAGCCTTGCAGATAATAGACGATTTCTTTCGCAAAGGCAATCAAGACTTTTTCATAATCATCTAATTTGATATTCTCATCCCCCTTCCTTCACTAGTATAACGAATCGAAAGCGTTTCCGGTTACAAAAATATAAAAAAATCGGACTATTTCCGATTTTTTATTCTTCATCAGCCTGAATTTCTCAGTCCAGTCGCAATTCCATTGATTGTGACGTGAATCAATCTTTCTTCGTCAGGAGATAACTCCCCACGGCGTTGGCGTTTGATGAGTTCTAGCTGAATATAATTCAAGATATTAAAATAACGCATGCGGTAATCCAAACTATCTCGCAAGTATGGATTTTCCTCTAACAGTTCATCATAATCTTCAATAGCAAGAATGACATTCTTGGTCAACTGCCACTCATCTAAGATTGTGTAATAGATTTCTTGAACTTTTTCATCTTCGCATAGTTTTGCATATTCAAAGGCGATATTCATATTTGACTTAGACAGCACCATGTCCACATTGGACAAAAGCGATTGGAAGAAAGGCCAGTTTTTATACATCTTTCTTAAAAAAGCTAGATTTTCTTTTGGATTTTCATCAATAAATTCTTTAAAGCTGGATCCAACACCATACCAACCAGGAAACATCACTCGACTTTGGGACCATGAAAAGACCCACGGAATGGCACGCAAGCCACCTATTTCGGTAATTGTCTTACGCGCAGCCGGTCTTGAACCAATATTAAAACTAGAAATAGCTTTAATCGGGCTTGATTCAAAGAAATAATCATAAAAATGCTCATTGCCAAAAACCAGGTCACGATAAATTTGATAACTCCGTTTTACTACTTGATCCATAATATATTCATAACGATTTGAAGTGTTGGTATCACTTTTTTTCTTAGTAATCATACGGTTAATCGTTGCCGAAACCAGCATTTCTAAATTGTAATAAGCAGCGTCTTTATTTCCGTATTTATTGCCAATAACTTCTCCTTGCTCTGTCAGGCGAATTCGGTCATTGATACTGCGGAGAGGTTGAGCGGTGATAGCTTCATAAGTAGGTCCACCACCACGACCGACCGTTCCACCACGACCATGAAAGAATGTAATCTTCACACCAAATTCATCTCCGATAGCGGTCAATTGCTGTTGAGCTTTATAGAGAGTCCAGCAGGATGACAAGTAACCACCGTCTTTATTGCTATCCGAATAACCAAGCATGATTTCTTGATAGTTATTATTGGAGGCGATCCATTTCTGAGCAATTGGAAGAGATAAATATTTCTTCATCGTATCATAAGAATTATCCAAATCCTCAATCGTTTCAAAGAGTGGCACGATCTGCACACGCGCAAATTCCCTATCAATAAGACCAACTTCTTTATGCATAACCGCCAACTCTAAAAGGTCAGACACACTTGTTGCATGAGAAATAATGGTTTGCTTAATGACAGCATCCCCTAGCTTGTCTTTCAACTCACGTGCTGTCTGAAAAATTTCTAATTCTTTTTGTAAAAGATCTGATTTTTTAGCGTGTGTTGCAGAAAGAATCCGTGGATCATAGAGAAGTTCATTCAGCAGAACATGACATTTTTCGTCCTCAGAAAGCTCGCTGTAATTCTCCACAATTCCTGCACTTGCTAACAACTCCGCAACGCAGGCTTCATGAACACTGGAATCTTGACGCATATCGATAGAAGCAAGGTAAAAACCAAATACTTCTACCGCTTGCAATAATTCAGTAAATTCGCCAGAAATCATTGCTTCGCTTTTATTTTCAAGAAGAGATTGTTTAATCGCTAACAAATCATGTTTAAATTCTTCAATTTTGTGGTAATGAGGTTCTGTCTTTATCTGATCAATAAAGTAAGCCTTTGTATTCTTTAATTTTGTTTGAATATAGTATAAAGCGCGACGATACAATTCTTTTTCGCGGTAAATAGAATTATCCTCTGATAAATAAGCCATTTCTTGTACCGCTTCACTGACTTTTACGATACCAGTTGACAAAGAAAACTCACGATATAGGTTAGCAACTTTTGTATCGTAATAATTCATAATCACTTCGCATTGTGTCAAAGCTGATTTTTTAAGCGTTTCAGATGTAACATACGGATTCCCATCTCGGTCGCCACCAATCCACATTCCCATTGTAATAGGGGTTGGATTTTTTAAGTCAATTCCATGTTTTTTGGCTAGACGCTTGTATTCTTCTGTTAGATTGGTCACTGCCTGTAAGAAAGAACTGTTGTAGTATTCCATCACATTAGTGATTTCATTCGTCACTTTTAATTTTTTCTCACGAATCATATCCGTGCGCATGATAATTTCTATATATCGCCGAAGATCATTATGCCATTTTTCTTCATTGAGCAAGCCCATTCGCACATCACGGTATTTACGTAACAAGACATGAATGTGATTGGTTAAATCCAACATAGTCGTCCGTTGCACTTGAGTTGGGTGAGCTGTTAAAACAGGTACAACATTTAAATGCTCTAAAATTTCAGCAGCATTTTCCTTTTCAGCAACTAAATCAATCGTTGTGGATAATTTTCCGAGATAATCTTGACCAACATTGTTTTGATAGTTAATCTCAAAAGCTAAATCAACGTCTTCTGAAATATTGATCAAAAGAGGCAAGATAGAAAAATAACGTGAAATATAGGACATTTCCTTGTTCGACAGATTCTGAACAATTTCATTTAATCCTTCGTAATTTCCAACTGTTGCCAATTCTTTTAAAGCGATGATTTTTTCAAAGGTTTCAGGACTTAACATATTTTGTGTAACTTCTTCCAGTAAGTCCGTCAAAATCGTAACTTCTTCTTGGATGACTTCCTTATTATTGTAATTTTCTAATTTTTGAAGTGACATGATCTACACCTTTCAGTAAGCTTTTGCACAATCTCAAGTTAGCGAACAACTCTTAAACCGTGATTGGTTTCTTCTATTTCCCTATACAAACTTTCTCGTTTTTCATTGGCATCAATATTTAACACAAAAGCAATTGCAACAGATAATACCAACAGGCTATTTCCACCTTGTGACAAGAATGGGAAGGTCACACCAGTCGATGGAATCAAACCTGAAATTCCCCCAATATTGACAAAGGTTTGCGTCAGTAACATTCCACCAACACCAAGAGCCATCATAGAATTGAAAGGATCTTTCGCTCGTATTCCCACCAGAATGATCCGTAGAATAAGGAAAAACAAGAGGGCTAAAATCAAGCTAGCGCCAATAAAGCCAAATTCTTCAATAACAATGGAAAAAACGAAATCTGTCTGTGCTTCTGGCAAATATCCGCGTTTCTCAATAGAGTTTCCCAATCCTAAGCCAAACCAACCGCCATTACTCATAGCATAATAGGAATTAGCTAGCTGGTGACCTGCACCTGACAGATCCTTAAATGGATTAAAAAAGGCACTAAATCGTTTTGCTACATACCCAAACACAGGAACCTTAGCGACTTTTTCCACACCAATGAGCCAAATACTGGTTAAAACAACTGTAGAAAGAGTGACCAGCACTCCGAGAAGAGTTGAAAACCAACGATAACCAATCCCACTAACCGTTACCATAATCATGGTCGTCAGCAAAAGAATGGTCGCATTTCCTAAATCAGGCAAGGCAGCCACGATTCCGATTAGCACGATAGCAAGAATGCGCCAATCGTTCAGTGCACGCGGAATCAGTTGATTTCGTGTCAAAGCCTGATAGTCATAAGTTGCGATTTCATCTTGCTGATGAGAAAAACGCAGCGCTAGGAACCAAACCAGAATGATTTTTAAATATTCAGCTGGCTGAATGCTAAAACCACCAAAACGTAACCAACCGTGTGCTCCATTGATTCGTGCACCAAGGACACGTGATAAAATTAAGAGCAAGATTTCCACAAAAATAACAATGACAATCAATCGATTGTTTTTCAAGAAATCTAACTTTATTTTATAAATTAAAGCAATAGCAAGCAAACTGATTATCCAAAAAATTCCTTGATTTAAAACAGATCTGAGAGAATTGGCTCCTACCTGTACTAGAGTAGCACTTGACGTCGAATAAACAACTATCAGTCCTAAAATAGATAAAATCAAATAAGGAATCAAAATGGAATAATTCAGTAGGTGGCGTTTATCAATTTTCATAGTTCACCTATTATTTTAAAATTTTCACCGAACATTATACCATTTTTCAGGGTAAAATAAAAGTATTTAACGAACGGCGTTTTCGAAATCCTTTTGTTATCTAGGCTAAACTTTAACTAAAAAAAGAACAAGGCTATGAAATTTACTGTCACATTTTGAGCTTGAAAAAGTATTTATACACAAATAGCTTGATCGTACTCAATAAACCGCTTTCTTTAATATTTCAATTTGATGACAAATACTTATTTTCTACTAATTTATTTTGCTTTTTATCTGACTTTACGTTAAAATAAATTTATATGAGAAAGAGGATTAAACCGCTTGTTGTCTTTGTCTTTTTTGTGAGCTTTATTACGATTATTTTAGGAGCGAAGCATTATTCAGAAAGCAAGGAAACTAAACAGCAAAAGGCTGCCATTGAGCAATCATCCACTATCACTCCAAAACAAGCTGATATTTCTGATTCTAACAAGGAAGATAAGACCTACAAACCGATTATTGACCTGTCAGGTTGGCAACTACCAAGTGATATCGATTATGATCAATTAGCGAAAAATATCTCTGGCGCCATTATACGCGTGCATAGCGGAGCACAAGCAAAAAAAGAAAATGCTGCTACACATCTAAATGGGATTGACAAGTCCTATCAACGACATATCGAAGAATTTCAAAAGCGAAATATCCCTGTCGCTGTTTACGCTTATGTTGCTGGTAGCAGTAAGAAAGAAATGCAAAAAGCTGCCGAAAGTTTTTATAAGGCTGCTTCAAAATACAAACCGACTTACTACTGGCTAGATGTTGAAGAAAAAACTATGGAGGACATGAATGCTGGCGTTGAAGCTTTTCGTGCTAAGTTAGCATCATTAGGTGCTAAAAATATTGGGATTTATGTCGGAACCTATTTTCTTGAAGAACATAGTATTTCCACCAAAAAATTTACAGCGATTTGGATTCCAACTTATGGCTACAATGACGGTTATTACAACGCAGCTCCTAAGACAGACTTGAAATACGATTTACATCAATACACATCACAAGGTTCAATTAGTGGTTTTGCACATGATGTCGATCTCAATCAACTGTCTCCTTTAAAAAATCAGACAAAAACGTTTAAAAAATTATTTGGTAATAGAAAACAATGACTCTGTAATGGTTTTCAGTAAAAACTTTACAGAGTTTTTCTGTTCTTCTACTCCATTTATCACTACTTTCTTGTTTCTAAATATGATATAATAACTAGCATAGAAAAGTTTAGGGAGTAATGGATGATTTCTTGGTTGATAAGAATTTTAAAGGGAATTATCATCGCGCTAGGATTTATTCTCCCCGGGGTATCTGGTGGAGTTTTAGCTGCTATTTTGGGAATTTACGAGCGGATGATTTATTTTTTAGCGCATATAAGGGAAAATTTTCGGGATAATGTGCTTTATTTTTTACCTGTTGGCATTGGAACGGTTTTAGGAATTGCACTATTTTCCCTGCCGGTTGAATATTTACTAGAGCATTATAAAATCATTGTTTTATGGGGATTTGCAGGTGCGATTATTGGTACGATTCCAAGTTTGCTAAACGAATCTGTCAGAGAATCTGATCGCGATCGAACCGATGTTATTTGGTTCCTTACTACCTTTCTCATTTCTGGTATTTGCCTATATTTTCTCAATAGTTTCGTTGGAACTTTACCTGCAAATTTCTTGACATTTATTTTAGCTGGTGCGCTAATTGCACTAGGAATTCTCGTTCCAGGCTTAAGTCCTTCAAATTTACTTTTAATTTTGGGACTCTATTCTCCTATGCTGATCGGTTTCAAATCTTTAGATATTTTAGGAACTTTTTTACCAATCGGAATCGGCGGTCTTCTCGCACTTGTGATTTTTTCAAAATCTATGCATTATGCTTTAGAAAATTATCATTCTCGAGTATATCATTTTATCATTGGGATTGTCTTGTCGAGTACCATTCTCATCTTGGTACCAAATCCTGGGAACAGTGAAAGTATTCATTATGCTAATACTTCTATCATCACGTTAGTTACTGCTGCCTTCTTCTTTGGTTTGGGAACTTGGCTGGGTGCTTGGATGAGCCAATTGGAGGAAAAGTATAAATAATGGCTAAAAAAACAAAAATCAAGAAAACCTTGGTTGAACAAATCTTGACGAAAGCTAAAGTCAACCACAAAGGGCTTCAAATTAATGCTTTAGAAGGAGAATTACCTGAAGAAATAGATCGTTCACAGATTTATAAGACATTAGCCCTAACAGGTGATAAAACAGGTGTTATCATTGGGATCTTGCCCATTACAGAACATCTTTCAGAAAAGAAACTAGCCAAACTATCTGGTAACAAAAAAGTAAGTATGATCCCACAGAAAGATTTGGAAAAAACAACTGGTTATATTCATGGTGCAAATAATCCTGTCGGCATTCGACAAAAGCATCATTTTCCTATTTTTATTGATTATTCAGCATTAACACGCAAGACTATTATCGTCTCAGCTGGAGAATTGGGACACAGTATTGAAATTAACGCAAAGGATTTAGCTGATTTTGTTGAGGCAGACTTTGCAGATTTAAAAGAAAACTAATATACCATTCAGAAAGGGAACTGCATGAAACTCTACTTCGTTCGACACGGAAAAACTCAATGGAATTTGGAAGGGCGATTTCAAGGAGCTAATGGTGACTCACCACTACTTGAAACTTCTATCAAAGAACTACACTTGCTTGGAAAACATCTGTCTCACATCAAATTTGATAAGATTTTTTCAAGTGATTTACCACGCGCAATGGCAACCGCACAGATTATCTGTAGTGAAAATCAATATTCATCAGTTGTTGAACCACATACAGAGCTACGCGAGTGGCAACTTGGCTCCCTAGAAGGACAGAAAATTTCCACCATTACTGCTATCTACCCACATCAAATGAAAGCCTTTCGACACAACTTAGCCAAATTCAACAACTCAATCTTTGGCGCAGAATCGGTCTACCATACAACACGACGGACAATCGGCTTTATCAAATCACAAAATAATAATTCTTATGAAAATCTTCTTTTTGTCGGTCACGGAGCTAATCTAACTGCTTCTTTACGCTTGTTATTAGGGTACGACTTTGCTCAACTTCGTCAGCAGGGAGGCCTTGCCAATGGAAGTGTCACTGTTCTTGAAACACAAGATTTTGGACATTTTACACTTCTTGATTGGAACAATGTTGACCACTTAGAAACAATTGAAACTGTGAGCGTATAAAATCACGGTTTTTCTTTATTTATAGATGAATTTCTGCCTTATTTATGATAGAATGAGGAAGGTAAACTTTAGGAGGAAGAATATGACTACTGAACATATTGAAGAATTAAATGACCAGCAACTGATTCGTCGTGAAAAAATGACTGCTTTAGCAGAACAAGGTATTGACCCTTTTGGTAAACGTTTTGAACGTACTGCAGATTCTGCCCAATTAAAAGAAAAATATAGTGATAAAACAAAAGAAGAACTACATGAATTAGCGGAAACTGCTACCATTGCAGGACGACTTATGACCAAGCGCGGGAAAGGCAAAGTTGGTTTTGCTCATATCCAAGACCGTGAAGGTCAAATCCAAATCTATGTCAGAAAAGATACTGTTGGTGAAGAAAATTATCAAATTTTTAAAAAAGCGGATATTGGCGACTTCCTTGGTATCGAAGGTGAGGTTATGCGCACAGATATGGGAGAGCTGTCAATCAAAGCAACTCACATCACACATCTCTCTAAAGCACTTCGTCCATTACCAGAAAAATTCCATGGACTAACAGACGTTGAAACGATTTATCGTAAGCGTTATTTGGATTTAATTTCCAATCGGGAAAGCTTTGAACGCTTCGTAACTCGCAGTCGTATCGTTTCAGAAATCCGCCGTTATCTTGATAACCAAGGATTCCTTGAAGTTGAAACACCCGTTTTACATAATGAAGCTGGTGGTGCTGCTGCTCGTCCATTTATTACTCATCACAATGCACAAAATATTGATATGGTACTTCGTATCGCAACTGAATTGCACTTAAAACGTCTGATTGTTGGTGGTATGGAACGTGTTTATGAAATGGGACGCATTTTCCGTAACGAAGGAATGGATGCCACTCACAATCCTGAATTCACTACGATTGAAGCTTATCAAGCTTATGCGGATTTTGAGGACATCATGGACTTGACAGAAGGGATTATCCAAAGTGCAGCTAAAGCTGTTACAGATGCCGAAAGCGTCCCTTATCAAGGTACTGAAATCTTTATCGGTCGCAAATTTGCACGCAAGCATATGCTAGAAGCCATTAAAGAGCAGACGGGTATTGATTTCTGGAAAGAAATGACTCTCGAAGAGGCCACTGCACTAGCTAAGGAACATCATGTAACGGTTGAAAAGCATTTTACAGTCGGTCATATTATCAATGCTTTCTTTGAAGATTTTGTTGAGGATACCTTGATTCAGCCTACATTTATCTATGGGCATCCAGTTGAAGTCTCACCTCTTGCTAAGAAAAATGCAGATGATCCACGCTTTACCGACCGCTTTGAACTCTTTATCGTTGGGCGTGAATTTGCCAATGCCTTTACCGAGTTGAACGATCCAATTGATCAATTATCTCGTTTTGAAGCACAGGCCCAAGCTAAAGAACTCGGAGATGATGAAGCGACTGGTATCGACTACGACTATGTAGAAGCTCTTGAATACGGTATGCCACCAACTGGTGGCCTTGGAATTGGAATTGACCGCTTAATTATGCTGTTGACAGATGTCACTTCTATTCGTGACGTATTGCTTTTCCCTACGATGAAATAATGCGTCTCAGAAACGCCGTCATATCAACGTTTCCAGAGGGTAAATGGTACAACTTACCAAAAATTTACCACAACTCATACAAACAGTTATAAGAATTAATAACGACTTATAGCTTCTCTTGGATTATTTCAAGGGAAGTTTTTTTAGTTTCTGGATAGCAAAAAAAGACAGCAGAAATTCTACTGTCATTTATGTGTTTCCGAAAAATAAGTGTTTTTTTCAGAAATATATTTTTTTGATCCAATATAACGAATTAGTTAACTTTCACTGTTCGATGCCGCCCTAACAATCTAGCTATATAATTAAGCTGTTTTAGTAAAGTCAATTAGTTGAATTCACTAGCAGTATTACCACTCACCCAAAAATACCTATTTACTTCATTTTGGAGGTTAAAATGACAAAGAAACAAAAAACTTATAAATCATTAAAACATGCAAAAAAGTACGCATATAAACTTTTTTTATCAGGTGCAAGAGATATACAAATTTGGGAAATCCCTAAAAACAGAACATTAATTTATATAATTTTATGGGATGAATAGATAGTTCAATCCTCATTTTTATCTAAGAAGAGGTTCTCAATTCTTGTTCTTTCATTGAGAAAATATTGGTTTGCTAAATCACGAAATTCTTCAGATTTTCGTACTTTTTCAGCAATTTCTTTTTCTTTCTCAGGTGCTAGTCTTGGTATTGGAATGGTGGAAACAAAATCGGGAGTAATATGGTCAACCACAGATGCATATATTCCTTTCTCTAGCAATACTTTACCAATATTTTCAGTAGCTAAATATGCATATACATAATATGGGTCAATAATATCATCATCGACAATAACACGAATTACGTGTTCTGTAACCATACTACCTGCTATACTATCTGTTACCATAACTACCCGACCAGTTGAGCCCGACCTTGTAATCAATATCCAATCTTTTTTAACAAAATGGTTCCTTGCAGGTTTATAATTGTAGGGCTGATATTTTATATCAAAGGGTCTAATTTGAAGAATCTGAGTTCCAGAATAGAAGGGAACTGCATTTTCGTTAGACCCATCAATATAGTTTCTCTTATGACGACCAGGGTAAAAGATTCCACCATCAACAACTAAATCTCCTAATCTAACAATATCCTCAACCACTTCCCCATTGGATTCCTCGATATCTTTTGCAATATCATTTTTATTTGGGTCCCAGTACCATGCATCAATACGTCTACTTGAATCATTCAGGATAGACTCAAAATCAACAATAAAACTACTTGCCCCCTCATTACTAGAACTGCTTAAGTGACCTGTTTTTTCAAATTCTTTATATTTCTCCAAAATATCAGGCAAGTCATTCCAAATCACTTTTTCTCCGTTTTCATCTAAAAGATTTTTACCTGAGGCATCTTTTTTATATAAAGGGAGACCTCTTCTATCATGTCCAACCGCTTCTGACACTGCCATAAATATTGGATAATTTTGGGGAATAGACTTTACTTTTTTGAGGAATATTAAAGATGTTTTTGTACCTGTATGAGGCTGAAAAGCTTCCCTTGGCAGATCAATTATTGCTGTAATTTGAACTTTTTTTAATAACCAATTTCTAAATTCAACAGACTCTTCCTTGGCTCCTGATAAATTTTGTTTGGGTAAAACAATTACCATTCTTCCACCATCATTATCGTCTGTTGCTTCTTTAAGGTAAGAAATATCGCGTTCTACAAACAACTTATCTGGATCTTGCCCCTCTAATATTTCTTCAGTAACTTCTCCATCAATAATTTTATGACCTAGTTCATAGGTTGCTAGAACTTCCCTCCTAGTATCTTTAATTTGGGTTCCAAATGGAGGATTAGTTGTAATAACATCTACCGTTCCCTCTGAAATTCTTTCACGAAATCCCTTCGGAATGTTTTCAAATCTATCAAGCGAATCCATGTTAAAAATATTCCGACTAGCTTCCCCCATTATTGCCATATATGATTTAGAGATTCTATACAGTAATGGGTCAATATCTGAACCAAAAACATATTTACTAGAATAATCTTTTAGTAAACTCCTCTTTCTTTCTGTTGAAAATCCTCTGTTTTTATAGAGCTGTTCAATTTGCTTTCTAATATTTTCAAGTGCAACAGATAGGAACCCAGCAGAACCACACGCTGTATCTAGAATTATTTCATTTTTTAAATAATTTGGCTGGATAACTTCAATAGCAAATCGAACAATTTCTCTTGGAGTAAAAAACTGACCACTTTCTCCCTTTAAAGCAGAGGGAAGTAACATTTCGTAAGCATCACCCAAAGCATCTGTATCGGTTTCTTCATCTGTCAATGAAATACCTTGTAAAACCGAAACGATATATGCAATAGAATCATTATCATATTCTAGCTTTTCATCCTTAAACATTGCTCCATATTCCGGGTCAGATATTAGCTTGGAGTATAGATTATCAATTCTAGAACGTATTAATTTCTTTCCACTTGAAGTACTCAATTCATTCGGTGTTGCTCGAAACTCACATAATTCATCTGGAGATAATTCATCTATAATTTTGCAGAATAATAACTTAATTATTTCAACTGCAATGTTTTCCTCTCTCTTAATCGGACCATTTCCGTATAAATAAAAGTATAACCTTTCAAAGGTAAGTTTAAGTGCTTTAGCAGGTTTTAGGTCTTGTTTTCTATACTTACCAATTGTATCAGCATTTTCCCCATATCTAGGTAGAGTTGGAATGAGTTGAAAATGAGTCGGTGATTTTGCCATATCACGATAGTGGTAAAACGGTCCCTTGCTACTTTTTTCCATTCCCCCATACCAAACGCTATATGGTGCAGTTGTTGCTGTAACATAAGATATAGCTTGTAAATCATATGCTTTTTTAGGTGTTTCGATTTCAATCACAATATAAGCATTTTCTTGAACATGATTTTTATCATTGTACACAACAATATCTGCTTTTTCAGCTTTTCGATTGGAGCCCCTTTGAATCGTCACTTCAATATCTATGTGTTCTTTAGGATATCCCAACTCGTCTATTAATATATGTTCAAATTCTTGTCTATATTTTTCCTCTGGGTTGTTTTTGATAATTTTTCCAGTAGCGTAGTCCCTTAATTCTTCCATTATTTCTGAACTACCAATCTTTAAATTACTTGCCATTAGATACTTCCTTCGTTTTTCTTTTTTTCTTATTATATCACAACTCACCTAATCATCAGCAAACCTTTCGACCAAACTCTCCAAATTCTCTAAATTTCTCATACTCGTTTCACACTTCTAAATCAACTATGTCAGTTTTTATCTCTCAATTATGTTTTCTTTTCATGTTTAGGACTTGCTTTAGTTATATAAATGCTTACTATACTCAAACTTCCTCACTCCTACTTCTGTCTTACTGAACTCAACTGTAAAATAAAAATAGTGGTCTCGCCCATCCTTACTGTGATGCTTGCTGAGTTTGAAATAGTTCTTCTGTCCCATCGCCATTGCTCTGAGGATATCATCTGTGAGGGTTGTTAGTGGTTCTCCTAGTGCTGAATAGCGATAGAAATCCTCTTCAAACTTGAGATAAGAATCAGAAAAATAGTCTATTTGTAACTTGCCCTCATAAATTTCTTTCCTACTCAAAATCTGTCTCCTCCGTCATATTGATGGATAAAATATCCTTTACTTGAAGCAGCTGGTATTTGTCAGCTGTTTTTATTGTGATTTCCTTTGAGCTAATTTTAGTCACTCTTCCAAAGTAGGTGTTCCTAACATTTTTACCTTTCATAACAAACATGCCTTGAAGTTGCGAAGCGTAGAGTTGACCAATCAGGACTAACTTCTCCATATCGGTTAAATCGGACGTCATATCAATCCTATTTCTATCATCGTCTAGTGACGTGGTATGTTCGGATAGGAAAAAGCCCATCCACTTCATCATACCTCTGTCCTGATAATCTCTAGCTGCTTGAAAAGGGAGATAGCTTCTATCAATCATCTTAGTCCATCTAATCCACCAGCAGAATGACCACCTATCAATTTGCTCCTCTCTATACTTCGTGAGGCTTCCAATAATGAATTAGCCTTCTGAATATAAGTAAAGCCAAATTTTTCTCGGATAGAATCAATCGCTGTTTGGAGCCTTTCTTCTTTCTCAATTTGTTCAATATCATCAAAAAGTGAAATGAGCTGCAAAGGCTCATCCACAAAGTTTGAGTAAGTCACCGCAACACTTCTGACAGCACCTAGTTCATACTTCTTCCTGAAAAGACTGAGGACATGGTCAGTCAATACTCGTGTGCTATTTGTCGGATCTACTTTCATTTGGGCTTGAAGGTGTCGCTTACCTTCAAACCTTGAAAATCCGATATAAATTGACACCGTACAGCATTTCTTATGAGCTCGTCTCAACCGAATGGCTACTTGCTCCGCCATTTCCCGAAGGACAAGTTCAATATTCGCCCGTCTATAATAATCTCTTGGTAAGACCTGAGAATTTCCAAGACCGTGTGATTTGGGTTTGTATGGCTTATGGACATCACTTTCATCAATACCATTGGCGTGATAAAAGAGCTCTACACCCACTACTCCAAATTCCTTTTTAAGCAAGTCAGCATCAAAGTTGGCAAGCTCTTTGATAGAGTAAATACCTAGTTTATTCAATCGCTTTTCTGTACGCTCCCCGATGCCCCAAAAGTCTGTCAGATTTGGAATGTTCCAGACCTTTTCTTCAACGTTCTCATAAGACCAATTAGCCCTCATGGTCGGTGTCTTCTTAGCCTCATTATCCAGCGCTAGCTTTGCCAAAAGTGGGTTGCTATTAGACATGCCTAACGTTGAGTAAACACCTGTCTTTCGGTAAATGTCACGCTGAATTCGAGCAGCTATCATATCCAACTTGTCCTTACGACTGATATTCTCATCAGGTACAAAGTATTTTAGCGACGATGTGAGGTCAATAAATCCCTCATCAATAGAATAAGGGAGGATGTCATCTGGGCTGGCGTAGTTTTGGAAAATATGTTGGATTTCCATATTCTTCTCAATATACAAGTCCATGCGAGGCGGAACAATATGAGTAATCCTTGCCCATTCTTCGATGAATCGGACATAATCAAGTGTAATTGGCTGACCTTGCCTACGTGCTACGTAATAGTTGAACTTCCTGGTCTTGATATCAAAAGGCAAGTCATAGGAACGGCTAACGTTGTTCTTTCCAAAGACTTTCTTAAACATAGGCGAGGAAGCTAATATCAAACCGTTAGCATTCTCCGCTCTGCTCATGACACAAAGAGATGTTTTCAACGGATGCAGCCCACGCTCTACACATTCAACACTAGCATAGAAGGATTTCATATCCACAAAAGCAATATCACTTTTTGGTTCTCGTGAATAATCAAAATAGCCCATACCTAGTCCTCAAGTGGCATGAAGTGACCAACAATTTTCCCGACGACTCGTGGGTTCTCATCAAATGGAGCAAACTTATCAGGGTAATCCTTATTGATTGATACTAAGCGGAGCCCTTCTTCCTCACGATAGACTTTCTTGATGTAGGTCTGTGAATCCCAAACGACTGCATAAACAGCACCATCATAATCGAAGCCTGTTTCTCTGATGAGAGCTACTTCTCCATTTTGATAGGTCGGTTCCATCGAGTTTCCATCAACCCAAGAAGCAAAATCATGCGGTAATTCTTCACTGTAGTAAACCACGTCATAGTCCAGGTCGCCATAAACAGAAGCACCAATACCCGCTGAAAGTTTCTCATAAACATGGTACTCTGAACGCATTTCAGCAATACTGATAACCTTTTGTGACGATACCAGGTCACGAACATAGGTAATGGCTTTCTCCTGATTCGGCTCTGTCAGTTGCTTATAGAGAGATGAGATTTCGTCTTCACTCAAATAACCTTCTGAAACTTTCAAGACTTTTTCCAATTTGATAATATTGGCTTTAGTTGGTTTTGACAATCCTTTTTCCCACTTAAAGTAAGCCTGCTTTGAAACTCCGATGAGCTCAGCTAATTCTTGTTGCTCTAAGCCTAGTTCTTCTCGTTTTTGTTTTAATTTATCAGGTTGATACATAACTACCTCTTTTCTAATAAGAGTATTGTTTTGGCTCTTGATTTCGCTTGCTTTGCGGTCAACTTATCCGTACACCAGGCGTAGCCTACTGACTGCCCAAAGTCATACTCTAACCAAGTATCAATATTGTCTTCTTGTTCCAACTCCTTGCGAAAGCTATTTTCTAGCAACTCAGGAAACTCTGTACTTGCCACAAAATAACACTCTCTCAGGCGATTTAGAACTCTAGTAAGAACATCCTCTTCCACTGCTCGGTACTCGTCTTCAATCTCAGTATGGACTTTCTCAAAAAGACTGAGGACAGGCTTACTTTTACCTGATTGATATTGATAGATAGCTGAGCTAATCTCTCGATTTTCTCGTTTCAAACGATAGCGGAACAAATCTTGTAATCGAAATTTCAAGGCATCCGCTGATACGGATAGTTCTGTCATTACTTGCTTGAAACTATCCAAGCGATAATAAATTTTTGACAGTAGGACAATATCGGGCATGAGAATATAAGCAGAGAAAAGATTGGCTTGGCTTTCTTCAACTGTATCTTTTTTACTACTTAATTGTGTAAACTGCTTACCTGAATGTCCCAAGATATAGCGACCTAGTTCATGACACTTGGTGAAGTTCTGCTTTACTTGCGGGTTCTGACTTTCATATGAGATTGAAATACCATCCTCATCAATCATAGTAAGTCCTTCAATCTTCCGATTGGTAAAGTGATGCTCCATTACCTTTATACCGAATTTCTGGATGCAATCATCAAAATAGTAATGAAAGTGATAATTCAGGGGTGACACCTGATTATCCTTCATAAATTGATATAATTGTTCTCTTGCAATTTGGGTTACTCTTGTATAAACGTCTCTCATAGTACACCTCCTCACAAATTTATCAGTCAACTATTTGGTTGACTAAAATTATATAAAAAAAATGGATGAATGTCCACTGAAAATTAGTTTAACTACTAACGCATCTGTCTCGCAATTAAATTGAAACCCTATCATTAACACGTTTGTAACACGATTCCTGTAAAATAAATTCCAACTAGGAGGAAACATTTATGAAAAAATTACTTAGCCTTATTGCTCTTGCACTTACCACTCTCTTTCTCGTCGCTTGTTCAAGCAAACCTATCATGGACGGGGAATACTATGAAATCGGGGACTACGGGACCGACCTGGTCATCACCATTAAGGGTGACAAGGGAACTGTCGATGCCGAAGGTTCAACTAGTAGCATGACGATTGATACTGATACACAAACCTTTGAGATTTCAGGATTCGTCAATCCAACGGTAAAATATGAATACAAGGATGATGTTATCACTGCTAATATTACAGGCTCAGAACGTCAATATTTCAAAAAAGGTAGTAAAGCATATAAGGATGAGCTTAAGAAGTTTAATATGACAAAATAGGAATAGAGTTAGATATAATACTAAAGGGCAAGCATTATAGATTTTTTAGAGTAAAATCAATAATGCTTGCCCTTTAAACTTTATATCTGACTATTAGCTCGTTATTAAGTATATTTTGTAAAATCCTTTGATATGTCGCTAAGTTTATCTAATAATGGCTTAAAATTTGAAAAATCAATAATTTCAGAGTCGTAGTTAGTTAATATTGTGTTTGCAAAAATTTCTTTCCCTATGGATTTATCATCGTCGTGCTCCTTTTTGATATCAAATTTCTTCCCATCGTGAAGAGGTTCAATTAGCTCAGTATTTATTTTTTCCAAATCAAATAAATTTTCAATTTCTACTTCACATTTAGGACTTAAATTATCTACTGGTAATGTCATTAAAAAGGCATTTAAATCTACGTGATACAAGTAATCGGTATGTATTTTTTGAATGATATCTTTATTATTTAAATTTTGAGCACTGCACAATACTTTGATTATATTATGTAGAGGCTTTTTGGTTTCCCACTCATTATCTAATAAAAATACCGTAGGTTTTTGAGGCAAAGGTACGTCCTCAGAGATTTCTTTAAAGTATTTGATGTAATTACGACTTATATGGTTATCCCGATTAATAAAGTAATTAAAAAGTTGGATTTGGTCAGATCCACCACCTGACAAAAAACCGAAGAAATACCTCATCCTCTTAGTTCGAGGTAAAAAATTTATTTTATACTTGAACCCATCTTTTTCCTTAGTAACTAATTCTGGGTATTCTGCATAGTATTTTCGAAGAGCTGCTTTGATATACTTACTGTCAGTCTTGCCCTCAGTTACTACAGTAATATTTGTATTAGCTATAAAATATTTATAAAAAAGAAATTTTTGATAGTCTTTTTCTCTAATTGATAAAGTACTTAAATTCTTTTTCCAATCGAGTATCTGTTTCTGCTCATTTTTCTTAACTTCGAATTCCTTTCCATCGGTAAATTGTAAATTCTTTTTGTATTCTATTGAATTTAATTTTAGAGATGGTAATTCTTCTAATCTGTTGTTGTACTTCACCAAGTCATTAATAAAAGAAAACCGCCCTTCTAATTGATTCAGAGTGCCTTCTTTACCGTTTATCATAAATTTTCCAGTTTTATATAAACTATGTGCCATACTTCTAGTATGTTTATAAAAACCTTTTTTTACATTTAGTTTCTTATTTACCGAGAGACCTGTTACTGTTTGCCTTCCATTATATTCTTGAAAGTGAGTTTTTTCCGCATTAATTTTAAAGCCAGAACGAGTAACTAATTTATCTAGTTTGTCTAGAAAATCTTGATAATTATTGTCAAAATTTTTTTCGTTTGTCGAAAAAGTTAAATCATCAGCGTATCTTGTATATGTTAAGTGATATTCTTGACACAGTTCAATTATTTTATAGTCAAGGATTTGACATATTAAATTTGAAATTATTGGAGACGTTGGAGCTCCTTGTGGTAGTACTCCCTCGTAACAAGTTAATTGAGCAATGACTGTCGCTACATCAGGTAATTTAAAAAAATCATTATTCTTAAAAAAACCATGTACCCTACCGAAGTGAATCGAATCAAAAAAATCTTGCAAATCTACATTAAGTACGTACCTTTTGTTTCTATGAGGTAATGCATTAGTTTTTATACTTTTTCCTTTAAAAAAGGCATGTGATATCCTATTATTAGTATTTTTTTCTGTTAAAAATTCTTCGTACCGTTCTAAAAGCAATCGAGCTAGCTTACGTTGCACATATTTCAAGCTCTTATTTGGAGCACTGATGGTACGTTCACTTCCATTTTTCTTACTAATTGTAAATGTAGTGTAACAATTTTCAATTTTCACTCCATATAACAACCCTGTCAATTGTTTTATTGGAATCCCAAGGGCAAAAGCTAACATGTCCCTGGAGTGTATATCCTCATAATTCATTGTTTTCTCCTAAGAATAATAAAAAAAGCGTATGAAAACTCATTACGCAAAAGGCAACAGACAAGTCAACTAGGCAGCTAAAGTAACTTGCTATAGCTCCCTGCTAGAGGGAGAAAGGCTTACGAAACGCTAAGCCATAGAATCTGTTCATACGCATCTAAATTATAAAATTATTCGAGAATTCTGTCAAGAACATTTTATTCTACAAACTCATCCAAACTTACTTCAAAAAACTTAGCCAACTGAATAGCTGTTCCCAAAAGCATATCAGTCTCACAATTTTCCCAACGGCTGATACTGCGTACAGTCGTTCCGATTTCTTTTGCCAGTTCCGCACGAACCATTCCACGCTGTTGTCTAAGTTCTTTAAGTCTCATTTTTTATCCTCATCAAAAAGTTTTTTACGCTCTTTCATGAATTCAATCAACTCATCACGAAAGATTACCTTTTCTTCCTCTGTCAATCCATCGGAAGTCATACGGAACAATACTTCGACATTTGATAAATCAATGTCGTCATTTTGTCCCTCTAATAGATAATCCGTAGTTACTCCGTAAAATTTAGAAATTTTTGATAATTTTTCTGGTGTTGGGGTAACTTTTCCATTTTCCCAGCGTGCATAACTCTGTTGAGTAATCCCTAAAGAGTCTGCCACTTTGGCTTGAGTTAAATTCTTTTGTTGACGTAATTCTTTTAAGCGATATGGTAATGTCATTTTCTGTTCCTCAAAAATATTTAAGTTTTTTTACAAAAAACTCTTGACATTACATCACACATGATGTAAACTATAGGTACACCAAGGTTGATGTATCTGATTCCAAAAAATTTTAGTTCTTCTTTTGGAATCACTAATGTTCATTGCAAATTAAATAAAAAGTGCGTCTGACAACCAGAGGACTGACCATCAAACTACACTAAACTTCGTACCTTTATTGTATCTTGTTTGAAAAAGAAAGTCAAGTCCGTTTTCGGTTGAAGTTGAGATAGTAAAACAATTCTAAAGAATTGTGGGCTCACACGCATTTCGGACTTTAGCACTTTTCCGAATAGTAAAGTGAACTGGCTTCGCCAAAGGGGCGTAAGAGAATCGTGACAGGCATGATAATGACTACCTGGATGATTGGCTGGGAAAGCGATGGTAATTGACGCAAAGCACCTTGCTAAACGTTGCCACCGTGAAAGGTTTGTCTAGTTCCTAGATAGGTCTTTTAACCAAATAACTCTTTTTCAAACGGACTACTTTTCTTTATTTCACGGGAGTAGTCTATGCTCAAGCTACTGGATGTTTCTAGTAGCTTTTGTTTTTACAATAAAGAAAGGAGGCATTTATGACCTCATATTTTGAACAATGCTTAGAGCGTCACTATCAAAATTATCTCTTTACTCATAAGATGTACGCTCACAGCTTAGACTTGCAAGCAAGCCTCTTTAGCGCTGCCAAAGAAGAAATTGATACACTCGTCAAGAAATTCAAGGCAACGGGCTATCCCCTTGCTGAACTGACTTACTATAGTCAAATCTACAAAAACAAAATCAATCGCTTTTACTTTGCTCAAGTCAGCCCTGTTATGTGCTGATTTTTTATTACTCAAATATAGAAACGGAGAACACTTATGATTCCTGAAACACTCGCTATGAAACCAGAATTTATTGGAACTGCTTATTATGAAAAACTTGGTCATGCCCCACGTACCGTCTTTGGTAAAGAAGGCAAATACCAACGTCACGTCCTAAACAATCAAGAACATGGTTCCTTCCATGTCATCACTCCTGCAACCAACACCGTCTTTGATGAAGATACTCTTGTCAAAGTCGTCAACCCTATCTTCTTCCCAGACCGTGCGGTCAATGGCTCAAACGTTGCCCCAGCACTTAATGTCTTTGCGGAAAAACTCGAAATCGTCAAATAAGAAAGGAACTAAACAACTATGGCTAAAACTGGATTGAACTTTGGTGAAAAACTCCAAATCGTTGATAAAAGCTACCGTGTTATCACTGATGCTCTCAAACTCGATGAAGTCTTTGGTAAACTGACCTTCCGCTCTATTGAAGGGGCTGAACTCATCTATGAAGCAGACCGTAACCAGCGTAATGAAGACGGCTCCTACGTCCAAGTTCCAACTGGTGAAATCCGTGGTATCACCGTTGGAATTCACTCAGCTAACCAACACGAAACACTCTTCTTCACTATCGTAGATATGTCTGAACAACAGCTCAATGACCTTGGGCTCAATTACCGTGAGGAAGTGGAACTCACTGATATTGTAGTGACCTACTCTGCTATCGGTCGAAATGACAACTACCGCCTCTACGCTTCTGCCATCAAGAAAAAAGGGACTCAAGCTGCTCCAAAATCTGAACCCAAAGCAGAAGATAAAAAATGATGCTAGGAGGTAATCATGCACCTCTTTACTTATCGGGGACTTCGTGTCCATAAATTATACCGTCATATCAGGGTGATAACAAGTATTCTCATGTTATCGCCCTTTTTGATTGGTAACGCCTTTTACTACTATCCCATCTATGACCTGATTATCGCTGACCCTTTGTTTTACCTGCCTAAAATCCTATTGACTACTCTGCCACCTATCGTGATAATACCGATTGTCAATCTCATTCTCTACCAGAAAGTCCTCTTCTTTCAGCGCCTTAACTCGCTGAGGATTATGACTAACTTTCTCCTTGAAAATCGGTACTATCTTTCAAAGACAGTCAAACGTGATGGCAAAACGCTTGAGAAGATTGCTCTTCCCAAAGTTTACGTCAAACGTGGTAAATATCAGCTACTTGCTTCCTTTATCCTGGAAGGAAATAAATTCCAAGACCGATTTATCAATCTTGGGGCTACCCTTGAAGTCATGTATAATGGCGACTTTAGAAACAAAACTTTTGATGAGCGCTTTGTCCAGTATGAAATTGCCATCAATCGTATTGCTTCCCGTATTAACGTTTCAGAAGTTACTATGACTGACCAGGGCATTCGCCTCATGAAAGACGTCTTTTGGGATTATGTTGCTGAGCCACACTTGCTGATTGGTGGGGGAACTGGTGGCGGTAAAACGGTAATTCTCATGACTATTGTCTTAGCTTTGGCAAAGATTGGTTTTATAGACCTGTGCGATCCGAAGAACGCAGACTTATCAGGTCTTAAAAACGTTCCTGTCTTCAAGGGTCGTGTCTTCATTTCCAAAGAAGATATTATCACTTGCCTCAAGGATAACGTCACCGAAATGGAAAATCGCTACGAGACCATGCAAAATCACCCTGATTACAAGATAGGGAAAAACTTTGCCCAGTATGGACTAAAACCCAAATTCATCGTTATTGACGAGTGGGCAGCTTTCATTGCCAAAATTGAAAATGACTATCGCCTACAAGCAGAAGCTACGGAGTATCTAACCCAGATAATCCTAGAAGGACGCCAAGCTGGACTATTCGTTATCCAAGCCATGCAACGCCCTGATGGCGAGTATATCAAGACCGCTCTTCGGGACAACTTCATGAAACGGCTCTCTGTCGGACACTTGGAAGACACGGGCTACAACATGATGTTTGGCAATGCTAACCGCAATAAAGAGTTCAAAAAGCTGGATAAAATCAACGGTAAAAAGGTTCACGGACGTGGCTATATTGCCAATAACGGTGAGCTGGCTGGTGAGTTCTTCTCCCCTTACGTTCCGTTTAACAAAGGCTTTTCTTTTGAGGAAGAATTTATGAAATTACCCGTCCTGGAAGACGAGCAGCTTGTCACACACAAAGACAGCTTGGAAGATTTGGAACCTATTGAAGAAGACTATGAACCAATGGATGATGAGGTCATGGAGGTCTTGGAAGAAAAACGCTTGCTGACAGAATTTGCCAAGGAAAATGACCTAACAGTCAAGACACTCCGAAAAATCATCTACCTCATGGATGAGCGAGGCATTCCTTTTGACAAAGAGGATAACTCGCTTGTGGTGACACCTTTTCAAGAACAGCTACTTCTGGAAATCTTGTCACTCTTTGAGGAGGAAGGACGGAAGTCTTATCCAAAGGCGGTTGAAAGCTGTCTCGCAAATCATGGGCTAGGACAAGAGCAAGGGCAAGCCTGACAGCGTCAGGCGCAGACCGTAGCTCGCAGTTCCTACCGCCCATGATTGTGATTCAACCCCCGATTTCTAAAATAGGGGGGTAACATTTGTCAAAATGACAACGTCCGCCCCCCAACACACCAATAGTACCAAGGTTTTCAAAGATTTACTTAGTGTGTTACTTTTGCTAAAAAACTGTGTCACTCACTAGAAAGGAGTCTTACTCTATGAATGGATAAACTAAGCCCACTCAATCTCAAGAAGTTCCGAAAACAAACAGGCATGACGCAGAAACAATTTGCGGAGTCTGTTGGAATTTCAACTCGTACTTACCGAAGCTATGAAGATGGCTCACGAGGTTTGAGCCTAGAAAAATTCGGTCAGTTCAAAGCAGAGCTTGGCTATCATCAAGAGAATAACGATGACCTGATTGATGTTCATATCGACTACCTCCGCATGACCTTCATGTCTATCCGTGACCTATCTCACTTCTGTCAGACCTATCTTCACTGTTCCTTCACTGAGTTCAAAGAATTTGAAACCAGACTTCTGAATTACACAAGGCTTTGGAAGCGTGGCAACATTTGGTTATTTGATTTTTTTGACAAAATCGAAACAGGAAATTACCAAGTGACCTTGCAACTCTCTGGTCAAGGTTGCCGTGAAATGGAACTGATTCTGGAAAGTATTGACCTAAGCTGGCAAGAATTTCTCCAAGCTCTGCTCTTTAACCTGACGGATAGTTGGGTAACACGGCTAGACATTGCCATGGATGAACGCTATCTCGGTCTCGATAGAGAAGATGAACAATTTCTTCTCTCAGATATGATTGCCAAAGTCTATAAAGATGAGGTTAGCTTTAAGAACATCCGAACGTGGAGTCACATTGGCGGTGGTAACCTCAGAAACATGGATGAGGTAGAAGGCAGCCAAGGTATCTCCCTTTATTTTGGAAGTCGCCAAAGTAACCTCTACTTCAACTTCTATGAAAAGCGGTATGAGCTCGCCAAAAGTGAACAAATCTCCGTGGAAGAATCCCTGGAGATTTTTGGTATCTGGAACCGTTACGAATTGCGCTTCGCTCAAGAAAAAGCCCAGCTTGCCATTGAAGAATACATCAGCGGTGTTGACCTAGCAGAAATCGCCCGTGGCGTCATCAATCATGAAATGCAAGTTTACGATGGTACCAATAAATTTGGCGCCTTTGTTCCTGACCAGAAATGGCAACGCATGTTTGGTGGTACAGAACCTTTGAAACTCAGGATGAAACCTGAACCCTATTCTATCGATAGGACGATAAAATGGCTCATGTACCAAGTCGCCAATTCGCTCAAACTGGTGGAAGAAGCTGACAAAATCATGGAGACTGACTTTATCAAAATGATTCAGGAAAATGGTGAAATCACCGATAGAGCTGAAAGCATTCTTCAAGATTTGCAAGCATCTTATAACTTAAAGAAAAAGGAAGGTGAGACAATCAATTGACAAAAACAAAAGAAAGGTATACACTCAGTGTATATCAAACACATAGGAGAAAAAACATGACAGTAGTTAAAACACGACAAATCGGTAATTCTCTAAGTATCACTATTCCAAAAGAATTTGAAATTCCACAAGGTCAGGAATACAATGTTTATAAGGGCAGCGATGGGACACTCATCTTTAGCCCAAGCAAAGAAAATCTCTTGGAAGAAGCTACTGACGAGCTTATCCGTGAAAAAATGATTGATGAACTTGGTGCTATCATTGATAGAAACATGGCAGAAATCGAAGCGGGTAACTACGTCACCATTGAAGAAATGGAGGCAGAGCTACTTGGATAGATACACTGTCAATACACCTCAAACGATTTTTGACCAAATCAAAAGCATCAAAAACTACATTCAAGATGTTTTGTTGAGTCCTGATGCTGCTTTGAAAACTAGCCAGCTTCTCCTCGAAGGCATTAAAAGCCTTCAAACATTTCCTGAACGTGGCTTTGATGCGGATGAAAAGGTTGGAAGACAAATTTCTAAACAATACAAAACATTTGGCATCGTAATTGCTAACCGCAAATACCTGCTTTTCTATAACATCAATACGGAAGATAAAATTGTGAACGTCACTCACCTTCTTCCTGTGAAAAGTGATTACGCTAAATTGTTTTTGTGAAGCACTCCAAGGTAACTGAATTCAGTTGCCTTTTTTTGATACCTAAACTTAAAGGAGGTCATTATGGAATACAAAGTTGAACTATCTAGCATCGACAATTTCAAAGCTTGGTCAGGTGCTAGAGAAACCCTAGACACCGTCCGTGAACGTGGCGGAATTGACCAACTCACTAGCCTCTGTGAAGATGTCTTCTCAGGAAGCACACCAACAGAAGGACAAATCAATGACTGGCTCTGGTTTGATGATGACTACATTTATCAAGCTCTCGGCTATCATGACTTAATCGAAGAATGATAAGGAGGTATCTCTGAGTCATGCTTGTCAAAAAAATCTACGAAGGCATCACTTGCTTTCTTGATACCAATGAGTTCTGGAATCTCTACATCGTACTCATGAAGGAAAAAGACTTCTTCTTTGATGCCTTTGCTCGTGAGACCGTTGACCTCGACTCTCCTGCTAAATACCAACACGCTTACTTTACCACTGATGGTCAAGTCCTAGACTTTAACCGAAACATGGACACCAAACTGGTCACTCTCTTTCGACAAGTCATCTTAGACCAGCAAGAACAATTCATGGAGGAAATTATCATGGCAAAACAATCACTCATTGAAAAGAAAATCAAAGCTGCTTCCCTTGAACTAGGCGAGCTCATGAAAGCGAACAAAGAAAAGGAAGCCTGGACAAAAGCTGGTGAACTCAATCACCTGCTCAAAAATGAAGAAGCCGAAAAACTCCCTGCTGACCTTATCGAAAAAATCTGCCTGGAACTTCGTGGCTACTACTACGTCAACGGAGAAATCAATAGACTCCACAAACAGCTCTACGCCAAAGGCAATAAGCTGATTGAACTGGCTAGTGCCTGATAAGGAGGGATTATGAACAAACTGAAAACACTCATCCAACAAGTCACCCATTACTTGTCTCGTTTCAAAAAACAAGATAAGAAGCGTGGCTCACCAAAACTCATCAAGACAACACGGAAAAACGTGAATATCCTAGTCCTTACTGGATTAGGATTTTTAGTTTTCATCGGAGCTACTGGTTCCCTGCGTGCCATCACACTTTCAAGCAAGGTCACCTCACTTGAAAAGGAGGTCAAAAAAGCTCAATCCTCTCAAGTGGTGACTACGACAACCGACACCGACTACCGCTTAACCTATTACCTCAACGACTTTGTCGCAGCCTACTTCTCTTTCTCTGATAAGGCTGAGGAACAAGAAGCCCAAATCGAAAAGCTCAATAGCTTCTATGACATTGAACCTGAGATTAAGTCACAAGGTCAGAAGCGAACACCGATGTCTCTGGTCTCAGCTAGGTTATTGTTGCTGACGGAGAACACGGCGACTTATCAAGTGACCTACAAGCAAAAAGTCGGTGATAGGGAGGAAGAAATTACCACAGGGTTTAATATCCCTTTCGCTTCTAAAAATGGCTCCTACTACGTTTCTGGACTTCCCTGGTATTCTAGCCTAAGCGACAACCAAGCTAAAGGCTTTGACAAAGAATCCACCCTCAGACTAACCGCTTCTGACAATCTCCCAGAAAAGACACACAAGAAATTCAAGAAGTTCCTCAACGTCTTCTTTACCAACTACACCACAGACCAAGACAATCTGGACTTGGTCGGTAAAGATTTAGTTGTGCTTGAAAACACGACTTTCAAGTCACTAGACTATGTCTATCTGACAGAAGACGGTGATGCCATTACCGCCTATGTTCAAGTCACCTTTGAAGTTGCTGCTAACACTCGCTCAGAGAATCTCACTCTGACCCTTACGCCTAAAGGGAATTCCTACTACGTCACAAAAGTGGCTCATACCATTCCAAAAGATTATGCAAAACATGAAGGAGAATAACATCTATGAACACAAGCTCACTACAACAATTCCTCCAAGGGGATGGCGCTTGGATTATCACTGCTGTGGCAATCCTTCTTGCCATCAAGGCTTGGAAAAATAGCTCCTGGCTCCAACTCTTTTCCATCATCGGATTTTGGGGAATCATCATGTCTATGACCAAAGGGCAACAGATTCTCTCTGTCATTGGCTGGTTCCTACGCCTCTTTGGTATTGAAACGGGGATCTGATATGAACAACGAGAAAGAACCACTCTATGACTACGCTAGGGGGCTAAACGCTCCCTACTGGATTCAGGAAATCAAGACACAAAAAGGGGCACGTATCTGGTACTTCGCAACACCGATGCAGCTGTCCTTTTTTGTTGTTTTTATTCTCGTCTTTGTCGTCATGCTCCTGGGACTTTCTTTCATCCTTGTCCCACTAGCTAAAATCACTCACTCCATCTCCATGTTGCTCTATGCTTACGTTCCTTACAAACTCGCTAAATTCTACACAGAGTATGAACCGCACGGAAAGAAAATGCACATCTTTCTGGCTGACTACTTACGTTACCTCTATGAATTCCGCTGGAACAAGAAAGCCATCTACCACGATGAGCGAGTGGAATCTTATGACGATGAAGACATTGTCTTTGAACAAACACACCTTTAGAAAGGAGGCTCTATGGCACTAAAACTACAATACCCCATTAAAGCCACACATGAAAACTTAGCTTTTCGTAAAGACAAACAAGTCATGGCTTACTACCGTATTCCTAATACACCCATCACCATTACTGATGATGAAAAAAAGGAAAGCACAAAATCACAGTCAGTCAGATGCTTAAAAAACTGGCTAAAAACCAGCACTTTGACATCTCACTCATTCCCAAGGATTACTTCCTGGAAGAAAAGATGCGTGACTTTATGGATGCCCTCTCGCCAAACAATCAAACACTTGGTGAGGATTTGCTGCTCTATACCGTAGATAAGCTAACGGATGAAATGGAAATTCCTTATCAGTTTGACTGGTTGGTGGGTGTTCGTCTTAGAAAACATGACAAGGGAGCTAGTCTTGCTTACCTCGCCTATGAACGACTCTCTGAGATTTCAGAGACCCTAGCAAATGGGCTAGGCTTTGAATTGGAAGAAGAAAAGCCCTGGTTTGAAGATTATCTCGCTGACGAACAAGTCATCTACCAAGTGCTTTCAACGCTTCGTTGTCGTCGTCTGACAGATGATGAACTCTTCTACTACCAGCGGATGCAATACCTCCGCTACATTCCCCACCTCAAGAAAGAAGTCATTGCTAACCGTTCCCTTTTCAATGTCACAGACACCTTGATTAAAAGCATGAACGGAGGCTTTCTCAAACTCGAAAGTCCCTACGGCAACTCTTTTGTAACCATTCTTCCCGTTGGGAAATTCAACACCATCTTCAACGGCTTCCATCTAGGAGAATTTGTTCAACGCCTCAACTTCCCCGTGGAACTGCGCTTCAAGGCTGAATTCATTGACCGCAATAAAATTAAAGGGAAAATGGGACGCTCCAACACTCGCTACAAGAACATCATGGAGGAAGCTGAGAATACCGATACCGTCCAACAAGACGAGATTATCATGGGCTCATTCTCGCTGAAAGACCTGATGAAGAAAGTCGGAAACAAAGAAGAAATCATTGAATACGGTGCTTATCTTATTGTCTCTGGTTCTTCTCTTAGTCAGCTGAGAAGTCGCCGTCAAGTCGTCCTCAACTACTTTGATGACATGGGCGTTGAAATTAGCGAGGCAAGCCATGACACTCCTTATCTCTTCCAAGCCCTGCTCTACGGTCAAGACTTGCAGAAGAAAACACGAACCTGGACACACATGGTCACCAGTCGTGGATTTGCGGAGCTCATGCCCTTCACCAACACATCCGCTGGTAACCGTATTGGCTGGTATATCGGACGAGTCGATAACTGGACAGGCCGCTGGGATAACATCGAAAAAGCCATCAACGCTTCTAAAAACATTGTCCTCTTTAATGCGACTGTCGGTAATAAAGAAGACATTGCAGGCAAGATTACCAAGAACCCGCACATCATCATCACAGGTGCTACAGGTCAAGGGAAATCCTTCCTCGCTCAGATTATCTTCCTGTCAGTCGCCCTTCAAAACGTGAAGACGCTCTACATTGACCCCAAACGGGAACTCCGCCATCACTACCAAAAAGTCATCAATAGTCCTGAGTTTGCCCGTCTCTATCCTGAACGTAAAAAACAAATTGAAGCCTTCAACTTTGTCACACTCGATAGCTCACTCACCTCTAACCACGGAGTGCTTGACCCGATTGTCGTCCTGGATAAAGAACAAGCCGTTGAGGTCGCTAAGAATATGCTGGAATTCTTGCTCCAAGCGGTTGACAACGTCACCATCGATCAGAAGACAGCCATTACCGAAACCATCAACGACATTGTCGATAAGAGGCAAGCAGGTCAAACCGTTGGCTTTAAGCACGTTCTGGAAGCGCTCAAAGACAGTGACAATGACCAAATCGCATCAGTCGGGCGCTACCTTACTTCTATTGTGACCAACTCCATCCTAGAACTCGCCTTCTCTGATGGAACAACTCAAGGGCTCAATTATGAGTCACAAGTCACCGTTCTTGAAGTTGCGAACCTGAAATTGCCAAAAACAGATGCAACGAAGATTTCAGACCATGAACGAAACTCTATCGCTCTTATGTTTGCCCTCGGTGCTTTCTGTACCCACTTTGGAGAACGTGATGAAAGTGAAGATACCATTGAGTTCTTTGACGAAGCCTGGATTCTTATGAAGTCTGCCGAAGGTCAAGCCGTTATCAAGAACATGCGCCGTATCGGTCGCTCGAAAAATAACACCTTGGCACTCATCACGCAATCTGTCCATGATGCTGAAAACGATGATGACACCACTGGCTTTGGAACCATCTTTGCCTTCTACGAAAAATCAGAACGAGAAGATATTCTCAAACACGTCAATCTGGAACCAACCGAAAGCAACCTGGAATGGATTGACAACATGATTTCAGGGCAATGCCTCTACTATGATGTCTATGGCAATCTGAACATGATTTCCATTCACAATATCTTTGAAGACATCGACATGCTTCTGAAACCAATGAAAGCAACGGTATCATCTAGCCTTGAAAATAAATATGCTAGTTAGGAAGGAGGGCTCACATGCAAGAAGCCTTTGAGAAACTAAAAGGCGTGGACATCTTCGCCTTAAAATCGTATCTGGAAAAGACGTCAAAAATTGAGACCTCCATTATCGTGGCAATGAATGAGATTTTCGTCAATCTCTTTTTCTTTCTCCTCAATCTGGTGGTCGGATTCTTCTCCCTCATGATTCGTATCATGGAGAACATTGACCTCTACGACTCTTACAAAACCTATGTCTATAACGCTGCTAAATCCATCTGGCAGGGACTAACAGGTTCAACTTCTGGCGGATTATCAAGTGGTTCCCTAGTTTCCATGCTTCTGACCATCGGAGCCTTTTACCTCTTCTACCAGTATTTCTTTTCTCGTGGAAACTTCATGCGAAAAGTCCTTCATGTGCTTCTCGTCGTCTTGCTAGGGTTTGGGTACTTCGGAACTGTCGCTTCCACTTCTGGCGGTCTCTACATTCTTGATACGGTTGATAATCTTGCGGCCACTGTCACCTCTAAGATTTCCAATATCTCTGTCTCCTATGGCGAGGATAAGTCAATCAAAGTTGGAAAGTCTATGGCTGATAGCTATATCGCACAAACTTCCTACACTGCCTATGTCTTTGTCAACACGGGTCAAGAAAATGGAAAGTACGTCAATAGCCAAACAGGTGAAGAGGAAGCCTTCGAGGATTCTAAAGTCTTGGGAAGCGTTGATGACTCTGGAAAATTTGTAGCGGTCAAAAACAAAGATAGGAAAGACTATCTGGATAAACTTGGTGACAAGGCTGATGACGGGAAGGAAAAGAACCGCTGGGTATCAGCTGTTTGGGATTACCTTTTCATCAAGACCTTCTACGTCATCTTCAAAATTATTGAAGCTATTGTCATTGCGGTTCCTATTATCCTGGTACAGCTTCTGAATCTGATTGCCCAGCTCTTAGTCTTGGTCATGATTCTCCTGTTCCCTATTGCACTTCTCATTTCCTTTGTCCCAGCCATGCAAGATATCATCTTTGGGATTTTCAAGGTCATGTTTGGTGGTCTCGTTTTCCCGACGATTACGACACTCATCACACTCATCATCTTCTACATCGAAAAAGTCATTGAGACGCTGATTACTTCTGGCTTTGATGGGGTCATTGAAAGCTTCCCATCTTTAGGAACATTCGCCCTCCTCTTCAAGCTTATTCTATCAGTCGTTGCTAAAGCTGCCGTCTATTATTTCCTTTGGATTTATAAAGGGGAACTCATTGAATTCATCATGGGCTCACGGGCACGCATCAAGATGGAGGACATTGGAAACCAAGTGGAAAATAAAGTTAGTCAGGGTAAAGACCTTATCCAACAGATGCCGTCACGTAGCTTTGAGGCTGCGCAACACCTGGGTAATTTTGCCATGGCTGGTACTGGTTTTGTAGCTGGAAGTGCTATGAACGCTTCTTCTCACATCAAAGAAGTTGGCAACTTCTTTAGACGATCAAAACCAAGTGAGCCAGCTGAGGAACCAAACATTCCAACAGACCAGCCTACTGAGCAACCTGCTCCAACACCTGACCAACTGCCACCAACATCATCTGAACCAAATCTTCCAAAGCAGGATATTCCAACAGATAATCCTGCCCAAGAGAAAACACCAGCTCCTGAAGCTATCCCTACTCAACCAACAACTCCTCCATCACCTGAAATGGAATTCCAGGAACTCAAGGAACAATGGGTATCTCCACGTAAACGACGGAAAATGGAACGCTTAGAAAGAGAACTTAGCACCTATGATGATGCAGGTGCCATGTATCAAGCCCAAGGCTCAAACGCCTTTACCCGAAGCTTCCGTCAAACTATGACCAGGGACGACAAAATCAAAGCCAATATCGAGCGTAAGAACCGTCTCACTCAAGAACTCAACAGATTGCGAGGTGAACCAAATGGACACTATTAGGATATATACAAGAAGTCAGATTCAACCTGTCCTTGAAAAGTACATTTACCAAGCCTATGAAAATGACCTAAAGGCTATCAAGGTAACTATCCTTTATCCCGTCAATGACCAAGAAGCCAAACGGATTATCGAACTCTGCCGTGCTATTCCAGCCGTCCTAGATGCCAAATGGCTCTTTGGAACAGTTATCTTCAAAGTCTATCTCAAACACTAAAGGAGATGATAGGGACACATGAAAAAACTATTCAAACTGAGTCTTCTCTCTTCGCTTCTGTTGCCCCTATTACTTGTCATCATTTGTGCAGCTGCGATTGCTGGTGACTCGTCCAACACATCAAGTAATGGTAGCTCAACTGGGAAGCAAACGACACTAACAGCTAAAGAGGTGGCTCAAAAAGCGTCAATCACAGAAGAACGGGCAGAGGATGTCATCAAAATCCTCAATTACCAGCTATCCAAAGAAGGATTTACTCTGGCTGGCTCTACTGGTAGTTTAGCCGTTGCAGAACGTGAGTCAGGCTTTGACCCCAAAGCTATCAACACTGGCGGTGGGGTAGCTGGTTACTTCCAATGGTCAGGTTGGTCTAATACCGTCAATGGTGACCGTTGGGCACAAGCTTCTAGTCGAACACTGGATGCTGATGTTGAACTCCAACTCATGTCAACCGAGTTAAACGGTGCCTACAAGAAAGTCAAAACTGAGATGCAAAAAGCTACTGACCCTGGAGATGCTGCTTTGTATTGGTCAGAACATTATGAAGGTGTTGCACTCTCAGACGGTCAGACCAAGGCTGAGAAGCTCCAAACGGACGCTGACAAGTGGTTTAAGGTGTTTGATGGAACAATCACCTCAGACTCCTCTGTTGCTTTCTCAGGCGATACAGGGCTTGCTACTGGTACTCTCACGTCTACCTTTGACTTACCACCAGAGTATCTTGGAAAACTCAAATACGGAGTTCCTAGTGAAATCTCTGTCACAACTCAAGGAAACAATACTTATCCAGCTGGTCAATGTACCTGGTACGTTTGTAATCGACTGATTGAGACAGGCATCTGTACTAACTCAGCTATTTACAATTACAACGGAAACGGTCAAGATTGGGTTGCTAGTCTTGTCTCTCGTGGCTGGAAGCAAATATCAGAGCCTCAGGTCGGCGCTGTTATGTCCGTTCAAGGTGGCTACGGAGGCACCTATGCAGAATACGGTCACGTCGCATTTGTGGAAGCTGTCAACCAAGACGGAACCTTCCTCATCTCAGAGTGTAATGTCGATGGCGTTCAAAACAAACCACATTACGCTGTTTTCAGCAATCAAAGCTACTACAGCTTTGCGGTTGCACAATAAGATTTACGAATTTTTACGATTCTTTATAGTTTTTACGATTATGATTTAAGATTTGTTTAGGGTGACTCAGCTATACTGTACTCATCCTAAATAACTTTTCTTTTTCATAATCTCCTTGGAAGCAAGCTCAGAAATGGGCTTGTTTTCGTTTTATCAAAAATAACTGAGGAAAACACATGAAAAAAGAAATTCCATTCTGGGAAAAATCAAACCTAACTGTTGAGGAAGCTGCCTCATATTTCAGTATCGGAGTCAATAAACTTCGTGAAATCAGCAATGAAGATGATTGCGATTTCGTCCTCTGGTGTGGCAGCAAACGACTAATCAAACGAGCAAAATTTGAGAAATTCCTAGAAAACCAATATTCAATTTAATAATCACTCAGAGGGCATAGGCTAATCAAATAGCTTATGCCCTCTTTTTTTATGGAGGAAATCTATGATAAACAAAAAACGGAAAGACAATAAAAATCGCATCCTCAAAGACGGAGAATATCAACGTCCAAATGGTAGTTACGAATACCGCTGGCGTGATAAGCGAAGAAAGATGAATAGCATCTATGCCAAGTCATTAGTTGAGCTACGAGAAAAAGAAAAGCAAATTATAAAAGATTCTCTCAACGGATTGAACGTTACCAAAAAAGTTTCTGTAGATGACTTGTACCAGAAGTGGAAACTCTTGAAACGAGGTCTCAAGGATAATACCTTCAAAAACTATCAGTACCTATACGAATATTTCGTATCTGGTCAATTAGGAAATGTCATCATCACTAATCTCAAGAAAAGCGATGTTCGCTCCTTCTATAATTACTTAGCCGAAGAACGGAACGTTAAGGTAAGCACCATTGACAGCATCCATACCGTACTCCATCAAGTTCTTCAAGTTGCTGTCGATGATGAATATATTTTCAACAATCCCTCAGACAATGCCTTGAAGGAGCTAAAGCAGTCTCGTACTTCTGGGAAAAAAGGACACAGGGCTTTGACGCTCAAGGAACAACAACTTTTCGAAAATTTTCTAGAGAATACGAGCCGTTATAAAGGTTGGTACCCAGTATTTATTACCATGTTATGGACTGGACTTCGAGTTGGTGAAGTAACAGGTTTACGTTGGGAAGACATTGATTTTGAAAGCAACACTATTAGTGTCAATCATACCCTTGTTTATTATGATACAAGAACGAATCGTGGTGTCACTTTTACAATCAACAGTCCAAAGACCAAGGCAGGGGAGCGTACTGTTCCACTACTTCCTAGAGTTAAGGAGGCACTGATTTTAGAAAAGAAACGTCAAGAAGAACTTGAAATCGTCTGCAAAAGTAAAATTGACGGCTACACCAATTTCATCTTTCTCAATCGTTTTGGTAATGTCTTCCACCAAGGAACACTCAATAAAGCACTGAAACGAATTATTCGTGATTGCAATTTTGCTGTTCTTGATGGTAAAATACAAAGTGAGGTAACACTTCCGAATTTCAGCAACCACTCTCTCCGTCATACCTTCACTACCCGTATGGTAGAAGCTGGAACCAATTTGAAGGCGATGCAAGAAATTCTTGGACACTCTGATATTTCAACCACTATGAATATCTACGCCGAAGCTACAAAAGAACTCAAAGAAAAAGAGATGGAAAAGTTCGGAGAAAACCTTCAAAATAGCCTATCAAACCTTGAAGAAACTTACCAATAACTTACCAAAGATTTACCACTGATTTACCAATTTTGTGCAAAGTTAGGGGAAAATATAAAACCTAGCAAAGTTTCTAAACCTTGGTATAATGGGCTTTAGAGACTTGCGTGAAATAACGTAGAACCAGGTTTCTTTTCCCTACGATGAAGTAAACAATTTCTTATCAAATGAATACTGAGATAACAAAAATGACCTTGCTCCCTCGTTCAAGAGGGACAAGGTCATTTTTTAACTCTATCATAATTGAATTTTTTCGTTCAAAATTCTACTATAATCAAGAATTATTTCTTTTGCTCCATCATACGGCAAGTTATACACTACATTTGGCATATCTGCACAGGTTTAACAAGTAATCTACCATCATGTATTCCGCCAATAATTTTTCCATTATAATAGATAATAAATTCTCCCATCATAGCTCTATAACTAATATTATCTAATTCAGATACTTGTTCTAAAATAAAGTCTAAGTGTTCTTTGCTTGATACCTTTTTTTATATCTCTTTTAATTACTAAAATTTCAATAGTCCATTTTTGTCAAACTTAAAATTTGGTCCCCATGCAACTTCCCAGTAATATCCATCTAAATCAGAAAAATAGGCGTGATATCCACCCCAAAAGGTGTCTTGTGGTTCTTTTACAATTCTTCCACCAGCATTTCGTACTAATTCAATTACACTATCAACATCTTCTTTTTGTTCAACATTGTACGCTAATGTAATTCCGGGAAATCCATTTCTCTTTGGTGGGTTATTTTCATCAATATCTTTTGCCAATTGTTCTAAAGGAAATAGTTCAAATTTTGTTCCTGGAGTATCGAAAAAACATACCTGTGGATTATTTTCTTTACAGTCAGTCTTATATCCTAAACCATCTCTGTAAAACTTTATTGATCTTTCCATATCTCTAACACCCAAACAAATACAAGTAATCTTATTCATTACTACCTCCATAATTTCTAATTAACTTTCATCTAATAAATTGGAATTTGTAAAAATATATCTAAGTAATCAGACCACAAAATCTACACTCCTATCCATCATATCCTTCATTCTCCTGTTGCTTCACGGTATTCATCTGTACCCACATCACTCCATGCATGACGATCCGCCATAATAACTTTGCCACTGGAATATTCGTATGCGTACATTTCCAAAATCTGTGAGTCCGAATTTTCTTCACCATTATTTTTCGACTGATACAGTACATATAATGCACATTTCCCATTGGAAGAATCTCGGTCGTAAAGGATATACGTCTTCGAATTCAGATCTGATGAAAGCACGAACTTAGGCGTCCCCTTAGCAGTATAAGTAATTTCTGAATTCCCTTTAGTTTTGTAGCCAGTCGTTAAAGCTACTGCCTGAAGTCCATCAATAACCTTTTGATTTACTTGCCCCTGTTGGACATCTTCAGATTCAGAATCATCTGATGCCGAATCTAATACATCTTTTTTTATTTGTATTACCTTGATTATCCAACCATTTAGGTTTTCCATTCGGATAATTACTAAATTCTTTCAGAACTTTGCCATGTTCTGCCATATTAAGTTTCACCGCACCCCACATTCCCTGCTGATTCATGTCAACAGACAGTGTGACTACTTCTCCATCCCAAGATATTTTATAGGCACCTTGTGAGATTGCGGCAAATCCATTATTTGTTGATAAATCTGCTTTTAATTTTCGGACGAAAATCGGTGAAGTTCGTTCATACGGACATATATCACTTAATAGAAGGAATGTTGACTCCCTTATGACAAGCGAATGTTTATTATCCGGCGAATAAAATTCATACCAGGTTGTAACTGCATGATTCCCAAACCAGGTCAGGCTTCCCAACATCATCACTCCAATGAGTCCCACCCAGCCGAAAATCAGCAACCCCTTATAAAATTTACGGGCAGTCTTCCTCCAGGAACGAATGAGTAGAGAAATTGCTCCACCACCAATAAGACACAAGAATACAAACAAAAAATCATAAAGATTCATCTTACCAATCCGTGTCAGAACATGTTGATCGGTAACTCGCTCTGTTGCGAACATAGCTAGACATAAAATACCAAATACAATCAACAGAAGTATGTAGATGCTTTTTCTGACTCTCATTGTTATCTTCCTTCCAGTTAGTTTTGTCTATTTTAATATCTTCCTATAAATTTTTCTTTTGCAATTTTAGTATATCGTTTAATAAACTTACACTTTGCATCAGTGTAGCCGTCTCTATCATGTTCAAATTTCTTCCATAAGTTCAGCTTTAAATGTTCATATTCTTTCGCTACATTATGATTCTCACGTAAGTAATCTCTGAAATATAGTTCATCATTATCTCCGACAACTCTAATGTGAAGATGAAAGACTTTTTCTGCAAAACCTTGCTCCGTGTATCCTTTATTTAATGAGATTCGTCGTGTACTTTGACTCATGCATAACCAACTATTTTCAACAAGAATATTTTTCACTATTTCTAGTTCTTCTGCTAATCGAACCTCAAGTAATATATCTACTATGTTCTTTGCCCATATATTTTGAACCGCCGTACTACCAATATGTGATATTCTTACCATATATTTAGCTGGTATCAGGGACAAAATAGCAGTTGCTTCCTCATCATACCAATCCGCCCATTCTTTATTATGTTTTACAAGAAATATGGGAAACAACTGCCATAATTCTTCTAAACTCATGTCTTCTAATTTTTTACTCAATCCGTCCTCCACTAGTTTGCATTTATTTCTCACATTTGTTATCATTATAACATTTTCAATGTGCATCAGGCGTTTATTATTTCTGATTAAAACTTTTAGCTATCACTACACGAAAAAACAAGTCCAATCTAATCGGACTTGTTTCTTTTTATTTTTATAAGGAGTTTACATAACGATCGACTGCTAGGATAGCACCTGCAATATCAGATGCTGAAATCTTAAACGGCATCTGATGAATGGTTTCACCTTCAATAGTAGCTTGCTTACCAACCTTGAGCAAATCATCATAGCTGGCATTTTCTAAATGCATTTCTGCCAAGGTCGTGGGCATACCAATTTTCTGATAGAAACGAATATATTTTTCCAATTCCTCTTTTGGACGGTTTTCAAGAAAGAGCTGTGTTAGCGTTCCATAAGCTACTTTTTCTCCATGAGTCAGATGATGAATATCACCAGTCAGAGCTGTAAATCCATTGTGAATGGCATGAGCAGCAGCCAATCCACCACTTTCAAAACCAACACCGCTGAGAAGCGTATTAGCCTCAATGATATGCTCAAGAGCTGGTGTTACCACCTGCGCCTCACAAGCAGCCAGTGCTTGTAAACCATCTGCAAAAAGAGTTTCTTCACATTTTTGAGCAATAGCTGCGCCTGCTAAAGTCTGTCTTTGTCCCAGCATGGTCTCTCCATTTGCCTGCATAACCGCACGCGCTTCAACCCAAGTCGCTAAACCATCTGCAATTCCAGAAGCCAACAAGCGCTTTGGAGCTTGAGCAATGACCTTTGAATCTACTAGAACAAGATCTGGGTTCTTGGTGTAAAAAATATATTTTTCAAATGCTCCTTCCTCGGTATAAATTACTGAAAGAGCTGATGTTGGTGCATCTGTCGAAGCAATAGTCGGTGCAATCACGACAGGACTTCCCAATAAATCTGCAATTGCCTTAGCACTGTCAATTGTTTTTCCACCACCAAGACCAATCACTAGATCTGCTCCATCTTTTTCAGCTAAAGCAGCTACCCGATTGATTTCATTATCCGAAGCTTCACCATTAAAACTGACATGCAATACATGAAGTCCATAGCGAGTAAGACAGGATTGGAACTTCTTTCCTACAATTTGATAAACAGTGTTGTCACAAAGCAAAACTGGATGGTTTCCTAAGTTCAAAATCTGTTTTGCATTTTCAAATAAGGCATCTTCACCTTGAATATAGCGAGAAGGGCTTGCAAAAGTTCTCATAAAATACCTCTTCCTACGCAAAAATGGAGATTAGATGTACTTTTGACCATGAATGAATGACCAATCTGCTGCAAAATCATTTACTGCCTTTGAAATAGACGGCATAGCAAAAGCTGCTTCAAAAACATCTGCACCTGCTGTAATAGCATGGGTACCATCAGCAAAAGCCTTGTTGACTTGTCCTACATTTTTAAAGGAAGCTGCTAAAATTTTGCTAGATGAACCTTCTACTGCAATCGCATCTGCCAATTGGCCAATAACTACATCTGAATCAATGTTCAAATTTTCCATACGGTTATAATAAGGAGCTAAATAATCTGCGCCTGCTTGAATGGCTAATAAACCCTGGAAAATGGTATAAATAGCAGTTGCCGTAATCTTGTAACCTTCTGCTTTTAAAACTTTTATAGCGGCTAAACCTTCAGGGGTTACAGGTACTTTGACAAACACATTTCCACTACAATGCTTGCGAATTTCAGCGGCATCTTTTAAAATTCCCTGATAATCTTTGGCAACAACCTGAATATGAATGGAAGGAGCTTCCCCAATAATTTCTCTAACTTCTTGGATGCGTTTAAAGAAATCAATCTCTCCCTCTTTTTTAGCGATGGTCGGGTTAGAAGTCACTCCTGCCAGGGGGAGAACTTGCGACCATTTTTTTATTTCTTCTACATTTAATGTATCAAGCATGAATTCCATAAACTGGACCTCTTTTATAATGTGTGTTCTGTACGTCCGATAATATCGTCTTGTGTTGCTTTGGAGAGTACATTGAAGAATGCCGAATATCCTGCAACACGCACAATCAAATCACGGTGTTTTTCAGGATGTTTTTGCGCATCAATCAAGGTTTCTCTAGAAACAACATTGTATTGAATATGATAACCGTGCAAACGGTTAAAGAACGTACGAAGTAAAGCAATCAATTTAATTTTATCTTCTTCCTTAGACAGGGTCTGAGGATTCACTTTTTGATTGAGCAGAACGCCTCCAACGATTTCATCTGTCGGCAATTTAGAAACAGATTTCAATACAGAGGTCGGGCCGTTCTTGTCCATATTGTGGGATGGAGAGCATCCTTCAGCGAGCGGTGTTCCGGCATTGCGGCCATCTGGTGTCGCCAAAGTACCGCGACCTTGACCTACATTGGCTGAAATAGAAGATGTTCCTGAGTAGCGGATACCGCCAATTGGACCGCGTCCATAACGGGTATTTGGATATTTAGCAATTTCATCCACATAAATATCATAAGCATCAGTCACCAGCTTATCAGCGTAATCATCATCATTACCATATTTCGGTGCATCAGAAATCAACATCTCCTGAATTTCCTTGCCGCGCTCACCCGCATAGTCCGTTTCAAGCGCATGCCAGAGTTCAGCTGGAGTCAGTTTGCCTTCTTCAAAGACTAGCTTCTTGATTGCTGCTAGTGAGTCTGATAGATTGGCAATTCCAACTTGCAAACCGGAAATATAGTCATAGACAGCTCCGCCTTCTTTCAAATGCTTTCCACGACCGATACAATCGTCTGTCAAAGCTGAGCAGAGAATATCTGGTACTTCTCTTTCTAGAGAAAGGTCAATCGCGTTTTCCACGATGACACTCATACGAGTCAAGTGACGCAAAGTCTTGTCCCAAGCTGTTTGCAGCTCAGCAAAGCTCTTCATGTCTTTAAAATGACCAAAGCTTGGTGCAAAGCGCTTGCCAGATGCCGGATCAATTCCATCGTTCATAGTGATGAGAAGCACCTTAGGAAAATTCATATAGCTCATTCCCGTGCAACGATAACCCCATTTACCTGGCACAGCTGTCTCCACACAGCCGATAGCACTGTAGTCGTATGCATCTTCTTCCAAAACGCCTTTGGCAATAAAGGACGGAATAATAATCTCGTCATTATTGAAAGCAGGCATTCCAAAACCTAGTTTCATAACTTCTATGCATTCGTTCATAAAACGAGCATTTAGACCAGCATGGTAGCGAACTGTTAAGTTTGGCTGTGGCAAATGCGTCTGTGCAACAGATCTCAAAACCAGATATGAAAGAGGATTTACAGCATCTTTCTTATCACGTGTTTGTCCACCAATTGTCACATTTTGATACAAAGGACTACCAGCAGATGAGAAAGTATGAGCCTGACTGCGTACTTTATTGATCGTAATCGTCTTAATCCAAAGATTGGTTAAGCGTTCGACAATGCTTTCTTCCGTCTCGCGACCAGCTTCCAAGTCCGACTTAACATAAGGATACATGTATTGGTCAAAGCGCCCATAAGAGAGGGAGTGACCATTAGACTCAATCTGTAAAATACACTGGATAAACCAGACAGACTGAATAGCTTCAGCAAACGTTTCAGCTGGTTCGTAAGGCACTTTGGAGCAAATTCGAGCAATTTCCAATAATTCCTGACGGCGCTCTGGGCTTGCAGACTCTGCCATATCTTGAGCTAATTTGACAAAACGCTCCGCATAAGCTTTCACAGCATCCACTACAATGAAAATTGAATCATAGAAATGATATTTATCAATACTAGCCGGATCTGTCAAATCCAAGGCCTCCTTAGCTGCCCGAGCTTTTTCTTCAAAACCTTTCAAACCATATTGAAGCAATTTTTGATAGTTGACTGCCAAGTGAGCATCACCAGAGTTCATCTTTCCTTCCATGCCAAAGAAGCCAGTTTCCATATAAACCTGAACTTCTTCTGGAAGTAAAGCCCCAGCTCTAGCACGGAGGTTATTGTTTTCCCAGAAAGGAGCGATGCCGCGGAGCTGCTCTTTGGTTTCCTCTGTGATATAGAAAACATCGCCATCGCGCTTTTCAAAAAGATCTAATTCATTGAGTACAAATTCTAAAGTATACTCTGGGAAAATAGGTGCATCTTTATTAGATGAAGCCTGATTTCCAACAATCATGGTCTCATCTTCAATATAAAGCGTCATATTTTCCAAAATTTCCTTAAGCATATAAGCACGCTTCAGAACATTTGGCTTTTCTTTATGCTCTTGATAAGCTCTTGTTGCAAGAACAGCACGTTCAGCATCAATATAAGGTTTCTTGTCCAGCACATCTTCCCGATACTTGTTCATTCGGTCCGTTAAACTACCAAAATAATTCGTTTGTATCGTCGTTTTTTCTATTTCTTTTACATTAGTCATCACAGCACAACCTTTCTTATGAAATTATTTTTATTTCTTTCGTAACTATTGTAGCATGCAAGATGCAAAAATTCAATCATTTATAATCAATTATCAAATTAAAGATTTTTTGCACATTTGTGCTCAATCAACATTAAAATAATTTCTTTACAGTGATACAATGTAGTTTATCCTTCCGCTTTCAGTTCATTACTGTAAGCAAGATTGTCTTGGAATTTAAAGAATGGGAAATAGATGAGAGTGGACATAGCTAAAATGACAACTTGGATGAGAGCACCTTGCCATCCTGCCACTAAGAAACCAGAAATAATAGCTGGTGTACTCCATGGCAAGGTCACCCCTGAAAATGGCTGCATAAAGCCAATTGCTATAGAGCCATAAACAATTACAGCCGCTAAAACAGGTACAAGAATAAAAGGCAAGAACATGACGGGATTCATAACAATTGGGAATCCAAAGACAATCGGTTCATTGACATTAAAGATTGCTGGAAAAGCAGCAACCTTTCCTAGTGCTTTGTATTGCTTGGACTTAGCTGCAAAGAGCATGGCTACCACCAAACCAAAAGTAATACCAGAACCAGACAAAATAAGGAAACTATCCAAGAATTGCTGAGTGACAATGTGAGCACCTTTTCCAACAGATAACTTTCCAGCAGCAAGCAAGGCCTTATTAGCATCCAGATTTGAAAGTAAGAGAGCGGTCACTACACCATTGACAACAGATTGTCCGTGTACACCAAACCACCATAGGAAAGAGATGAAAAAGGCAATACCGATTGCACCGTAAAGGGAACCAGTCAATCCTTGCAGCGGTACTTGAATCACACCGTAAATCATTTCGATAAAAGTACCACCCTTTGTCAGCATTTTAGCAAGAATATAGACTACCATGGAAAGAAAGAATATCACAAAAGCTGGAATCATAGCCTCAAATTGCTTGGCGATCGCTTGAGGAACTTGCTCTGGCATCTTAATAACAATATGTTTTTGAATAAACATAGTATAGATACTACCGACAACCAAACCAATAATAATGGCTCCAATAATCCCCTGACCGCCAAACCAAATCTTGGCAATTGCGTCTGTAATTTCTTCACCTTTTTCTGGAATATAAGAAGATTTTAAAAGAATGAAGAAAGAAGATACAGATAACACACCTGCCGGCAACGGCTCTACACCACTATTTTTAGCATAAGAATATCCTATGGAGAAACAGGAAATCAAACCCATAATCGCAAAAGTTCCTGAGTAAACCTGCATAAATGGCTCGGTCCAATTTTTCCCAAAAATGCCTGCAATCGCCTGATTGAGGCCTTCAAATGGTAACTGTCCTACAATCAGAAAGATACTTCCAACAACTGTCAAGGGCAGAATTGCCAACATACCATCCTTTAAGGCAATAATACCGCGCATATTGACAAATTTCATAATCGGCGCAATAATTTTTTGAGTATCTATTTTAGCCATAACTAAGCTCCTTGTTTTTGTTCCAAAAGCCCCAAAGCGAGATTCAATACTTTTTTACCATCTAGCATGCCATAATCCGCCATTGGAATGACCGCAATTGGAATATGGTTCTCTTCGCAAATGGCAGCTGACTTATCCAAAGTATAAGCTACTTGTGGTCCTAACAAAGCAACATCCAAATTTGGTGCATAATCTGCTAACTTGGCCTGAGAATAAGCATCAATCTCAACCTCTAAACCAGCTTCTTTCGCGGCTATTTTCATATTATTGACCAACATTCCTGTTGAAAAACCTGCTGCACAAAACAACCCAATTTTAATCATATCTTCATCCTCCTGATGATTTATTTTTTCACCTGTAATTCTTTTCTCAAATCAATGATTTCCTTGATAAGATTAATTTCTGTAATACTGGTCATCAAATGATCCTGAGAGTGGACAAACAAAGCTGTAATTTCTGTCTTTGTTCCCCCCGCTTCCTGTGCCAAAAACTCCGTTTGAAGATTATGAGCTTCTAATAATGCCTGATCTGCCAATTCTAGATACTCATTACACTTTTCAAACTCACCATTTTTTGCTAATGACAAAGCTTGGTAAATATGCTGTTTGGCATCCCCAGCATGCAAGATTAACCCCATAATGATTTGATCAGCTACAATCACTTCCATATTTAACGTTACTCCTATTTTTATTTACAAAATATACCTTTCTTTTATTTGAAAGCGTTTTATTTTTGTTTGTAACTCAAATTTATCATCTTTCTCTTATTCCGTCAATATATCACTGAACAAATTCTCTTTTTTTATATTTATCGCACATTTGTGCTTATCGAGTAAAATAAAAAAGGTCAGAATCATTATTTTTGACCTTTTGAAGATGAAATAACGAGGAAAAGGAGAACTGTTATAAACTACTAATTAACTGCACTATTATCCAATTCCAACACTTTTAAAATAGTTGCTTCATCTGTAACTAAATGGTTGACATACCCAGCACGTAAAACCGCCAAAATAGCGGCAGCTTTTTGACGACCATAGGCAAAAGCCAGACTGTGAGGAACTGTTTTTAAATAATCTAAAGAAATAGCAACTGTTCGATTTTGCAACTGTTCATCAACCAACTCACCATTTTCATCAAAAAAGCGGCAACAAATTTCTCCGACAGCTCCTTCATTTTCCACTGTACGAAAATCTTCAGCCGTCAGCATATCCAACCACTGCCGATTCTTTTCATCCACTTGTCCGCCAATACCAACAACAACCACATCTAGTTCTTGCCAACTTCTTTTTAAGTCCTCAAAATATTTAGAAGATAAAATTCCTTTTGCTAAGATCTCGTCTTCCTGTATAATCGTCGCATTCATAAAGCGACAATCCCCATGGTATTTATTAGCCATACTGTAAATGAGGGTATTAACATGATAACGAGCATGAATATGGCTAGGTCCGCCAGCCAATGGAAAAAAATGCACATTATTCAAGTGTCGACTGCCCGAGTGTTCTACCAAGAGACTAAGACTCTTTCCCCATGAAAATCCAACTTTAGCATTGTCATCAATCATTCCCCGAAGCATTCCTGCCGCTGATTGAGCTAACCGCTGCTCCAAATCAGAAGGTGAATCATCCACTTGATTTGCTACGATTTCAAGTCCTTTTAACCCATACTTCTCTTTCACTACATTTTCTAAATGAAACAAACGCGTATCAAAGGATTCAATCTCGATTTTGACAATGCCTTCCTTTTTAGCTTCAGCCAGCATACGACTCACAGTTGTCCGATAAATCCCTGTCTCTGCTGCAATTTCTGCCTGACTTTTCTCCTCTACATAATAAAGATAAGCAATCTTAGCTAATAGCCTTTTTCTTTCACTTTTCATCTTATCTCCCTCTACTTATCAGACTAGAGTCAATTTGATATTGGCTGCTTTTAGGCGTTGAACCGCTGCTGTCGGAATAGCTTGATCCGTTACCACCTGCGAAACCTGTCTCAAACCAAAGCGTTTGACAGTCCCTCTTTTATCAAATTTACTCGAATCTGTTAACACAATCATTTTATCAGATGCTTCCGACATATATTGCACCACTTCGCTACGCATTAAATCCTTACCTGTAAAACCAAGCTCTTCATCATAGCCATCAGTCCCTACAAAAGCATGTTCTACATGGAAAAATTGAATCATTTCCTTAAGCAAAGGACCGACCGTAACTTGCGAATCGTTCTGAAATTCACCGCCTAGCAAGATAATCTTGCAAGAATCTACTTTTCTCACATAGTCTGCGATAAAATAAGAATTTGTAATAATTTTCACATTCTTCTTAGTACGACAGATTTCTTCAGCTAACAGAGCACAAGTTGAACCAGATTCAATGATAATCGTTTCATTGTCTGCAACAATTTTTGCCGCTTCTTGTGCTATCTTTCGCTTGGTATCATAATGAAAAGAAAGCCGGACATTCAGGTCATCACCACTATTTAAGACCGCATAACCGTGCTCCCGATGAAGTAAGCCTTTCATTTCCAGCTTATCCAAGTCTTTCCGAATCGTAACTTTAGAGACTTTTAATTTATCAGATAAAGTATTAACATCAATTTTTTCAAACTCTGAAACGAGCTTAACGATTTCATCTAAACGTTCCATTTTATTCACCTCATTCTTTATTTTAACAGAATGTAAGGAATAAATAAAATAAAAAATAGTTTCATTCGTAATTGTTTTTCTTTCGTTTGTTTGATATAATAAAAGAAAATAAGCAAGAAAAGAGTGTACATCATGAGTGCAGAAAAAGGAATCATTTTTAATATTCAACATTTTAGTATTCACGACGGACCAGGAATTCGGACAACTGTTTTTCTAAAAGGCTGTCCCTTACGCTGTCCTTGGTGTGCCAATCCAGAATCTCAGAAATTTAAACCTGAGCCCATGTTAGACGCTTCTAGCAAAAAGACTATCACCATGGGAGAGGAAAAAAGCGTTGAAGAGATTATCAAAGAAGTTCTCAAAGATAGAGAATTTTATGAAGAATCAGGTGGAGGCCTGACCTTGTCTGGTGGAGAAATCTTTGCCCAATTTGAATTTGCCAAAGCAATCCTTAAAGCTGCCAAAGAAAAAGGTATCCATACAGCGATTGAAACGACAGCCTTTGTAGATCATAACAAATTCGTTGATTTGCTCCAGTATGTAGATTTTATCTATACTGACTTAAAACATTACAACACCATCAATCACCGCAAAGTCACAGGGGTCAAAAATGAACTAATTATCAAAAATATTCATTATGCTTTTTCGCAACAAAAAACCATTGTCCTGCGTATTCCTGTTATCCCTAGCTTTAATGACTCTCTAGAAGATGCCGAACAATTTGCTATTTTATTTAAAAAATTATCTATTGACCAAGTACAACTCTTACCTTTTCATCAATTCGGTGAAAATAAATATAAATTACTAAAACGTTCTTATGAAATGGAAAATGTACAAGCTCTACATCCGGAAGACCTCTATGATTATCAGCAAGTTTTTCTTGATTATAAAATCAACTGTTATTTTTAGCTCCTCTTTTTCTCCAAAAAACAGAGTCTGGGACAATAGTCCCTTTGCTACAAAAA
>NZ_KV795611.1:0-419 GCF_001809055.1 Streptococcus sp. HMSC034B05 | reverse complement strand
TTTTGTAGCAAAGGGACTATTGTCCCAGACTCTTTTTTATTACCATTGAAATATCTTAGCTACATTATACAAGAACCATAAAAAATAAAGAAGACAAAGTAACAAGCTTTACAATTCCACTTTGTGTGATAAACTATGTGCCTTTTGTATCATATTTTTCTCCCTTTACTTTACGGTAGGCTTGAGCACCGTTATTGTAGGGTGTTTGGAGTTCTTTAGGTATAACCTTTGATACGCACCCGCATAGCGGAAGATATTTATCTTCCACCTCACAGACCCAGACAGACAAAGAACACATAATAAAAGAAATCTTGTTTAAACAAGATTTCTAATCATATACAACTCCGGCAGTAGGACTCGAACCTACGACATCATGATTAACAGTCATGCGCTACTACCAACTGAGCTATGCCGGATAA
>NZ_KV795610.1:0-2102 GCF_001809055.1 Streptococcus sp. HMSC034B05 | reverse complement strand
ACAGATATTGGCGAAAAATACATCACATTTTATAATGAAAGTAGAATTCAACAGAGATTAAACGACCAATCTCCCACAGAGTACAGAAGAGCGGCTGCCTAATAGTGTTTTTCTACTGTCCCATTTTCGGGGTGCAGTGCCAAATCTAGGCTTGTTTTATCTATTTATAAAACATTTGTATAAGATTGGTACTTTTCCTTTACTTTAGACGAAATATCATCATCCGTAATCACAGCATCTAAATCATCCAATCGATAGAAACAATAGAAAGAATAACTATCAAATTTGCTATTATCCGCCACAATGTACTTTTCAATTGCATTGTTCAAAATAATGGCATTCCCATTTCCTTCTTCTTCGTTGGCCGTCGTAACATTGTGACCATCAATCCCATTCACACCAATAAAGGCCTTCGAAACCTTGATTTCTTTTAACAATTTATTGGCAAATTGCCCAACAAATGTTTGCGTCTTGACACGATAACGACCTCCAATCAGAATAATATCACAATTAGGGTTATCTTTTAATTTTTCAAAAATAGGAAGAGAATTTGTCACAATACTGACACTTTTATCAGCTAAATAATCTCCGATAAAATCCGTTGTCGTTCCTGAACCGATAAAAACCGTATCACCTGAAGAAATCAAATTTGCACATTTTTGAGCAATTGTTCGTTTTTCTTCAATATTTAACATCGTTTTTTCTGTATGGGAAGCTTCATTCAAGCCGTTTTTTACTTTTTTATGAGCTCCTCCATGAACCCGTGTCAGCAGGCCTTGTTTTTCTAGATCAATCAGATCACGACGTATCGTCATGTCCGTCACATCCAGCAGTTCTTTTAATTTCTTGACAGAAACAACTCCTTGCTGATCCAATTCTTGGAGAATAACTCTATGTCGTCCTTCTTTCATTTTGTCTCCTTTCTAACTTATATTATAATTAGATTCCTCAAATATATTATACAACAATTTATTCATTTTGAAAAATTAAAAACAAGATTTTTTTCATTTTTGTCAGTTATTGTTTGACTTTGTTTTGTTTGTGTTTTATAATGAAATCATATAAAATAAAAGGAGTCTGGGAATGACAACAAAACAAGAAAAATTAAACCGTTTATGTGATAAAAATGGAATTATTGGTGCTTTAGCCATTGACCAACGTGGTGCACTTCGTCGCATGCTGGGAGAAGATACACCTGTTGCTGAATTAGAAAATTTTAAAGTTTTAGTTTCCAAATATTTAACTCCCTATGCATCCTCTATCCTACTGGATCCTGAACTCGGCTGGAAAGCGGCTGGGACTCGTGACAAAAATGCAGGACTATTAGTAGCTTATGAAAAAACCGGCTATGATAAAACCGTACCCGGTCGCTTCCCTGATCTTGTTGAAAATGTATCAGTGCAACGTTTAAAAGCAAATGGTGCTGATGCTGTGAAAGTCTTACTCTATGTAGACATTGACGAAGGTAAAGAAGTTAATGACATTAAAGAAGCTTTTATTGAACGGATCGCTTCTGAATGCAAAGCCGAAGAAATGCCATTTTTCTTGGAACTAGTTTCTTATGATGCCAATATAACAGATGAAAAAGAATACGCAATATTAAAACCACGTAAGGTGATTGACGCAATGAAAGTCTATTCACAAGAACGATTTGGAGTAGATGTTCTGAAAGTTGAAGTTCCGGTTAATATGAAATACGTTGAAAGTTTCGCTGAAGGAGAAATTTTGTATAGCAGAGAAGAAGCTGCTGCTTTCTATAAAGAGCAGAGCGAAGCAACACATTTGCCGTTTATATTCTTATCCGCCGGTGTATCAGCTCAACTTTTCCAAGAAACACTTCGATTTGCTAAAGATTCCGGCTCGACATTCAACGGTGTCCTTTGTGGACGTGCTACTTGGGCCGGCGCTACAAAAGCTTATCAAGAAGGTGGAGAAGCAACTACTATAAAATGGCTTGAAACTGTTGGTAAACAAAACATTGTCGAATTAAATGCGGTTCTCCAAGAGACAGCTACACCTGTTGTATTTAAATAACTTTGTATCTCCTTATAAAAACATAAAAAGACGAAGGCACTACACCCTCAAAATGAGACATAAGAAAA
>NZ_KV795609.1:0-98634 GCF_001809055.1 Streptococcus sp. HMSC034B05 | reverse complement strand
TTTTTTATAGCAAAGGGACTATTGTCCCAGACTCTTACTTTATAACTTATTTGAATAGATCGTTTAAATATGGAACAATAGTTTCTTCTTTCATATCCGATAAGGTCTGAATCCAGCGAAATGTTGTATGCTCTTCCGGATCAAGTTTTATCTCTCTATTATATTCTAACAATTTCGCCTTATACACTAGACGCGTAAAAACGATGCCCTTTGTATCATCGTAACAGCTATCCTCATGAAGTATCTCACTTAATTGTATCTTTTGGTTGACTTCTTCCATCGCTTCTCGTACAGCACCTTCTCGCGGCAACTCGTCTTCTTCCACACTACCTCCTGGAATATCCCAATATTCTGGATACATGTTTGGAGAACCACGTTTTATTTTACTTCGTTTAATAAGCAAATATTTTCCATCTTTTTCAATTAGAGCATGAGCAATCAATTTTATAGGCATTCGCAATCTCCTTTGTAAAAATAAAAAATCTTGCATAAAACAAGACTTTCAAGTAATAAACACAATCCACCCTGAGAGAATCGAACTCCCATCTCAAGAACCGGAATCTTACGTGATATCCATTACACTAAGGGTGGCAACTATTTTATTATATAAAAATTTTATAAAAATAACAAGTAAAAAAGGACTGAAATGACAAATTCCAATCCTTTTATTTGATTATAATTCAATATCACCAAATAAGTCAGCCATTGAAAATCCAGTTTGAGTTTCTGGAAGTTCAAAGTCACGTTTTTCTTGACGTTTTTGACGACGAGGACGTGATTGACGTTTTTCTTTTTGGTCATCTTCTTGTGCTGGACGTTCTTCAAGAGCCTTGATAGAAAGTGATACACGTTCTGCATCAGCGTTTACATCAAGAACTTTCACAGTTACTTCCTGACCGACTTTAAGCACATCTTTTGGATTTTCAACACGTTTATGTGAAATTTGTGAAATATGGACAAGTCCGTCAATACCTGGTAATACTTCTACAAAAGCACCGAAATCTGTTAAACGTTTAACTGTACCTTCGATAACATCACCGGCAGCAAGTTTTTGTTCGACACCGTCCCATGGTCCAGGGGTTGTAGCTTTAAGAGAAAGCGATACACGACCTTCTTCTTCATTCAAATCAAGAACTTTTACTTCGATTTCATCGCCAACTGATACAACAGATTTTGGTGAAACATTGCGCTCATGTGACAATTCAGTTAAATGAACAAGTCCGTCAACACCACCAAGATCAATAAAAGCACCAAAGCTTGTGATACGTGCAACTTTCCCAGTCACGATGTCACCAACAGCCAATTTACCAAACACTTCAGCACGTGCTGCTGCTGCTTGAGCTTCTACAACTTCACGACGTGAAAGGATAAAGCGATTTTCTTTTGGATCCACTTCTTTAATTTTTGCTTCAAATTCTTGACCTACAAAACGTTCAGTGTTACGAACGAAACGAGTATCTAGCATTGAAGCAGGAATAAATCCACGAAGTCCCTCAAATTCTACTGAAAGTCCGCCTTTAACAGCACGAGTCCCTTTTACAGTAACAACTTCTTCTTCACGTCCAACCAACTTGTCCCATGCCTTGCGAGCTTCTAAACGTTTTTTAGATACTAGGTAAGTAACTGTATCCGTATCTTTACCCACTACTTGACGAAGAACAAGCAATTCAAGTGTTTCACCTGGTTTTACAAGGTCGTTAATGTCAGCATCACGATCGTTTGTCAATTCACGAAGGGTCAAAACACCTTCCACACCAGTTCCAGCGATTGCAACATTAGCTTGGTTCGCATCAACAGTCAATACTTCAGCAGTAACGACGTCGCCTGGCTCAACTTGGCTAACACTATTTAGCAAATCTTCAAATTCATTCATCTAAAAAAATCCTCCAACAATCAAGCATTTCTCGCTTGACATACTTATAATATTTTTCCTAAGCACCGCAATGACATTGAACTATCTTTAACGTTTCTCACCCTATAAAGAAATAAAATACCCTAAGATATTTTACCATTTATCTGATATATTACCTAAGAACTGGGGTAGCTGGATTCGAACCAACGCATGAGGGAGTCAAAGTCCCTTGCCTTACCGCTTGGCTATACCCCAAAAAAGAACGTGGTCATACCATTAAAAACTAAGTACGCTCATGGAGAGGGAGGGATTCGAACCCCCGAACCCGAAGGAGCGGATTTACAGTCCGCCGCGTTTAGCCTCTTCGCTACCTCTCCTGTATAATCAACAGTATTCATTATACCATTGATGAAAAGAAAATACAAGCATTTATTTACTCAAATTATAGGTTTCAATCAATTTTTCCACAGCATTTTCAAGTTTTTTATAAAAACTATCAACATTTTCATTTTTTATGATAGCAAATTGCCCGTTAAACTCAGCAATTTGACCAATGACTTTTTTTCCAATTGATAGAACATAACCTTCGTGCTGGTCAGTTCCTACTTTGACTCGGCTATCTGCCAATTGGATTTCAATCTTTTTATCTTTTTTACTCATCATATACCTCTTTCAAGTCTCTATTTTACAAAAAAATAGGAAAACTAGCAAGTGATATGTGACAATAAAAGCTACCTCAACCGAGAGATAGCTTCAAACATTTTTAAACTTTTACGATCCAGCCTTCTGGTGCTTTAACATCGCCAAATTGGATGCCGGTTAATTCATCATAAAGTTTTCGAGTAACAGGTCCAACTTCTGTTTCACTATAAAAAACATGAAACTCATCACCGTGCTGAACACCACCAATTGGAGAGATAACCGCTGCTGTGCCGCAAGCCCCTGCTTCGACAAATTTATCTAGATCATCTATGAAAATATCCCCCTCAATAGCTTTCATGCCCAAACGATGCTCTGCTAGGTATAGAAGAGAGTATTTTGTGATAGAAGGCAGGATAGATGGGCTAAGTGGTGTGATAAATTCATTATCTGCGGTAATACCAAAGAAATTGGCAGAACCCACCTCTTCAATTTTGGTATGAGTTGCAGGATCTAAATAGATTACATCTGAAAATCCGTTTGTTTTCGCATATTGACCAGGAACAAAACTTCCTGCATAGTTCCCCCCTACCTTAGCTGCACCTGTTCCATGTGGAGCCGCACGATCGTATTCCTCTTGAATGAGAAAATTAGTTGGTTGCAAGCCTCCTTTAAAGTAATTTCCAACAGGCATAGCAAATACAGTAAAAATGTATTCATCGGCTGGTTTTACGCCAATGATGTCACCGATACCTAGCAACAGCGGACGAATATAAAGAGTCCCTCCTGTTCCATACGGTGGAACGTATTCTTCATTTGCACGAACAACCTGCTTAACTGCATCAACAAACATATCAGTCGGAACTTGTGGCATTAAGAGCCGGTCTGAGGTACGTTGTAGACGTTTTGCATTTTGATCCGGGCGAAATAGTTGAACGCTACCATCTTTTGTGCGATATGCTTTCATTCCCTCAAAAGCCTGTTGTCCATAATGAAGGCAGGGAGAAGATTCAGACATATGCAAAGTAGCATCTTCAGTTAATTCTCCTTTTTCCCATTGACCGTTTTTATAATAAGCGAGATAACGATAAGGTAATTTCATATAGGAAAAGCCTAGGTTTCCCCAATCAAGATTTACTGACATAACATTCTCCTTTTTGAACTTATGTTTTTAATTTTACACTATTTTTAGATATTTTCAATGGTTTTTTGCAAAATTCTGAAAATTTTTTAATTTCAGTTTATAACGACAATAAAAAATCAGCCACTTGGACTGATTTTCAATTATTTAAGATTCGCAGAAAACACTTCTTCATCAGAAATGGTATCTGAGATAAAACTACCATTGCTGGTTCTTTCAGATAAACCAAGATCAGCTAGATTCACCTCGTAAGTCGTTCCTTTGCTGGATACAATAGAAAGGATCTGCTCTTCTTCTGCTGCTGGATTGTCTGAACTGAAGAGATCTAGTTCTGCAGGCTGCTCCCCAAAGACAGGACCTGCTTGAAAGACACGATGTGGCTTGGACTTCAGATCGCGCAACACTTGCAAGCCACGATTCGCTCGACTAGTCACAGGAATGTCTGCAACTGCCATTCGCTTGAGCGCTCCTCTCTGAGTCAAGATATAAAGTGAATCAGTATTGGCAATAAAAGCAGTAGCTAGGACATCATCTTTTTTGAGATTGATAGCTTTGACACCTGCTGCCTTGGCACCCACAATTGGTACTTCTTCGATATTGAACCGAAGAGCATAACCGTTCTTAGTCACTAACATGACATCGTCCAGCTTGATTGGAGAGAGGGTGATAATTTGATCGTCTTCATTTTTTAGTTTAGCAAACTTGATAGACTTGGACTTATAAGTTCGCCAAGGACTAAATTCTCTTCGCTCTACGCGCTTGATTTGCCCTAGTTTTGTTACCGCAAAATAAGTTCCTTCGTCAAAATTATCAACCAATTCTGTATAGATGACTTCTTCATTCGTCTCAAAATTAGTAATAGTCTGACTGAGGTGTTCCCCGATTTCTTTCCAGCGAATGTCTGCCAGTTCATGAATCGGTCGATAGATGACATTGCCAAGGTTGGTAAAAATCAAAAGATGCTGAGTAGTTTTCGCCGAGCTGACAAAAACCAGACGATCATCATCCCGCTTACCGACCTCATCAACTGTTGATGAATTGAAAGAGCGCGGACTAGTGCGTTTGAGGTAACCGCCACGAGTAACGCTAACAAAAGTTTCTTCTTCCACAATCAGACTCGCTGTATCAATCTCGATGGCATTTGCCGTATCTTGCAATTCACTAAGACGAGGATTACCAAATTTCTTTTTGACATCGCGGAGCTCACGCTTCATGAGGTTATACATGGTGCGCTCATCACCGATAATAGCAGAAAGCATCGCAATTTTATCGCGCAGCTCTGCTTCTTCCTCCTCCAGAACAACTACGTCAGTATTGGTTAAGCGATAAAGTTGGAGGGTGACAATGGCTTCAGCCTGCTCCTCGGTAAAATCATAGCTGACTTTGAGATTTTCCTTCGCATCTGATTTATTTTCCGATGCACGAATGAGCGCAATCACTTCATCCAAGATAGAAATCACTCGAATCAAACCTTCTACGATATGCAAGCGCTTCTCAGCCTTGGTCTTGTCAAAACGGCTGCGAGCCAGAATAATCTCCTTGCGGTGAGCAATGTAGCTGGTCAAGATTGGTACAATTCCTACCAAACGTGGTGTGAAATGATCAATCGCCACCATGTTGAAATTGTAGTTAATCTGCAGGTCCGTATATTTAAAAAGGTAATTAAGAATTAGCTCGGTATTGGCATCCTTTTTCAGCTCAATGGCAATACGAAGCCCATCGCGGTCAGACTCATCCCGCACTTCTGCAATACCAGCTACCTTGCTATTGACCCGAACATCATCAATCTTCTTGACCAGAACAGCCTTGTTAATCTCATAGGGAATCTCTGTCACAACGATCTGCTCTTTGCCACCTTTGAGCTTTTCAATTTCCGTCCGAGAACGCACGACGACGCGCCCCTTTCCAGTCTCATAGGCTTTCTTAATCTCATCTCGCCCTTGTACAATGGCTCCCGTTGGGAAGTCAGGACCTGGCAGAAATTCCATGAGTTTGTCAACCTTAGCTTTGGGATGATCAATCATATAAACCACTGCATCGATGACTTCAGCCAGATTGTGAGGCGGAATGTCTGTCGCATAACCAGCAGAAATTCCCGTCGCACCATTAACCAAAAGATTTGGAAAAGCAGCAGGCAATACAGTTGGTTCTTTCTCCGTATCGTCAAAGTTCCAAGCAAAAGGTACGGTATCTTTTTCGATGTCTTGCAGCAAGTAACCTGCAATCTCAGCCAAGCGCGCCTCAGTATAACGCATAGCCGCTGGCGGATCACCGTCCATAGAACCATTATTTCCGTGCATTTCCACTAAAATCTCGCGGTTCTTCCAATCCTGAGACATGCGGACCATGGCGTCGTAAATGGAGCTGTCACCATGCGGGTGAAAATTCCCCATAATGTTTCCGACAGACTTTGCAGACTTGCGGTAGCCCTTGTCAAAGGTATTGCCGTCCTTATTCATAGAATAAAGAATACGACGCTGCACGGGCTTCAGTCCGTCACGAATGTCGGGCAAAGCCCGCTCCTGAATAATGTATTTGGAGTAGCGTCCAAAACGCTCTCCCATAATGTCTTCTAAAGACATGTTTTGAATATTAGACATAAGATACAAAGGGACGTTTCGGCTTGCCGAAAATTTCTCTAGAAAAATAGGAAATCGATGCAGGACTCGATGAACCCAAAGCGATTTATCTTTTTTCCTAAGAAATTAATCCCGTGTTCAATTCCTTTCTTTAGAATAAAAAGGGGGGTAGCTGCCTTAGGTAACATAGGACGCTAGCAAACCTACGGTTTCATGGCTAATCTGAGAGCCAGAGTCTCTCAGATCCCCTGATATAAAATCACTTGGTGATTTTATATCTACTACTTACAGCGGCAACTGCTAGATTAGGCGAGCAGGTAATTAATCATTTACACTTTTCACAAACTCGCATTTGTATTTGATATAATTAACAATCACTCGCCCATTCCCAACTTCTCCTTGGCATATGCCAGCATCTTCTCTGCTGTTTCTTTGTCATAGAGAAAACCTGTCTTTTTGGCAAAACTTTGAGCTTCTTTATGGAAAAAGTTCAAGGTAGCCAACAGAGACTGGGTGAGCTTTTCTTGGTCGGAGAAATCAAGTAGGGCTGTGAAGGCCTCCTCCTTCTCCGCGGGAAAATACTGAAACAGATACTTATAGTTCTTGCCTACATCAATCACTCCCTTGTCCGCTGCCACTTGCCAAGCTAGAAGCTTGAGCAATTCTTTCTGACAGATACCATAGAGATGATCTGCTGCATAAACAAATTGTTGTCTCTGAATGCCTTTGACAACGTAAGCTGAAACCCACCAGAATTCATTACAAGATTTTGCAAAGTCATCCGCACTTGCTGGTTTTGTCCAATAGCGTTTGGGACTGGGGGTATAGGGTTGAAAAAGTCCCTGTTGGTCGTCCAACACCATAAAGTCTGCTTCGCTATCCACCCACTCTTTAATGTGCTCCTTAGGGCAAAGGGTCAAATCTATCCGATTACCATCTTCAAAGAGCATCAAGTAGAGACGGCGATGGTCTAGTAGGTTATGCTGCTCAATAATGCGCTTGCCAAACCTTTCCAACCAAGCAAGGTCAGCTACCAGTCCATCCAAATCCTCCACAATGTAGACCACATCATAGTCTTGAAACTCGTCCTTGGGAGCATCTGGATTTGTCCGCGAGCCGGACATGGCAACAGCGTCGACTTTTAGCACTTTTGCGGTTTGCAAAATCAAATCTAACATTTCACTTTCAGTTCTCATGGGAGCACCTGCCTTTTTTGCTAGAGCTCCCCCAGTCCGGTAAAGGCTGTAGCCTTCGTAGTAATAACTGTAGTCAATGCCTTTCATGTAGAGTTTGCGGTCATTGATTTGGCTGGTGAGAGCTTGGCGAAGGACGTGTTTGATTTCGGTATCGCGGATAGGACTGCGTTCCATGGCAAGGAGATAGTCTTCTTTATCTACCTGCGACCAGTCAATCACCTGTCCTAGCTTTTCTTTTAGCAGATGGTCTAGCCAAAGCCTCATGCTCCGACCATTGCCCTCACGAAAAGGATGAGCAACGTTCATCTCGACATATTTTTCAACAATCTGCTCAAAAGTCTCTTGTGGCATACTGTCAATGTGCTCTAAGGAAGCTGTTAGATACATGACAGGCGCAAGGCGAAAATCGCCCTTAGCAAGATTGAATGTGCGAATCTGACCAGCAAAATCGTAGATCTCCTCAAAGAGAAACTTATGAATAAAAGCCAATGTTTCATAAGTCCCAGCTTTCTTGTCATTAAGAACTTTATCTTCAAAAAGCTGTTTGGCGCGTGCCTTACTGATTTTTTCTTCCATCTTCGCTAGTTCAATCGAATCTGTCAAACCCAGTTTGTTATCAAGAGTCATTGCGCTACTCCTTTCCTTGTTTTTTTGTTAATTAAATTAAACAGTTCTTCTTACTTCTGCCCTTCTGGTTGTGTGGGTTCTGTCTTCTTCACCACTTTGCGTTTTTTGTAGCGGCTGCGAATGGTGTTGAGTTGGTCGCGAAGATCTGCGTAGTGCGTTCTTTCTGGGTAAGCGTAGGTCATGATAGCGGTGAAATCCAACAGGAAATCGTAGATTTCTTGTAACTGAATGCGGAGTTGCTTGCTTTGGCTAGGCACTTTGCCTTTCAACTCGGTCAAGCGCTCCTTATAGGCTTCCTCAAACCGCTTTTGCGCAGTCATCAAGCTTTCCACATGAGCTTCCAAGTGCAGTTTTGCCAGCGCCGTTTGATAAGTCGATTTCTTCAACTCTTGGAGCAGGTGGTTGATGCCCTCTGTCTCTTTTTCATAGTTGGCAGCCGCAATCCCTGCGTAATTTTTCAGCAAGCCTGCCAAGGTATCGTAGGCTTCTTTGGTCGCAGTCTCCTTGACTCGTGAAAATGCCCGCACCAAAGCAGTCAGCGTACCTAAAGCATCGTCTCGCTCGCGGTCGGTTTGGTCTAAACTGGTCACCAAGCGACTAGCTTTCGTCTGATGAAGCCCCTCCTGAAACTTAGTCAAATGCTGGCTCATCTCTTCCAGCTTACTCGTATAAATACTTTCCACCTTGTGCGCCTTGTTAAAAGCAGCAATCGCCTCTTTCGACTCGGTCATGAGCTGGGAAAATTCACTTTTATCCAGAGTTTTCGTGTCCAATGTAGTGATTCCGTATGTCAATTTCATTATTTTCTCCTAATTCTTTTAAATTCTAATCTATTTCATATCATTTTTACATTATTCAGTTTCGGAAAAGGCTTTTTACTCAAAAACCGTTCGTCCGAAATTGGAGCGTTCGTCTTTTGATCCAAAAACTCTTGTCCGAAAACAGAATAATCGGGATTTGCTGAAAAGTCGCTTGTCCGAAAGTTGAACGACTTTACTTTTGCTCTAGCGAGCTTGTCCGAAAACAAAAATTGCTTACCAGAGAGTTTGAATGAGAGATGTTTTGTGCAGGTAAAGTTGCGCTTCTGAATAATATTCAGAATTTGTCCTATATATTAATACTAGGAACTAATTCATTTTTAAAAAAATCTAGTATGGAGAAATATTCTTCTCTTTGGAATATCTCATATAATGTTCTCACTTCAATGTCAGGACATGAGTTTAGTCTTTTTTCATTTTTCAAAGTGTTAAAACATTCAAGTAGTTTTCTATAAATTTCGATAAAATTATTCTTTATTTCTTTCACTAAATTCCTATGATCATCAGAAAAAGAAAAATAAATCTCCAGATTTTCAAAATTTGTTATTAAGTTATTATGATTTTCTGTCAATGTAAAAACTAAACTGTCAATATCTTCATCAGAATACTCCATAATTTTTGGATTTTTTTCTAAAAGTTCTTGACAAAAATAATTTAAAGTAACAAATAAAGCAACATCCGTGGAGCTATTTTTTGACGAACTTCTTTTATATAGAAAATCCCATTTATCACCTAAATCCTTAAAAAAGTGATATAGTTGAAGTCTTTTCTCATACAAGCCAATTTTAATCTGATATTCAGATAAAAGTCCTATAGCTTTTTCAAGTCTCTCCTGACGCTTGTCAAGTTCTTTAGTTTCTCTTTTTGAAACCCAAGTTGCATAGATTATTGGAACTACAATTGTCAAAAGTCCTAATAAAATTTGTATACTGTTTGAAATCCAATCTGTTGAATTAATTGCATTAACAATATCATTTATCCATTCTTTTTTCATAAATCTCCTCCTATTTACTAAAAACAGTCGTCTCCTCCAGCGTAAACTTGACATTATCTTCAATCCATTTACGGCGGGGTGGGACTTTGTCGCCCATGAGGACATTGACGCGGCGCTCGGCACGAGCGAGGTCTTCGATGGTGACACGGATAAGGGTACGATTTTCAGGATTCATGGTGGTTTCCCAGAGCTGGTCGGCGTTCATTTCCCCCAGACCTTTGTAGCGCTGCAGCGTGGCACCTTTGCCAAATTTCTTGCGCAAATCTTCTAACTCACCGTCTGTCCAAGCATATTCGACAACTTCATTTTTGCCTTTGCCTTTAGACATCTTATAAAGCGGCGGCAGAGCGATATAGACATGTCCTGCTTCAACCAGCGGACGCATATAGCGGTAAAAGAAGGTCAACAAGAGCGTCTGGATATGGGCTCCGTCCGTATCAGCATCAGTCATGATGATAATCTTGTCATAGTTGGCATCTTCTAGAGAGAAGTCCGAGCCAACACCTGCACCAATAGTGTAAATCATGGTGTTAATTTCTTCGTTTTTGAGAATATCTGCCATTTTAGCCTTGGCAGTATTGATAACCTTACCGCGGAGAGGCAGAATAGCCTGAAACTTGCGGTCACGACCCTGTTTGGCAGACCCACCCGCAGAATCTCCTTCGACCAGATAGAGTTCGTTTTTAGCTGGATTTTTGGATTGGGCTGGTGTTAATTTCCCAGACAGCAATCCCTTGTCTTTCTTGTTTTTCCTGCCATTACGGCTTTCATCTCTCGCCTTGCGGGCTGCCTCGCGTGCATCTCTTGCCTTGATTGCCTTGCGGATCAGATTAGACGCCAATTCGCCATTTTCCAGCAAGAAGAAGGTCAATTTGTCGGACACAATCGAATCAACTGCAGGACGAGCCAGTGGACTACCTAGCTTGTCCTTGGTCTGACCCTCAAACTGCAAATGCTCTTCCGGCACCAAGATAGACAACACAGCTGCCAAGCCTTCACGGTAGTCAGAACCTTCCAGATTTTTATCCTTTTCTTTCAGCAAACCGGTCTTTCTCGCATAGTCATTCATGACCTTGGTAATGGCTGACTTGAGGCCCGTCTCGTGCGTTCCGCCGTCCTTGGTGCGGACGTTATTGACAAAAGAAAGGATATTGTCTGAGTAACCGTCATTGTACTGGAGAGCCACCTCTACCTGAAAACCGCCCTCTTCTCCCTCGAAATAAAGAACTGGTGTCAATGTTTCCTTATCTTCATTCAGATAGCTAACAAAATCTTGCACCCCATTTTCATAATGAAAATCAACAGACTCGCCCGTTCGCTCATCTGTCAGAGAAAGGTGAACGTTTTTGAGCAAAAAGGCCGATTCATTAAGCCGCTCTGCGATTGTATTATATTTAAAATCAATCGTTGAGAAAATCGTATCATCTGGCATGAAAGTCACTTTCGTACCAGATTTGGACTTAGCTGCTGTCCCAATTTTCTTCAAAGTTGTTGCTGGCTTTCCACCATTTTCAAAACGTTGTTTATAAATTGTACCGTCACGTGTGATTTCAACTTCTAACCAACTAGACAGCGCATTGACCACAGAAGAACCAACCCCGTGTAAGCCTCCCGATGTCTTGTAACCGCCCTGACCGAATTTTCCGCCTGCATGCAGTACCGTAAAAATAACCTCAACAGTTGGGATTCCCATCGCGTGCACACCAACCGGCATCCCACGTCCATGGTCCGTAACACTCAAACTCCCATCCTTGTTAATCGTCACATCAATCTTGTCGCCAAAACCAGACAAAGCTTCATCGACTGCATTGTCGACGATTTCCCAAACCAAATGGTGAAGCCCAGTTGCATCGGTTGAGCCGATATACATACCAGGACGCTTCCGAACTGCGTCTAACCCTTCTAATACTTGAATGGCATCATCATTGTAATTATTAATATTGATTTCCTTTTTTGTCACAAGGAACCTCCTGAATCATTCATCCTTTCTATCTTACAAGTTTTTAACAAATTTTGCAAAGTTTTTTAGAAAATAATGTATTCTTTCTGCTTCTCACCACCATTTTGTCAGCCTAGACAAATTTTATAAAATATTTCTGGTTGTTCAACTATCAAAATCAAAATTCATGGTATAATAAAAGCATGATAAAGATAGTTTTTACATTGATAGCAGCTTATTTGATTGGTTCAATCCCTGCCGGGCTTTGGATTGGACAAATATTTTACAAGAAAAATCTCCGCGAATACGGTAGCGGAAACACAGGAACGACCAATACCTTTCGTGTCCTTGGGAAAAAAGCAGGAATCATCACCTTTATTTTTGACTTTTTTAAAGGAACATTTGCGACGCTATTGCCTCTTTTTCTTCACATCAACGGTATTTCTCCTCTCGTTTTTGGACTTTTAGCCGTTCTTGGGCATACCTTTCCCATTTTTGCAGAATTTAAAGGTGGTAAAGCCGTAGCAACTAGCGCAGGCGTCATTCTTGGATTTTCACCGACTTTCTTCACTTATTTAGCTGTCATCTTTTTCAGCTGCTTGTATCTGACTAGTATGATTTCCTTTTCAAGTGTGACAGCTGCTACCTCTGCCATTTTGGGAGTTGTCTTTTTTCCACTATTTGGCTTTCTATTGCCGCGTTACGATGTGCTTTTTACCATGATTGTGCTTGTACTAGCGCTCATCATTATCGTTCGGCACAAAGATAATATTCATCGGATTCGGATGAAACAAGAAAACCTTATTCCTTTCGGATTGAATATCACAAAACAACAACCCAAACAGAAATAAAGGGAACTCTATATAGCGGTTTACACCAACCGCAATAAGCAGCATTTTAAAACAATATTTTTGTAAATTTGATAATAATAATTTATTTCTGTGTAAGCAAGTATGTAATTTTAAAAATAAAAACGGAAGAAGTAATATTCTTCCATTTTTATTTAGCCTTGACTTTATTGATTTCTGAAATTGAATCTTTAAACGTAACACCTTGAATATTATGTGAGTGTCTTTTTTATAATTTCTGGCGACGTCATATCAATAACCACAAATTCATCACCTTCAAGATTCTTGTCTTTATCAACAATCGTAGAAACTTGGAAAAGACATGCACCATTGACATAATGCACTAAGACTAAGCAATGTCGACAAAATAGAAACATTTATTTTTTCTTCTTCATAATCAATCCTCTTTTATTATTTTTTGATTATATTATATAAGATTTTTTGATAAACTAAAATCTTATTTAGTAAATTTCAGTTCATCGTTCGTTAAAATGGATATAAAAATACTCTAATTTTTATATTAGAATACCTTTATTTTACAAACATTATGAAATTTTCATCTTATTACTTTATCTGTGCCATCAAACCCTTCAGCTCTGTCGCTCCAACGCCATCACCTGCTTTTTCAAAACACGCCAGTGCTTTTTGTGCATAAAGCTTAGCTCTTTTTATATCTCTCTTAGCTAACATTACCTCAGCCAAGGCGCGATAAGCACAAGCATGGTTGACTAAATCATCTGTCTGCAATGCTAAATTTAGTGTTTCTTGCAAAAGCTCTTCTGCAAGATGAATATTTCCAAGTTTGAACTGTAAATATCCTTGTTCGTACAAATTGACTGATTTCTTTAGTACATCATCAGGGAAATGCTCTATAATAATTGCAGCTTCTGTCATTATCAAATCATAAGCCTTTTGAAAATGTTCTTCTTCTCGTTCGACCATAGCTAGTTGATGTAAGCCTATGTGCTGTTCTTCTAGGTTCTTTTCAGACACAGCTTGAGCATAATAGTCTTTTAAAAATTGACGGGCTAACGCAAAATCTTTTTCTTCTAAAGCAATATATGCTTTTAAATTCAGTGTACTATAATTGTCTTGCTCTATTTGATAAACTAATTGCTTCGCAAGATGATATTGCCCATCAAACAATGCTTCCCAGGCTTTTTGAAGTTGTTCTTCTGTCATATTTTCTTTCCTTGTATTCATAGAAAATAAATGTTACACTCTAAAAGTTATATTAAATCAATCTCCGAAATTGCTTCTTTTACTTTTTCAATTGGCAAATGTACTAGCTCGACTTTCTTTTCGCTATATAAATAACGCGCATAATCATCCATACGGTATTGATTGATATACACCACTCGCTTGCAACCAACTTGTAAAAGCTGCTTAGTACAATTGAGGCAAGGGAAATGAGTGACATAAACAGTAAAACCTTTCGGGATTCCACGCTCTGCACCTTGTAAAATCGCATTCACTTCTGCATGTAAGGTTCTCACACAATGCCCATCAACCATCAAACATTCATGATCAATACAGTGCTCCGTTCCTGAAACAGAACCATTATATCCTGTTGAAATAACTTTGTTATCCTTTACAATAACCGCTCCTACACTCGCTCGCTTGCAGGTTGAGCGATTAGCAATCAAGAGAGCTTGCGCTGCAAAATATTCATCCCAAGCCAATCTTTTTTTAACCATGTTACACCTCATTGTCTTATTCATCGCTCGATTTACCATTCTTTCGCTGCGGAAAAAGCGGAAGTCCGAGCGATGCAATCTTCTCTGCTGGAACCCTCATACCGTCTTTTATCCATTTAATCAAAACAGAAACCACCGCCGAACTCCAAAAAGAATTCATGTACGTTGAAGCCTCTTTTCTGGAATAATTTTGTTGCTCTAACATATCAAACACAGCACTTGTCAACAGTTTTTCTAAATTGTAGTCTATCGCTAGACTAACAATTCGAGCTTCTTTTTTGACTTCTTTAAACAAAAACAACCATACTTGATAAAGTTCTGTTCTCATATTAAATTGTTCCAATTTATCTGTAATCTTTTGCACTGTTCGTTGAAAAATTTCTTGTAAAATCTCTTCTTTTGAATCATAATTTCGATAAAAAGCTGCACGTGAAACGCCTGCCCTCTCTACTAATTCAGAAATAGTAATTTTAGTCAACTCTTTCTTTTCCAATAATTGCAATAAAGAAATCTCTAATGATTCTTTTGTAATTCGATTCGATTCCTCATTTGATATTTTTAAATTTTCTAAGGATTTTTTTGATATTTTACGTTCCGACATAACATTTTCTTTCTACGTGTAACAACCGACTGTAAAGGCTTTCTAAGGCAGAGATTTCATGATATAATTGTAAAAAAAGACAAAACTTTTGTCAATGTCTAACTAATTTACTGCCCAATAAAGGAGAATTTAATGACTTGGAAAATTGTAGCTGATTCAGGTTGTGATTATAGAACTATCGAAAATATTGCTGTTGACACCTTATTCGAAAATGTTCCTTTGAGCATTCAAGTAAACGATGAAATCTTTATAGATAATGCACAACTCAATATTGATGATATGATGAAAAAAATGTATGCCACTTCTTCTGCTTCAAAATCAGCCTGCCCTAGTCCAGATGACTACATGAAGGCTTTTGATGGCGCTTCAAATATTTTTGTGGTTACTATTACAGGAACCTTATCAGGAAGTCACAATAGCGCACAAGTGGCTAAAAAACTCTATCTCGAAGAACACCCCGATGTGAATATTCATATTATTGATACTCTTTCTGCAGGCGGCGAGAATGACTTGATTATCAAAAAACTGAATTTTCTTATTGGTCAAGGTTTGAGTTATGAAGAAGTCGTGACAGAAATTACAACCTATCAAACCAAGACAAAATTACTTTTCGTTCTTGCCAAAGTTGACAATCTCGTTAAAAATGGTCGACTAAGCAAATTAGTCGGAGCCGTTGTAGGATTACTTAACATCCGTATGGTAGGTGAAGCTAGCCAAGACGGGAAGCTAGAGTTACTTCAAAAGGCACGTGGTGCAAAAAAATCACTCATTGCAGCTTTTGATGAACTTATAAAAGCGGGCTATGTCGGCGGGCAAATCATTATTGCTCATCGAAATAATCTTAAGTTTTGCCAGCAATTTTCCGAAATGGTGCGAGAAAAATTTCCTCAAGCTGTTATTGAAGTTATTCCAACTTCTGGCCTGTGCAGTTTTTACGCCGAAGAAAATGGTCTCCTCATAGGTTATGAAATTCAATAATGTAACAAAAGGAATTAGACAGGTGACTATGAAACGAATATAATCTGAGAAGATTACGTATACGACGAAATAAAATTGAAAATTTTTAGCTCCTAGTTTCACTCCTGCAAAGTTTGAACCGTCTGAACGGATCAGCTCAGTAACCTCTATTACAAATACTTTGAGCAATAAACCACTGCGTCCTTGGTTTATTGCATCATATACTTTGAAGCTGGGAATTTTCGTCCCAGTTTTTTTATAAATAAAGCAAACTAAAAACAATGAGCACACTAATCATGCTAAAAAGTGAGCCAATGAGGTAATATTCCGCAAAGGACTGGCTTTCAGAAATTTTATTATAGCGAGCAATTGACTTGGCGGTAAAAACTAAACCAATCGAGGCAAATTGTCCAAATACGAGGGACAAAGCCATAATATAACGCTCTAAAATCCCAATCATTGCACCTGCACCTGCTATGGTATCTTGATCATTTCCATTTGACTGATATTTGCTAAAGAAAAACTTAAATAAAATATTAACAGGTTTTCCAACGATAGCCAAAAATAGAAACATCTGAGCTACTAGAACACTATTTTTAAGCCAAAGTGGATAGGTTTTACTCGCTAATACGGTATAAAATAGGAAAATGCAAATGAGATGAAGTAGTTGGTCAACGATAAAAGCTTGTTTGGTACATTTCTTTTTCTCTATAAAAATATTGAGCTTGTACTTCAAAAAGTCAATAACTACATGACTAAGCCAAACCGCAGCAAAATATAGGCTATTTTTGGGGAAAAAGACACTCAAAATCAGTAATGGAAGAAAAACGATGATCAAATGTAATATTAAATATGGGAATTTCCGACTTTTTAAGTCGGCTATTTTTTGACTCTGCCATTGAAAATCAGCTAAAACATGAGCTATCAACGTTAATAATAAGATTGGATTTTGCAAGAAGAAATCTGAAAACCCCCACAACTTAGACATACCTACTCTCCTCCTTTGCTATCTCTTTTAATATCTGATTCATAGCAACTCGTTTATTTCTGAGATAAATTTTTAGACCACTTGCCTTGATACGTTTATTAAAAGCACTTGGAGTAATACCGAGCAATCTTGCTATTTCTTTATGCGAAAATGTTTCATCGTATATATTTTCAGCCAGTAATTGTTTGAGTACATCATATTGAACTTCTGTCCACTTAGACTGAATAAAAGAACACGCAGCTAACATAGCATTGACAGTCCAACTAACTTCTTCATTTGCCAAAAAAACTGAAATGTGATTGATGCCATAATCATTCTTATCGTGGATATGGTTAATGGCTTCTCTCGCTAACCAATATGCAGGACCATCAGAACCTATACTTTGTTCTTTATTAATCTCTGTAATCATATCTCCAACACCAATACCGAATCGAATTTCATAAGGAGCAAATGCAACAGAAATCTGATCTATGATTTGAAATATATAAGAATTTGGTGAAAATAAGGCTTGAAATTCATCTCCAGTTGTGACTGTAAAGGGAGAAACTAAATAATTTTGATATTGCTGATTCAACTCTTTCATCAATTGTAATAAGTGCTGTTGCACCTGTGCTCGATCTTGTATCTTTTTTGACTCAATAATATCGCCAATAAGAGCAATGTACATCATTTTCTCACCTCTTTTTATCTATTATAACGGAAATTTTTAAAAATTTCCATTATAAAGGACATTTTATAAAATTTCCGTTATAAAGGACATTTTTAAAATTTTACTTTTTTAAAAAATACAGTTAAATGCCATACATTCACTGATTTTCGAATTAATTATCTGTTAATTTCCATACTTTACTGAGCACCTCACCAATCTTTCCCTCGATGATTAAGCTAGCTTGATTATCATGTACCACTTTACTTTTATTGATAAGGACTAGCTGCCGTCCTTGAAAATACTGAACCAAACTAGCCGCTGGATAAACAACTAGCGAGGTTCCACCAATGATGAGTAAATCAGCTCGACTAATAGCTTGAGAAAAGACGTCCATATTTAGCGATTCCTCATAAAGAGTCACATCTGGCTTAACGATGTGACCGCAAGTCTCACAATAAGGAATGGTTCCAGATAATCTCAAAAAATCCTCTAAGTCATAAAAACGATGACAGTTGGTGCAATAATTTCGGTCAACACTACCATGAATTTTCAATACATTTTTGCTTCCCGCTATCTCGTGTAAACTATCAATATTTTGCGTGACAATCGCTTTTAATTTCTCTGTCTTTTCTAGATAAACTAAATAATCATGGGCTACATTTGGTCTGGCATCCGGATAAATGAGATATTTTTTGTAAAAGTCAAAAAACTGTTCTGGATAGCGTTCAAACATCGTATGGGAAACTAGTTGCTCTGCTGTAAAATGCTGGTTTAACTCAATATTGTAAATACCATTTGAGCTGCGAAAATCCGGAATACCAGATTCAGTTGAAACACCTGCACCACCAAAGAATACAATATTTTGACTACTTTGAATAATATAAGCCAGTTCTTCAATTTTATCCATATTGCCCTCCTAAAATTTATCGATACAATAAAGAAAAAATCGACTAGTTTCACTAGCCGATTCGTATTCTAACTGAATTATTTTGACAAGTTATAGAAAGATTTCAAACCACGATATTCAGCTACTTCACCAAGTTGGTCTTCAATGCGAAGCAATTGGTTGTATTTAGCGATACGGTCTGTACGTGAAAGTGAACCAGTCTTGATTTGTCCTGCGTTAGTTGCGACTGCGATGTCAGCAATTGTTGAATCTTCAGTTTCACCTGAACGGTGTGATACAACAGCAGTGTAACCAGCTTCTTTCGCCATTTCGATAGCGTCAAATGTTTCAGTAAGAGTACCAATTTGGTTAACTTTGATAAGGATTGAGTTAGCACAAGCTTCGTTGATACCTTTTTCAAGATAAGAAGTATTTGTTACGAAGAAGTCGTCACCAACAAGTTGCACTTTCTTACCAAGACGTTCAGTAAGTTTCTTCCATCCATCCCAATCGTTTTCATCCATACCATCTTCGATAGTGATGATTGGGTATTTGTTTACTAATTCTTCAAGGTAGTCAATTTGTTCATCAGCTGTACGAACTGCAGCTCCTTCACCTTCGAATTTAGTATAATCATAAACTTTACGTTCTTTGTCGTAGAATTCTGATGATGCACAGTCAAAACCAAGGAATACATCTTTACCAGGAACATAACCAGCAGCTTCAATGGCAGCAAGGATTGTTTCTACACCGTCTTCAGTTCCATCAAAACGAGGAGCAAATCCACCTTCGTCACCAACAGCAGTTTCAAGACCACGAGATTTAAGGATTTTCTTAAGAGCGTGGAAAATTTCAGCACCCCAACGAAGAGCTTCTTTGAATGTAGGTGCACCAGCAGGTACAATCATGAATTCTTGGAAAGCGATTGGAGCATCTGAGTGAGAACCACCGTTGATGATGTTCATCATTGGAGTTGGAAGAACTTTAGTATTGAATCCACCAAGGTAGCTGTAAAGTGGGATTTCAAGGTAATCAGCAGCAGCACGTGCCACAGCGATAGATACACCAAGGATTGCGTTTGCACCCAATTTACCTTTATTTGGAGTACCATCAAGTGCAATCATTGCACGGTCAATAGCTTGTTGATCGCGAACGTCATAACCAATAACTGCTTCAGCAATAATATTGTTTACGTTGTCAACAGCTTTTTGTGTACCAAGACCACCGTAACGAGATTTGTCACCATCACGAAGTTCAACTGCTTCGTGTTCACCAGTAGAAGCTCCAGATGGAACCATACCACGTCCGAAAGCACCTGATTCAGTATAAACTTCTACTTCAAGTGTTGGGTTACCGCGTGAGTCTAGGACTTCGCGAGCGTAAACATCAGTAATAATTGACATTTTTTACTCTCCTTTGAGTTATTTTATTTACATTCCTATCATACCTTAAAAATCGGTTTTTTTCAAGGAAAAATCGTGTCTTTCTATGAAATTTACGATAATTTTCTGTGTAAGCGTTTTATATTTCCGAATGTTTCTTGGATAAATTTCAAAAAAGTATGTTATACTAACTTTATGACAGATATAAACAAAGCAATAATCGAAAAAGCTCAAGGGGGATTAAAATTAAATCCTGATGAGCAAAGAAAATTTTTAGAAACATTTGAAGAACGGGTCATAGCAGAATGTAGCATTGATGAAGCTAATAGTGCTCCTATCCACGATCACTTTAAAGAAATGTTGCAAAAGATTATCTTGGACTATCAGCCTGTAACTGTGAAAATATCTCCTGCGGTCACCAGTCAATATCAAATTTTTTACTTAAAAATAGCAAAAGATCTCGGTTGCAAAGCAACAATCGTGTCTAGTAACTGCAAAAATTCTCCATTTGGATTGGTTATTCATAGCGATCATCCAGTAGAGATTACCGAAAAAGAAATCCTTATCCAATTTTCTGAACTTTTCCAATCAGATTTATCCCAACAAGCAGAAAAGAAACTTTCTTTTTGGAAAAGGTTGTTTCATTAAGGAGGTCACTAATGACAAATTTAGAAACATTAACCTTGTTCTTTCGAGCGGAAAATCAAAGAGATTGGAAAACTTGCCAAAAATTTTTACATACTAAAATCATCTGGGAATTGCATGAGCAAAAGGTTTCTATTATTCATGGAATAGAAGATTACCTTTATAAGATTCAGCAAGCCTATCGTCATAACACTGTTCAATTTTCCCGTTTACATACTTTTTCAACAGATGAAAATCAGATTGTTACTATTCTCAAAAATGATTTCGGTCAACTATCCTGTGATATTTTTGAGTTTGAAAATGGTTTAATTGTCAGAAAATATAAATATTTGCTATGATCATTTTTGAGAAACAAACGTATAAGGTTAGGGAATAATATCCTAGCCTTATTTTTTATAACAACTCTGCTTCGCCTATACCAAATGCCGTTAGGATTTGCTTGATTTGGTCGAAATTCAAGCGAAAATGTTCTAACGTATGGGCATCAGAGCCAACAGAATACTTTGTTCCGCCCAATTCTTTCACCAAAGATAGAGCATAGATATAAATATCTTCGTGATTATAGAGATACATAGACTTGCAATTTAGTTCAAAAGCCAAGTTGTACTCTATCATTTTCTGAAAGAGGGCACGAAGTTGAGGTTCAAAGTTTTTTAGTTCTTCAACTGTCACATTAAACTTGCGAAAACCATAGTCAAAATGAGCCAAAACATGAGCCGGAATACTTTCAATAGCTTCTTCTAATTCTTTTAAATAATCTGGAATCCATTGCATTTTTTCCAATTGCAAAACAGGAGCTTCTAAGTAATCGAATTTCCCATTGTGATGAACAGATAAAAGTTTCAAATCATAATCTTTATCTTCTAAAAAAGCCAAAGTATCTTTCTTACGTGGTCCATAATAGCCTATTTCAATTCCTTTTTTGATTCGATTTCCATATTTCTTATTGAGAAAAGCTATTTTTCTAGAATAAGACTTATAATCAGGAATATCATCGTGAGGAGAGCCTGCATTATACGGATAGGGATTAGATAAATCCAGATGTTCAGTCGTCACAATTTCTCCATCATAATGTTCCAAGTAATCTCTAAAATCAGTATCTGAATCGTAAGAAAAGTAAGTATGAAGATGATTGTCACGCATAATATTTTTCCTCCTATCGTTCCATTAAATTATACCAGAAACTTAAAAAATATCGTTTCTAGTTCCATTATCTATTTCTATGGTCTATGAATAGTAATACCGTCATTTACAATTCCTTACCACAGAGATTGATTAAGTAACAAACCAATCTGTCCATGAAATTTAGCTCATAAAACTTATATTTTATCAATAAATATAGCCTAAGGTAAAAAATTAATTTTCGATTGTTTTCAACTGTTTACGAATCCTTTGTAAAACGATAATTAAAGGTAGTACTAACACTATCAGTACCGTTCCCAAACCAATAAAAGTCGAATTGAAGCCAAAACTGTCAATCAACCAACCAACAATCGGAAAAATGATAATCATGCTTAAACTGAACATCATTGAAGTAACGCTTAACATAGTCGCTCTGACTGAGTTTGGTAAATACTGTTGCAAATCATTGTAAAAAATCGGTTGATACATGGCATACAAGGCATTTGTCGCTAAATAAACAAGGATATACATAAATGGAGTTTCCAAAAACGACAGAATATAAGCTCCCCCTGTTAAACTGACAACTACTGGAAAAATCCGAAAAGAATGCCATGTTTTCCCAATCTTACTGGCAATAGAAACTGCCAAAATATTTAAGACGCTGCCAATTAACATAACTGTCGAAATTTGCCATCCAGCTAAATCTGGTAATTGTTTCTGATAGTAAAAATAAAACATACACATCATTGTTCCAACGAATTGGAAAATCATCATCCACGCAAAAAGACTCGGACTACTTTTCATTTCTTCTTTTACCGTCAGGATTATTTTCTTTATCGTGACCACTTCATCAGTTTGCCTTTTAATATCTGGTTCCTTTATTAACCAAATCAAGATTAAAACAACAATCGAAACTGCAATCATAATATAATAAGTGACATACAAATATCCATGTACAAACAATCCAGCTAATACTGTTCCTAAAGAAATCGCTGCTTCTGAAACACCTGATATCAAGCTTGATAGTTTCAAATAACAATCTTTTAAGTCCGCTTCTACTGCAGAATCATATAAAAGTGCAGAACTCGTTCCTGAATCAAAATTATAGGACAAAGCATTGAAAATCATTGCCAGAGCATAAATCCAAAAGTTTCCCTGCCCTGTCAACATCAAAATAGATGACAAAATACTTGTTAAACGGCTGATATAGAGATTAGCCTTATAAGAAAACCTGTCTGCTAACATACCTGACGGAATTTCAAAAATGATCCCAGTTGCATGAAAAATACTCTCTAACAGACCAATTTGCAGTAAAGACATCCTGTTTTGGCTGAGAAATAAAATCCAAAAACTTGTAATACCTAAAAATCCTAGAAACTCCACTCCAGCCATAAGAGGAATATTTCTTTTGTAACTTCTCCTAAACATAAACATATTTTTTTCCTTGAATAAGAAGAAACTGAACATTTCATCTCATTTTCTTACTTAGTCGTTTTCCATATATTTTATTTCTAAAAAAACGCCAACAGGCGTTTTTACATTTCTTAAGGTTCAATTCTGTGAAGCATACGTGGAAACGGAATGGCTTCACGAATGTGTTTCGTTCCTGCGACAAATGTCACCATTCTCTCCAAGCCAAGTCCAAATCCAGCATGAGGAACCGAACCATATTTACGCAAATCAAGGTAAAAGGCATAATCATCAGGATTGAGACCGTTCTCCTTAATCTTCATTAGTAGTTTTTCATAATTTTCTTCACGGGCTGAACCACCAATGATTTCACCATAACCTTCCGGTGCCAATAAGTCTGCACAAAGCACACGTTCTTCGTTTCCGGGCACAGGCTTCATGTAGAAAGCCTTAAAACTAGCAGGGTAGTTCACAACTAAAGTTGGAAGACCGAAATAGTTTGAAATCCACGTTTCATGTGGTGAACCAAAATCATCTCCGCGTTCAATATGCTCGTATTCTGCATCTTCATCATTTTCGTGTTCTTGCAAAAGGTCAATTACTTCATCGTAAGAAATGCGTTTGAATGGTTCAGTTGCATATTTTTTAAGCAAATCTGTATCGCGTTCCAACATTTCAAGTGCATGTGGTGCACGATCCAAAACCCCTTGAATCAGAGCCTTCACATAAGCCTCTTGAAGATCAAGCGATTCTTCATGTGTAACAAATGGATATTCTGCATCCATCATCCAGAATTCTGTCAAATGGCGACGTGTTTTGGATTTTTCAGCACGGAAAACCGGACCAAAGTCAAATACACGACCAAGTGCCATAGCACCAGCTTCTAAGTAAAGCTGTCCAGATTGACTTAAAAAGGCAGGAGTTCCAAAATAATCTGTTTCAAAAAGCTCTGTTGAATCTTCCGCTGCATTCCCTGATAAAATCGGACTATCAAATTTGATAAAGCCGTTCCGGTCAAAGAACTCATAGGAAGCATAGATAATCGCGTTGCGAATCTGCATAATTGCCATTTGCTTGCGCGACCGAAGCCATAAATGACGGTGATCCATCAAAAAGTCTGTTCCGTGTTCTTTCGGTGTAATTGGGTAATCAACCGATGTGGCAATAATTTCAAGGTCAGTAACATCAAGTTCATAACCAAATTTTGAACGTTCATCTTCTTTGACAATACCAGTCACATAGACTGAAGTCTCTTGACTGATATGCTTAATTGTATTGAATTTTTCAAGCCCAGCTTCTTCACCAAATTTTTCAAGAAAGTTCGGTTTAAAAGCTACACCTTGGAAAAAGGCAGAGCCATCACGCAATTGGAGAAAAGCAATCTTTCCTTTTCCTGATTTGTTGGCAACCCAAGCACCGATAGTGACTTCTTCACCAATATGCTTTGGGACGTCAATAATGCTTACTAATTCTCTAGACATTAATTCATTTCTCTTTTCTTTTATTTTTTATGATAAACAGTCTCAATATTGTTTCCATCTGGATTAATGATATAAGCTTAAGCCGCATAATAGCCAGGATGATAGTGGCTACGTTCACCGGGAGCACCATTATCTTTGCCACCAGCTGCCAAGGCTGCTTGATAGAAGTTATCAATTTCCTGAGGATTTTGAGCATTGAAGACAAAATGCTCAAGCTCTTGCTGACCAATATTCAACCAAAAATCACCGGTAGGATCCGCATTTTTTGGCTCTGAGAAACTTGCTACCCACTCGTTATCAAATTGAAGACGATAATTTAAAGGAACTAAAGCTGCTTGATAAAAGAGTTTGCTAGCTTCTAAATCCTTTCCTTTGATACCAAAATGAGCAATCATTTTTATTTCTCCATGAAAGTTCTAATGCGACGAACAGCTTCTTTCAGAGTAGCCATATCTGTCGCATAGCTGAGACGAACATTCTCTGGTGCACCAAAGCCAGCACCTGTGACCAATGCAACACCTACTTCTTCTAGGATAGCTGTTGTAAACTCTGTTACATCTGTATAGCCTTTCATTTCCATTGCTTTTTTAACATTTGGAAAAAGGTAAAAAGCTCCCTGAGGTTTTACAACATCAAATCCTGGTACTTCGGAAAGCAAAGGGTAAATGGTATTAAGACGTTCTTCAAAGGCTTGTCGCATGATTTCAACAGTATCTTGAGGACCAGTTAAAGCTTCAATAGCAGCATACTGTGTTGCAGTCGTAGGATTTGAAGTTGTTTGTCCAGCAATCTTGCTCATGGCTGCAATAATCTCAGGATCTCCAACAGCATAACCAAGCCGCCAGCCTGTCATTGAATACGACTTAGACACACCATTGATCACAATTGTTTGCTTGCGGATCGCTTCAGATAGACTCGAAATTGGTGTGAATTCATTTCCATTGTAAACCAAACGACCATAAATATCATCTGCCAAAATGAGAATGTCGTGCTTTACAGCCCAATTACCTATCGCCAACAACTCCTTAGCTGTATAAATCATTCCCGTTGGATTGGAAGGAGAATTGAGCACCAAAACTTTCGTTTTCTCTGTCCGTGCAGACTCTAATTGCTCAACAGTCACTTTGAAATGATTTGCTTCTGTCGCTTGAACAAAAACTGGTATCCCTTCTGCCATCTTAATCTGATCACCATAACTAACCCAACACGGTGTCGGAATAATTGCCTCATCGCCCGGATTGATGACACTCATAAAAAAAGTATAAAGGGAGAACTTTGCCCCCGTCGCAACAGTCACTTGATTTGATTTAATCGTATAACCATAGTATTTTGCAAAATACGCTACAATTGCTTCCTTTAATTCAGGCAGACCACTAGTAACAGTATAAAAGCTAGCTCTACCGTCTTTTATTGCAGAGACAGCTGCATTTTGGATATTCTTCGGAGTTGGAAAATCTGGCTCTCCCAAAGTCAGCGAAAGGATATCGCGTCCTTGTGCTTTTAAAGCTTTTGCACGCGCTGCTGCTGCTAGTGTCACGCTCTCTTCCATATTTAAAACGCGATTTGATAATATCATAGTCCCTCCTTACTGAGTAACCTTCCAGTTTCAAATTCAACATTGTAATAAGTTGTTCCAGATTTGATTTCCCAAATTGGTTGCTCTTTGATATAGCCAAATGTTACTTTATCAATTTGTTTGGCCCCATTATCTTTAGCGATTTTTTCTGCTTTCTCTTGACTAATTCCTTTAGACAACTCATAAGTATAGATTTTATCACTATCAGCTTCTATCAAAACAGCAAGCTGTGTCTTTTTGCGATTCTTCCCCAAAAGACTATAATAACTCTTTTTGCCATTATAGATAGCAAAGCGATCCACTTTATCCAAATCTGCGTATTGGCGAGCGATTTTGCTAGCCGTTTCCTTAGCGGATTGATAAGGAGTCATCGATAGATTTAAAATGTAAAGAAAAGAAAAAGTGAGAACAGCTAAAACTATCACGCTTCCGATAATATATTGCCATATAACGAAAATTTTATCATTTTTTCTTCTATTTTTCACTCGTCTATTATACTATAAATAAGGATTTTTTTCTATCTTTTTCTAAAAATTGATTTTATTACTACTTATTGGTAAAATACAGATATGGATAAACTAACAAAACTTTTACAAGAAAATCGTCTTGATTTAAAAACAATGATTGTTTTAAATAAAGCAATTCGTACAATTCGACATTTTGAAAACCAAGCAGCAAAACAACATAACCTTACCCCCACTCAATTTTCCGTCTTAGAAACTCTTTATAGCAAAGGAAACTTACGCATTCAAGACTTAATTGATAAAATGCTTGCTACATCTGGAAATATGACCGTTGTTATTAAAAATATGATACGAAATGGCTGGATTTTTCGAACCTGTGACCCATCTGATCGACGTTCATTTTTAGTCGGATTGACCCCAGAAGGGCGTAGCAAAATTGAAGCAGTGCTTCCAGATCATATTCAAAATATCCAGCAAGGACTCAGCATTTTAACAGGGGAAGAGAAAGAAGATTTAATTCAGATTCTAAAAAAATTTAAAAATTTGAGCTAGTTTCTTGCTAACTAGTGATATTTGTTGTAACATAAACAGGTACAAAAGAAAAGGAGAGTGACTTATATGTCTAAAAAAGTACTATTTATTGTCGGGTCTTTTCGTCAAGGCTCATTCAACCATCAATTAGCTGCTCAAGCTGAAAATATCCTTACTGACAAAGCTGAAGTTTCTTATCTTGATTTCAAAGATATTCCATTTTTCAACCAAGATATTGAAAGCCCAGCTCCTGCCGCTGTTGCCAAAGCTCGTGAAGAAATTCTTTCCGCTGACGCTATCTGGATTTTCTCCCCAACTTATAACTGGTCTATTCCAGGTGTTGTTAAGAATCTTCTGGATTGGTTATCACGTGCTCTTGATCTTTCAGATCCTACTGGACCTTCTGCTCTCAACGAAAAGCTTGTAACAGTTTCTTCTGTAGCAAATGGAACTTCTCCAGATGAAGTTTTCAAACATTATCGTAGCCTCCTTCCATTTATTCGCATGAATGTCGTTGAACCATTTACTGGTGTTGCTGTGAATCCAGAAGCTTGGGGAACAGGTCAACTCACAGTTTCTGAAGAAAAACAAGCTGAACTCGCAGCCCAAGCTGAAGCTTTATTAGCAGCAATTAACTAAAAAGAATCCAAAACGGAATGATACGTTTACGTCATTCCGTTTTTTGCTTATTTTCCTTGACAAAAACATAAGTATCTATAGTAGATAAATCTTCTCGAAAAGCAAAGTCTGCAAATTGTAATTGCTTGATTTCCTCTTTCGTTATTATTTGATTTTCAATTAAAGCAGTTAAAAATTGCCCCCGAGCCTTCTTAGAAATAGTTGAGTGAACTTTCAAACTTCCTTCTCTATCTTCTAAAAATTTAAACCGAAGCATCTTATCACGCACAGATTTGGAAAACACCGTCTCAAACTCACTTGATAACAGAGATAAAATCATTTCCTCACCTGAAATAGCTGCATCATAATCATTGCGCCAATAATTTTTCAAGCTTTTGCCAGAAATGGTACATTTCACTAAAAAATCCAATCGATGAGGTGAAATCAACGCCATAGCTGGCATAATACCATATAGACTAGAGGTAATGAGCAAATGATTGTCTATATACCTCAACTCTTTCTCCATTAAATCACTTCTTTTGATATTTCGATACATGAGACCATCAAATAAATGTAAAGCTGGGTAAGTAAGAGCTTGCTCATTTTTTAATTGTTGCAGATGAAGATGCTCCTCTTCTGCCCGCTCCAGATTAACATGATAAAGCTTCGCTAACTCTTCAATAGAATACTGTGACAGACTAGCTACAATTGTTTTTGTTTGCTCTGAAAGAAAACACTTGCCATGCGGTTTAAGGCTAAGATTCATTTCCTTTGCAGTTGGAATTAAAATTTTCATAATCTTATTGTATCAAAAGTTATTTTGCAGAACAAATGATTTTTCTCTTGACACAAGACATTTATTATTATATAATCTAGTTATTAAGACTAGATTATATAGAGGTGGATATTTTGAAAATCACACAATTCCCAACTTGGGAGGAATTACCTGACTTAGATCTCTATCTTGACCAAGTTCTTCTCTATGTGAATGGTGTAAACGAACAGGCATTTCGTGGTACAGATAAATCTTTAACCGCTGCTATGGTTAATAACTATGTCAAACACGCTCATATTCCAAAACCAATTAAGAAGAAATATAATCGTATCCAGATTGCTCGATTGATTGTATTGACAACTTTGAAGCCTGTCTTTCCTATACCAGATATTATCAAAACGATTCAGCTTTTAGTAAACGAAAAGGATTCTGCTACTCTCTACAATGAATTTGTCTACTGTATGCGAGAGGAAAAAACAGATAATACTGCACCTGCTATTGAAGCAGCCTGTCAAACTGTAAAATTATTTCATCAAACGAAAGATCTTGCTTTATCCTTAGAAAGGAGGACAAAAGATGAACCAAACCCTTAAACTTAGCAAGCAGCTGAGTTTTGGTGAAGAAATCGCCAATGCCGTTACTCATGCTATTGGTGCTATCATCATGCTAATTTTACTTCCGATTTCTGCTATTTACAGCTATGAAGAACATGGTATGCTTGCTGCCGTCGGAGTTTCAATTTTTGTCATCAGTTTATTTCTGATGTTTCTTTCTTCAACCATTTACCATTCTATGAGCTATGGTTCTACACACAAGTATATCTTGCGAATCATTGATCATTCGATGATTTATATCGCTATCGCTGGAAGCTATACCCCCGTTGTATTGTCTCTTATGAATAACTGGTTAGGTTACCTTATCATTGGCATTCAATGGGGAACCACCATTTTTGGTATTTTATATAAAATATTTGCTAAAAAAGTTAATGAAAAATTCAGTTTGGCACTGTATCTTATTATGGGATGGTTAGTGATTCTTATCGTTCCCCAAATCATTGGGCAAACAGGACCAGTCTTCTGGGGACTGATGCTGGCTGGAGGACTCTGCTATACTGTTGGTGCAGGATTTTATGCTAAGAAAAAGCCATATTTCCATATGATTTGGCATCTCTTCATCCTAGCAGCATCTGCACTTCAGTATCTTGCAATTGTATATTTTATGTAAGTAACTTTAAAGACAATTATTCTTTTAGAAAGTTTTTCCAAGCAGAATAATTGTTTTTTTATAAAAAGAGCCAGGCTACTTTGAAAAGTAACTTGGCTTTTTGCAATAAATTATTTTGATTTGATATAATTAACACCATCTGCTTTTGGTGCAACAGCTTTTCCGAAGAAAGCCGCTAATACGACAATAGTTAGTACATACGGTGCAATTTGCAAATAAACTGCTGGTACGTGTGATAGGAATGGCAATTGACTTCCGATAACAGCTAAACTTTGTGACAGTCCAAAGAAGAGACTTGAAAACATAGCTCCAATTGGGTTCCATTTACCAAAAATCATAGCAGCCAGTGAGATAAAGCCTGGTCCGATAATCGTTGTTGCAGCAAAGTTTACTGAGATAGATTGAGCATAAATCGCACCGCCGACACCGCCAAGGAAACCTGAAATCATCACACCATAATAACGCATGAGATAAACATTGATTCCCAATGTATCAGCCGCTTGTGGGTGCTCCCCTACAGAACGTAAACGCAGCCCAAATTTCGTCTTAAACATAATGAACCAAGCTAGAAAGGCAAATGCTACTGCAATATACCCCATTAGACTGGTATGTTTGAAGAAAATATCTCCAATGACAGGAATATCTGATAATAGCGGAAAGTTAAATTTGCCAAATGATACTTGAATATTATTAGTTTGTCCTTTGTTATAGAAAGCTTTTACCAAGAAAATTGCTAAGGCAGGTGCCATCAAATTGAGCACTGTACCACTAACAACATGATCGGCTCGGAAATTAATCGTTGCAACAGCATGGATAAGAGAGAAAATCAATCCCACAATACCGCCAACCAAAAGTGCCAGCCACGGAGTTAAATTTCCAAAAGTATTGACAAAGGTAAGGTTAAAGACAACTCCTGAAAAAGCCCCCATTACCATAATACCTTCGAGTCCGACATTGACAATTCCTGCATGCTCAGAATAAGCTCCACCAATACTTGTAAAAATCAAAGGTGCTGCATAAATCAGCATAGAGGAAACTAATAGACTTAACATCGTTACAAAATTCATCTTATTTTCCTCCCTTGACTTTTGCTTGTTTTCTTGGTTTGATAAAGTGTTCAATAATATAATGAATACTTACGAAGAAAATAATAGACGCTGTTACAATATTTACCAACTCAGCCGGAATCGTTGCGGTATTCATACCTGGAGCACCGACTTGGAGCACTGCAAATAAGAAGGCTGCAAATGGAATACCAATTGGTGAATTGCTAGCTAATAAACTAACGGCCATACCATTAAATCCGACAGCAAGAGAACTTCCTTGTACATAGATGTTTTGGAATGTTCCTAGTCCTTCGACAACACCTCCGACACCAGCAAGCGCGCCTGAGATAATCATTGAAAGAATAATCGTTCTTTTAGCAGACATCCCTGCATACTCACTCGCATTTGGGTTTAGTCCGACAGAGCGGATTTCAAAGCCAAGTGTTGTTTTTTTCAACATAAACCAGATAAGAACAACTGCAATGATTGCAAAGAAGATTCCGATGTTCATCCGTGAATTGTTTGTCAACGCTCGCAACCACTCTGTTTGATAGGTTGCATTTGCTCCAACTTTAATACTTGAATCAATACTTTGCATGACACTCTTGGGGAAACTATGAATCATTGCATTTCCAACATAAAGAACAATGTAGTTCATCATGATCGTTACAATAACTTCACTCGTTCCTAAGTAAGCACGAAGAATACCAGGAATTGCTCCAATAATCCCACCGGCTACTGCTGCAATGACAACTGTCGCGAGAATCATAATCGGACGTGGAAGGTTCGGAAACGAAAGTGCAAACCAGCCGCTCAAAATCCAACCTGCTAAAGCTTGTCCAGGCAAACCAACATTAAAGAATCCAGCTCGACTTGCCACTGCAAATCCAAGAGCAATTAAAATAAGTGGACCCATTGCACGGAAAATTTCTCCAATATTTCGAACGGTACCAAAGGCTGCTTTGAACAATTCTTCGTAGCCCCAAATAGCATCATATCCAAAAATCCACATGACAATGGCACCTAGCAAAATCCCAAGAACAACGGAAATCAAAGGCACTGCAATTTGCTGTGTTTTCTTAGTCATTTGAATCTCCCTTCTTAATTTCACCACCAGCCATCAAGATACCTAACTCTTGCTTATTGGTTTCAGCAGGGGTTACAATGCCTTGAATTTTACCATCATGGATAACAGCGATACGATCTGAAACATTCAAAATTTCATCCAATTCAAAGCTGACAACAAGTACTGCTTTCCCCTTATCGCGCTCTTCAATCAAACGTTTGTGAATATATTCAATCGCCCCAACATCAAGTCCACGAGTTGGTTGACTAACGATTAAAAGATCTGGATTACGATCGATTTCACGAGCAATAATCGCTTTTTGCTGATTTCCTCCTGAAAGTGCAGATGCTGGAACAGTTTCACTTGCAGCACGAACATCAAATTCCTCCATTAATTTGCGTGCATAAGAAGTGATATTATTATAATTTAAGATACCATTTTTGCTTAATGGCTCCTTGTAATAAGTTTGCAAAGCCATATTTTCAGACAGCATCATCTCCAGTACTAAGCCATCACGATGCCGATCTTCAGGAACGTGGCTGACTTGCATTTCGGTAATCTTCCTTGGAGATAGACCAACGACTTCTTCGCCTTTTATAGTAATACTTCCTGATTTTACTTTCCGAAGGCCTGTGATTGCTTGAATTAGCTCACTTTGTCCATTTCCATCAATCCCAGCAATTCCGACAATTTCACCAGCTCGCACATCCAAAGACAAATTTTTAACAGCAGGCACACCACGATTTTCATTAACGATCAAATCTTTAATGGATAGAATAACTTCCTTAGGGTCTGATGCTATTTTTTCTGTCGTAAAGGATATCGAACGCCCAACCATCATTTCAGCAAGATCTTTATTCGTTGCTCCACCAATCTCAACAGTTTGAATACTTTTACCACGACGGATAACGGTGACACGATCTGAAACAGCACGAATTTCATCCAATTTGTGCGTAATCAAAATGATGGATTTTCCTTCCTTAACTAGATTTTTCATGATATGCTCTAGTTCTTCAATTTCTGAAGGAGTTAATACTGCGGTTGGTTCATCAAAAATCAGGATATCAGCGCCACGATACAAGGTCTTTAAGATTTCAACACGCTGTTGCGCACCAACTGAAATATCTTCGACTTTTGCTGTAGGATCTACAGCAAGACCATATTTTTCAGATAGCTCCGTGATATCTTTAATTGCTTTCCTAATGTCTAAAACACCATTTTTCGTCGTTTCACTCCCCAAAATAATGTTTTCAGCAACCGTAAAAGCCTCTACCAACATAAAATGTTGGTGAACCATTCCGATTCCTAAAGATGCTGATTTTGATGGAGAATCAATTGTTACTGACTTTCCATTCACAGTAATCTCACCACTTGTTGGTTCAAGCAAGCCCGCCAACATATTCATCAGAGTGGACTTCCCCGCTCCGTTTTCTCCTAAAAGTGCATGAATTTCACCACGTCTTAGATTAAGGTTAATTTTGTCATTTGCGACAAATTCACCAAAAATCTTGGTTATTTCATGCATTTCAATGACATTTTCATGTGCCATATGATTAAATTCCTTTCAGAAATTATTTTATTTCAGTAAAACTCACTAAAAGATTAGCCAGCTTTACTGAGACAAAAGCTGTCTCAATCTCAAAAAAGCGACCCACGAAGGTCGCTTCTTGAGTGTCAGATTACTTATCTGTAGGAACCTTAATACTTCCATCAAGGATTTTTGCTTTTGCATCTTCTACTGCTTTTTTAGCTTCAGCAGACAAATTCTTAGTTGTTAAATCTACACCTTTATCTTTCAAACCATAAGTTGTAGTTTTACCTCCAGGAAACTTCCCTTTTGCTGTTTTGTTAGCAATATCTTTTACAGTACCACCAACTTGTTTCAGAGTAGAAGCTAAAACAAAATTAGATTCTTTGCCATCTTTAGATTTGTATTTACCTTCTTCGTTTTGGTCACGGTCAACACCAATAACCCAAACTTTTTCAGATTCATTTCTAGTTTCATTGATGGATTTTGCTTCGTTGAATACACCTGCACCAGTACCACCGGCTACCTGGTAAACAATATCTGCACCAGCTGCATATTGAGCAGCTGCAATGGTTTTACCTTTTGCTGCATCACTAAAGCTTTCCGCATATTTCACATCAATCTTAATAGATGGATCAACAGATTTCACACCTGCTTCAAAACCTTTTTCAAAGCGAGTCAAAACAGCACCTTTAATACCACCAACAAAGCCAATTTTCTTGGTTTTAGTTGTTTTTGCTGCAGCCACACCTGCAAGGTAAGCAGCTTCATTATCAGCAAATAAAGCAGAAGCTACGTTCTTATGACCTTTAATCTCATCATCAATGATAACATAGTTCGTATCAGAATGATCCTTTGCTGCTGCTTCTACAGCGTTACGAAGAGCAAAACCAATACCAAAGACCAACTTGTAATTACCAGAAGCTGCCTGCTCAAGGTTAGTAGCATATTCTGATTCATTAGTAGATTGAAAATAAGTGAAGCCATGGTCTTTTGTCAAACCATTTTCTTTACCCCAAGCTTGCAAGCCTTCCCAAGCTGATTGGTTAAACGATTTATCATCTACACCACCTGTATCTGTTACAATTGCAGCTTTCAAATCTGTCTTTGCATCTTTATTGCTTGATTTAGATGCACGGTTACCACATGCAGCAAGTCCAATTGCTGCGACAGCTACTAGACCAAGGCCTAGCCATTGTTTCTTGTTCATCTCTGAACCTCCTAAATAAGATGTGCAACAAAGTTGCAAAATTAACTTTGGTCAAATGACCATTTTTACCAACTACTCCAAGTTAGTAAAAGAATACGGAAGTAATTCCCTGACCGTCATCACGACCGTCGATTTATCTTTGGCAACAAGTGTTACCTTTAAATTCTGCGGAAAAAATTCTGCCATTACTTGACGACAAGCTCCACACGGAGAAACGGGCTTTTGAGTTTCACCATAAACGATTAATTCCTCAAACTCCGTAACACCTTCTGAAATAGCCTTAAATATGGCTGTCCGCTCACCGCAGTTCGTCAGACCAAAACTAGCATTTTCAATGTTTACGCCTGTAAAAATCTGACCATTTTTAGCTACTAGTACAGCGCCAATCGGAAAATGAGAATAAGGAACGTAAGCTTTTTTACTTGTCTCAATCGCTAGATCAATCAACTCAGTAGTCGCCACTAGCTTTTTCTCCTTTCATAATGGCTACACCAGAAGAAGCTCCGATACGCGTTGCGCCTGCTTCAATAAATGCAACTGCATCTTCATACGAACGAGCCCCACCTGAAGCTTTAACACCCATATCTGGACCCACTGTCTTTCTCATCAATGCTACATCATGAACAGTAGCTCCACCTGTTGAAAATCCAGTTGAAGTTTTTACAAAGTCTGCACCAGCTTTTTGGGCTAACTGACACGCTACAACTTTTTCTTCATCAGTTAACAAACAAGTTTCGATAATTACTTTTACCAGTGTGTCACCGCTTGCTTCCACAACAGCAGCAATATCTTCTTCTACCAACACCAGATTTTGAGATTTCAAAGCACCAATATTGATAACCATGTCTACTTCGTCTGCTCCGTTCTTAATGGCATCTTTTGCCTCAAAAGCTTTTACAGCAGGTGTATTTGCACCCAAAGGGAAACCAATAACAGTACAAACCTTAACATCTGTATCTCGTAATCCTTCTGCTGCAAAACTGACCCATGTTGGATTAACACAAACACTTGCAAAATCATATTCTCTTGCTTCTTCAATCAATTTTTCAATTTGCTCTTGGTGAGCATCTGGCTTTAAAAGCGTATGATCTATATATTTATTTAACTTCATTTTCGGTTCTCCTGTAAGTTAAGCGATTACTTCAATAATCTCTTGAACTTTTTTCGACTCATTACTTATTTTAACATTTTTTTTGAATTCTGTAACTAGTTCTTGTGAAATTTTTTCATTTGCATAAATTTTTGCGACAATTTCATCGATTTTGACCGGCTCTCCGACTTTCTTTTCAAAAACAATTCCTGTTTCAAAGTCTAATGCATCAGATTTCACAGCTCGACCTGCGCCCAGCCGCATAGCAAATAAACCAAACTCCATCGCTGGCAATTCAGAAATATAACCCGCTTCATCTGCAGTCACTTCTACAACGTATTTTGCTGATGAAGGGCGGTACAAATCTTCTAAATCGCCACCTTGTGCAACAACCATGGCTTCAAATTTTTGCAGTGCCGATCCATCAAATAGATGTTCTCGCACTTCTTTTACAGTTTTTTCAACATTTGCTAAGCCAAGCATGATTTGGCCTAATTCACAAATAAATTCTGTTACATCTTCTCGTCCTTTTCCTTGCAAAATGTCCAAGGCTTCAAGAATTTCTAACCGATTACCAATACTAGTTCCCAGAGGTTGGCTCATATCAGTAATAACTGCTGTCGTCCTACGCCCAACCGCCTTTCCTAAATCAACCATAGTACGAGCTAGAGCACGCGCATCTTCTAGATTTTTCATAAATGCGCCTTCCCCAACTGTCACGTCTAACAAAATGCTATCCGCACCAGCTGCAATTTTCTTGCTCATAACAGAACTTGCAATCAGAGGAATCGTATCGACGGTAGCTGTCACATCACGCAAAGCATAAAGTAACTTATCAGCTTTCACCAACTGATTTGACTGACCAATAACGGACAATCCGATATCCTGCACTTGTTTAATAAATTCTTCTTGGCTGCGCTCAATCTGAAATCCTTTAATGGATTCTAGTTTATCAAGTGTTCCTCCTGTATGACCGAGTCCACGACCACTCATTTTAGCAACAGGCACGCCAAAACTAGCCACCAATGGTACTAACACCAGTGTCACTTTGTCGCCTACACCTCCGGTCGAATGTTTATCAACCTTGATTCCAGAAATAGCTGACAAATCAATTTGCTGACCTGTGCCTACCATGGTCATCGTCAAATCAGAAATCTCGCGAGTACTCATGCCTTTAAAATATACTGCCATTGCAAAAGCCGACATCTGATAATCGGGCACGGTTCCGGCAACATATCCTTCGATTAACCACTTAATTTCATCGCTGGTTAATTCTAAGCCATCCCGCTTTTTCTGAATAACATCAACTGTTCTCATATTTCCTTCCTACTTCTAAGGATATAATATCCCTTATCTTTTTTTAAAATTTCGCAATTTCCAAATACTTCTTCCATCTTAGCTTTTGCACTTGGCGCTCCCTGTTTTTTTTGAATAACAATCGTCAAGTCACCTCCGTCTAGTAAGTGCGCATGGCTTCCTGCAATCACCTCATGAACAATCTGTTTCCCAGCTCGAATCGGTGGATTGCTGATAATATGATGAAATCTCCCTTCTACATTTTGATAAATATTAGATTGAAAAATCGTAGCTAGAACTTGATTACGATTAGCATTTTGGCGAGCTAAATCAAGAGCACGCTGATTTATATCAACAAGGGTCGCCTTGACTTCTTTAGCCTTGACTAAAGTAAGTCCTAATGTTCCATAGCCACAACCAACATCTAATACGCTTTCTTGCTTATGAAAATCAAGACACTTTAAAAGCGTTTGACTTCCATAATCAATCATTTTCTTACTAAAGACGCCGGCGTCAGTCAAGAAAGTCATATTTTGTCCCAGAAGTTGAACGTTCAGTTCGTGAATATCATGTTCTGCATCTGGATTTTCTGCGAAATACATTTTAGTCATAAAACTATTTTAACATAAAGACCTTTTATTTGTAAACCGTTTACAATTTGTTTAAAATTATGATATACTAATGGTCATATTAATAGGAGTCCTCTATGAATAACGAATTTATCCATTTTGAAAAAATTAGTCGAAAAACTTGGCAAAACTTACATCGCAAAACAACTCCACCTTTAACGCAAAAAGAGCTAAATTCCATCAAAAGTTTCAATGATAAGATTAGCCTTCAAGATGTAACAGATGTTTATCTTCCCTTGACCAATCTCATCCAAATTTATAAGCGCTCAAAAGAAGATTTAGCATTTTCAAAAGGTATTTTTTTACAGAAAGCTATCAAACGCCAACCGTTTATTATCGGTGTCTCTGGCAGCGTTGCTGTTGGAAAATCTACTACCAGTCGGCTCTTGCAAATCCTTTTATCTAGAACATTTTCAAATGCTACTGTTGAATTGGTGACGACGGACGGATTTCTTTATCCAAATGCTCACTTGCAGGAGCAAAATCTTCTCAAGCGCAAAGGCTTTCCCGAAAGCTATAATATGGGGCTCTTGCTTGACTTTTTGGACAATATCAAAAATGGAAAGGATTATCAAATTCCTGTTTATTCTCATGAAATTTATGATATTGTTCCAGACGAAAAACAGTATGTTACAGCCGCAGATTTTGTCATCGTTGAAGGTATCAATGTTTTTCAAAATCCACAAAATGAACGTCTCTACATGACGGATTTCTTTGATTTTTCGATTTACGTGGATGCAGAAGTTGAAAATATCGAAACTTGGTATCTGGATCGTTTTAAAAAATTGCTCACTTTAGCAAAAGAAGAGCCAACTAACTATTATCATCCTTTCACTTCTCAGCCAGAAAACAAAGTCATGGAATTTGCTCAAAATGTCTGGAAATCTATTAATCTTGTCAATTTACAGGATTATATTGAACCCACACGCAACCGAGCCGAAATTATTCTTCATAAAACAGCAAATCATGAAATTGATGAAATTTATCTTAAAAAATAAAAAGGCTTGTCAAATTTCAACTTTTCATATATAATTAGATAGTTAGTATATCATTGGAGGTGAAAACATTGGCAAATATTAAATCAGCTATCAAACGCGCTGAATTAAACGTTAAACAAAACGAAAAAAACTCAGCTCAAAAATCAGCTATGCGTTCTGCAATTAAAGCATTTGAAGCAAATCCTTCTGAAGAACTTTTCCGCGCTGCAAGCTCAGCTATCGATAAAGCAGAAACTAAAGGTTTGATTCATAAAAACAAAGCGAGCCGCGATAAAGCACGTCTTGCTACAAAACTTGCAAAATAATCTGCATAACGTAAAAAAGAGCTCAGTGGAGCTTTTTTTGTTGCTGAAAACAGAAAGGCTAGATATGAAAATTACAATCATTGGTTATTCTGGATCGGGAAAATCTACTTTAACGACCAAATTAGCCCAGTATTACTCTATTCCCAAATTGCATTTAGACACACTGCAGTTTCTACCCAATTGGGAAATGAGTGACCGCAGCTGGATGCAAGAGCAAGTTAAAGGATTTTTAGAAGCCAAAGAAAACTGGGTGATAGACGGAAACTACAGCTCCTGCTGCTATGAAGAGAGAATGAAACAAGCAGACCGAATTATTTTTTTAAATTTCTCACGTTGGAGTTGTCTCTATCGTGCTTTTAAGCGTTATCTGATTTATCGTGGCAAAAATCGCGATAGTACGGCAAAGGGGTGCATTGAAAAATTTGATTGGGAATTTATCCGCTGGATTCTACATGACGGGCGAACAATAAACATTCGCACACGTTATGAAAAACTTCAAAAAATGTACGCTTCTAAATGGATAACCCTTCACAATCAAAAGGAACTAGATAACTTTTTAGCACAATTTTCATAAAAAACAAGAGCTATATTCCTAACTAAACTGAATATAGCTCTCTTGTTTTATTTTTTAATGCTGTCAATGTGTTCTAACAAATATAACAGAAATTGAGGAATCGTCTTCAACATATCCTTTTCATAGACGCGTTCTGTTAACTGATGCAAATCCTTTCCCCAAGGACCCAGATTGATTCCAGAAACATTGATATCCTGAATTTTCTCGAAATCAATCGGATATAAATTTTCAGGGACAGCCATACTATCGATAATTTTCTGATGTTCTTCAACAGATTTTTCTAAAGCACAGTAACTAATATCGCAAATTCCCATAAAGAACTCTTCTACTGTTAGACGAGCAGCCGCCGTATCAGCTAAGTATCTACTATAAAGTGCAATGAGTTTTTCAATATCAACCACACTATTTTTCAGATGCCGGCAATTCATAGAAGGATAATAAGGTGGTGCAATGGTCAGCACCACAAATGCTTCCTTTTTATCATAGAAATCTAACACCTTTTGAACAGTTTCAATGGTTATTTCTTGATAGCTTAAGCCCGCTTGAAATGCTTTATGAGCAGATCGGGTTACCTTGTGCATAAATTCTTCAAATCCAGACTTCTTTTGACATAACTGGATTAACTCTTCATAAGTCAATACACGAGGTTTTGTGACTTTTTTATACTCTTTATAAACCACCTGCAAAGTCTGATAGCGCTCATAAAATTCATCAACAGCTTCTTGACAAAGATGTTGAATTGCCATCATCAGCTCTTTCGGACTTTTATCTAAATAAAGAACGTTAAAATAGCCTGCTGCCCTAAGAACAGTTGATACATCATAATTTTCCTTCAAATCACGCATATAAGACCATGAGGGCAAAGGAGCCCGCTCTCCATCAATCAAATCCGACAAGAGAGGATTAAGATCAATTTTTTCTACTACTTTTGCTAGAAGCGAAACAGCATTGATACCCTTGAGAGGCTCTTTCATGTGGGAAAGAATACCCTGCGTAACCACGACAGGCATCATTTTCCCAACTGTTCCAACATGCAGCACTTTTTCCTGAGCTGAATTGCTTTCAAATGGTTCTGAATCAATAGCCAAGATATAATTTAAATGAAATTTCTTCTTCAAATCAGAAAGCAAACCTACCGCAGCTCTCATTCCTTGAGAATAAGATTCCTCATCTCCAACAGATAAATAAAGAAGATTCACTTTCCCTTCTGCTTTGCTCGCATATTCTGCGACTACTCCCAATTGCAAAGCCAATGCAGCTTTCATATCACATGATCCACGACCAAATTGCCATTCGTTAGAAATTATATCTTCTAACACATCCTGACCCAGTGCAGAACTTGCTAAAGCCTTTTTCAAAGCCATATTATCAAAGGCAATTTCCTTTAAATTGCCAAAATCCTCAATATCAACTGTATCATGGTGATGAAACAAAATCACTGTATCTGCACAATGACGTTTTACTAAAGCCCAATTCACGCTGCGATGAAAAAAATCATTCGGAATCTGATATGTGCCAAAGTAATCCGAATGCTCCTGAAAATACGGCAGACTGCCAATATATTGATTGAGAAAATTTTCAATATTTCTTTCCAAATCCGTATGCGTAAAACTTTCAATCACCATGCTCTTGTCAAAAATATCTTGAATCCTATTTTTCATCAATGGCTCCTTCAACTTTTTAATAAAAATAGCTCACTAGCTTTATTATATACCTTCAAAATAACAGTTTCAATTCATTTTATCGTTTCTGATTCTATAAAATTTACGCAAACGTTTGCGTCAAAAGAGTTATTTTGATAAAATAATAGCCATCAAGATAAGAAAGAAGTATCTCGTATGGAAAATCAAACATTGATGCAATATTTTGAATGGTATCTACCAAATGACGGACAACATTGGAATCGCTTAGCAAAAGATGCCCCACATCTAGCTTCTAAAGGGATTCGCAAGGTTTGGATGCCACCAGCTTTTAAAGCTACTAGTTCCAACGATGTTGGTTACGGTATCTATGACCTATTTGATTTAGGCGAGTTTGACCAAAAAGGAACGATTCGAACAAAGTACGGCTTAAAAGAAGAATATTTGAAAGCTATTAAGTCGCTCAAAGAAAATGGAATCGAGCCTATTGCAGATATCGTTTTAAATCACAAAGCAGCAGCAGATTACAAAGAGCGATTTACTGTTATTGAAGTTGACCCAAACGATCGTACAGTTGCACTCTCTGAACCTTTTGAAATTAAAGGTTGGACTAAATTCACGTTCCCAGGTCGCCACAAAAAATACAATGATTTTGAGTGGCATTGGTATCACTTTACTGGGACTGATTATGATGCTCAACGGAATAAATCAGGGATTTATCTCATTCAAGGAGACAACAAAGGGTGGGCAGATGATGACTTAGTTGATAATGAAAATGGCAATTTTGATTATCTCATGTATGCTGACCTTGATTTTAAGCACCCAGAAGTCATTCAAAACCTTTATGATTGGGCAGATTGGTTTATCGAAACGACTGGCATTCATGGCTTTAGGTTAGACGCTATTAAGCATATCGACTCTTTCTTTATGAGAAATTTTATCCGTGATATTATGGCGAAGTATGGAGAAGATTTCTATGTCTTTGGAGAGTTTTGGAATGGTGATGAAACTGCAAATAACGATTATTTAGGAAGCATTGACTATCGTTTTGATTTAGTTGATGTCAAGCTTCATCATAATCTATTTGATGCTAGTCGCGCTGGAGTGGACTATGATTTGAGAAATATTTTTGAACAAACACTCGTCAAAAATCATCCTGAATCGGCTGTTACTTTTGTCGATAATCACGACACACAACGTGGACAAGCGCTGGAATCAACTGTTGAAGAATGGTTTAAGCCTGCTGCTTATGCTCTCATTTTATTGCGTAAAGCAGGTCTACCTTGCGTTTTCTATGGAGACTACTATGGTATCAACGGCGAATTCGCTCAAGCCAGCTTCCAAACAGTTCTTGATAAATTATTAGATATTCGTCTCAACTTAGCCTATGGTGAACAGACGGATTATTTTGACGACGAGCATTGCATTGCTTGGACTCGTTCAGGCAAAGACAATGGACAGCCAATTGCTGTTATTTTGACAAACGATCAAGCTAATTCAAAACGCATGTATGTTGGTGAAAATTGGGCTGGTAAGGAGTTTAAAGATTACTTAGGAAACAATTCTTCAGCCGTGATAATCGAGGAAGACGGCTGGGCAGATTTCCCAGTTGCAGAAAAATCAGTTAGCGTCTGGTCTGCGCAGTAAAATAAGGAACACAGAGAGAGCTAAACCCAAATTCGCTCTCTCTGTCGATCGGGGCGACGAAGCAAACAGAAAGTTGAGACCCCCGTCCGCCCGGCTGACAGCATAAACTAAAACTTAGGTGGCTCGTCCGCCCAGTCGACAGAATAAACCGAAACTTAGTCAGCTCGTCCGCCCAGCTGACAGAATAAATTAAAACTCAGGCAACTCGTCTGCCGGGCTGACGGAATAAACTGAAATTTACTTGCTTCGTCCGCCAGGCATATGAAAGCAAGAAAGAACGATGTTGACATTCTCATTCAACTATGCTTTTAAACAAGAAAAAAACACGACCAAATCAAGATTAGCTAACAACTCGTCTTGACCTGGTCGTGTTTTATTATCATCTTTCGGAATAACTTTCTTTACAGGCACACTGAAAGTATCCTAAATCTATTTTTTCTTTTTATTATCCGTTCGAATCGCAATCTTCACCTCAAAAATAGTTCCTTTAGGCTTATTGTCTTTCACTGCAATGGTTCCTTTAAGAGCTTCTGTGATTTGCTTTGCAAGCGACAACCCTAAACCAAAACCACCTGTCTGCCGAGTCCGTGCTTTATCAACACGATAAAAACGATCAAAAATCTTTTTCTTATCTGCCGTACTAATCCCCGGACCATTATCCGAAACCTTCAAAAACAAATTTCGATCATTTGCAGAGATTGTCAATTCAATCACACCATCTTCATCTGTATATTTTAGGGCATTATCAAACAAGATAGTCATCAATTGCTTCAGCAAGGTCTTATCCGTTTTTATCACACGGTGAATCCTATTGTCAAACCGGAAAATTTTCCCATTCTCTGCGGCAACCATTTCATAGTTGGTGAAAGTTGTATTAAAGAAATTGGGTTCAATATCACCAATCTCTGGTTTAATCCCATCATCACGCCGTGCTAGATTGAGTAAGTTTGTCGTCAACATTTTCATATTCCGCACTTCATCCAAACTAGAAGCAATGCTTTCACTGGCTTCCATAATAGTAGCTTCTGGCTTTCTAAACAAAGTCTCCAAACGATTTTGCAACACAGCTAGAGGTGTACGCAACTCATGACTAGCGTTTTCGACAAAACTTTTTTGCTTTTGAATGCTTTCTAAAAGAGGTTTAACACTGACCCGTGCAAGATAAACACTAGCAATCAAGGAAATTCCCCAGAAACTAATCATCACCACCACAATCAACTGTTCATGATTTTGACTAGTTTGTTCCAATTGACTGATATTGATAAAAACCGCTGCGTATTTGACATTGGTCTCCAAATTAGGCAGTTTTACCTCAAATAAAATCATTCGATAGGTTTCTTCTCGACCATAATTGCTTTTTACTTGAATCTGACGAATGTGGTCTAATTGCTTGCTATTAAAGGAAAGCTTATTGAACCCTAAGAAATTATTGCTTGTAATAATCGGCTTATAATTCTTATCAAATAAAATAACTTCTGTATTGGCACTAACATTTGGTTTATCTGTCAATTCTTTGTCAGCTGTTCCACTTTTAGGCTCTCCATTTTCTGACTTTTGATCTAGCCCTACTTTTCGAGCAAGTGCTAAATTAATCACAGAAGCCGAATCTTGACTCAAGCTTTTTAAATTGTTATCTACCGTTGTATAAAGGCTTGAGCGCATAACTTGAATGATAATCAAGGTCATAGCTGAGAAAATTAGAGTAAAAATACCAAAATTGCGAATGAAATAAGAAAAATCATCCGCATACCATGCTTTTTTTAGTTTATTCAGCATCTTTTAAAATATATCCGACGCTGCGAAGTGTTTGAAGATTATTCGCAAAGGTCGTCCCTTTCAATTTTTTCCGAATTTTTGAGACATAAACTTCTACAACTGAAATGGTTGTATCACTATCAAACCCCCATAAGCGATCGAAAATCTGCGTCTTCGGTAGAATAACATTTTGATTCTGCAAGAAATATACTAATAAATCAAATTCTTTTCCGAGTAACTCTACTTCATTTCCATCTACAAGTGTAGTGTTCGTTGACAAATTAATGGTTACATCGCCATAAGAAAGAGTATTTTCATTAAACTTGCCCGATCGTTTCAAAAGAGCTTGAATCCGCATTTTTAACTCTTCCAAATAAAATGGTTTGGTCAAATAATCGTCGGCTCCCAGCTCAAAGCCATGTCCTTTATCATTCAAACTCTCTTTAGCTGTCATAATCAATACCGGTGTTGTAACACCTTTTTCACGTAATCCCTTCAATACTTGAAAACCGTCTTTTTCCGGTAACATCAAATCAAGTAAGATAAGATCGTACACACCACTTTCAGCTTCGTACAAGCCTTCCTCACCATCAAAAACTTGCATGACATCTGCAAAATCATCCAAAAAATCAGATACTGAGTTAGATAAACCAAGGTCATCTTCTACTAATAGAATCTTAATCATACGCTTTTCCTTCTAAAAATATGAGTTTAGGACAAATATCCCTCAATCAAAAATTCGTTATGTACTAAACGGCGCAATAGCCGAGCATTTAAGCAGCATCCTGATTCTTTCAGAATAGAATAAGAACTAAAAATTTTAAAATTCCACTTCTTCCCATTCTCTTAATTATGAACCAAGCACTATTTTCACATTTTCGTGTTAAAACTCAATCTACTGACTTTCTGCTATTCTGATTCTATTATAGCATGACTTTCTCTAAAATATTAAGAATTTGTTGTATTTGAGTCATTATTTTCTGTCGTACTACTATTCTTGTCTGATTTAGTCGAACCGTCAGCATTTGATGGAGCTTTTTTCTTTGAGTTATTATTATTTCCTGATCCATTTTTACTATTACTATTATCATTTTGGTCACCGTTTTGTTGGGAAGGTCTTCCATTGGGATCACCTTGGTTATTTCCACTTTGTCCACCCGGAGGTATTCCCGGGCCACCTTGGTTTCCTTGTTGGTTCTTTTGCGCCTGAGTTGTCGTACTTGTCTGTACTTTAGTTTGCTGATTAAGCGCATTTGTCGCCAATGAGCCAATACCTAGCCCACTAAGAAGACCGATAGCAAGTGATCCGCTTGCTACAACAGTCATCCACCATTTTGTACTTTTTTCCACTATGATCATCTTCTCTTTTCTATTTGTATTCTCTTGTTTCATTTTTGTCAAATTCCTTCTTTCTATTTTTAAGCATTCAGAGACTGTGTTACAAAGAACATTGCAATGATTCAATCCTTCTTTATGATAAAGCGCATCAAATCAATATACTTAACTTTAAATTTCTATCTCATCACACTCTTTCTTTTGAATGTACCTATCATATCCATTTTTTCTTAAAAGTGACTGAATTTTTTCTTAAATAAACCTAAAACTAAAGAAAGAAAATAGTGAAACAATACAGAAATAATAGAAATAAAAAAACTAAATCCGATAAATACGAATTAGTTTAGAAACGATTTTATTGAACCCCGGTTAGAAAAGTGAAAACTATGTCTCTTTTTTGTCAAAAAGCCGGTTAGTATCTATTTTATCTCTAAGTAATGCTGCTATTTCTTTTGGTTTTTCTGTATATAAGGAATGACCACAGCCAGACACTTCTAGAATGTCTATAAAATCCGGAATATTTTTCAAAGCATTCTGTTTCCAGATGGGCGTACTTTGATTTACTCTTGGAATAAACAATATCACATTTCTATTCTGTAAAAGAGATAGTTTCCCTGTAGTTTGTCGTCTAATAGTTAACAAACGAGTGAGCAGTATTTCAGAGAAGTTCAAATGCCAATACCTTTGTACCTCATCAAAGACAAAACTTTTTTTAACTGCTCTCTCTATATTTTCTGACCACACAGTGGCATTTTGCTTTTCTGCTATAATAGCTCCTTCTAAATTTCTATAAGTATTCGTTTGAAGATAATTCAAAGCATCTTCTATTTCTACATTTAAAGGGCAAATCTTGTCCATATCAATATATCCACCATCTAGTAAGACGAGATGCATAATATTATCATAAACACTTGTTAGATAAACTGCTAAATCTGCTCCCAAAGAGTGGGCAATTAACAGAATATCATCTTCCATATCAACTTGTGCTACAAACCAGTCTTTCAAAGCCTGTAATGAAGTTAATCGTTCTTTCAACTTAGAATCATACATATCCAGATAAACAACTGGAAAATGCAAAGAGTCGAAAAAGTCTTGAGGATAGAAACGATTGCATCCTAAACCACCAATAAAATAAGCTTTCATATTTTCCTCCTTTATCTCACTGCTATAGAAACAAAACTTACTTTAGCTTTTATTTGTTTCTCTTTCAAAATATACAAATTTGGCCAAACATAACAAAAGCTCTTTAGTAACAAGAGCTTTCAGCATATTACGATGTCCCCTGCCGGAATCGAACCAGCAACTACTCCTTAGGAGGGAGTTGTTATATCCATTGAACTAAGGGGACTAGAGAAAAACTCTGCCGACAGACAGAGTTATTTCTACATTAACGGCGAATTTCTTTAATACGCGCAGCTTTACCTTGTAATGCACGAAGGTAATACAATTTCGCACGACGTACTTTACCGTAACGCACTACTTCAATCTTTTCAACACGTGGTGTGTGAAGTGGGAAGATACGTTCAACACCTACACCGTTAGAGATTTTACGAACAGTATAGTTTTCTGAAATACCTGCACCCTTACGAGCGATAACCACACCCTCGAAAATTTGGATACGTTCGCGGTTTCCTTCAACAACTTTCGCATGAACACGAACAGTATCACCAGGACGGAACGCAGGAATATCAGTACGAAGTTGACCTTCAGTCAAACTTTGGATTAATGGATTCATTTTTCTTCTCCTATCTTACTAATCTTACGATTCAAGACCACAGCGGATTAGTCGTTTTCTAGTGCTTCCATTACGCACTAACTAATATCATAACAAATTTTATAAAAATTGTAAATGCCTTATTTGAATTATTTTTCTTTTTGGAAGGGTTATTGAAGAACTAAAGAAGCCGCTCCAATGACACCTGCATCATTTCCAAGCGTTGCAAGTGCCAGTTTTGTCGAAGTACGCACTTGTGGGAAAGAATTTTCTTCATAAACCTTACGAACACCGTCTAATAAAAATTCTCCTGCAGCAGAGACACCACCACCAATAACAATCGTTGATGGATTTAAGATTGATCCAATGTTTGCACAGGCAATACCAAGGTAACGAGAAAAATTTCGATAAACAATGAGAGCTAATTCGTCTCCAGATTTAGCTAAGTCAAAGACTATTTTTGCATTAACATCTTCGCCATTATCAATCAGTTTTTTTAGCTCTGCATCACCAGCATATTCATCAGCATAGCGACGCGTTAAATTAACAATACCTGTTGCAGAAGCTACTGTTTCTAAACAACCTTTCTTGCCACAAGTACAAAGGATTGGTTGATCAAAATCAACTGTAATATGGCCCAATTCTCCTCCTGCTCCAGCTACACCATGCAGTAGTTTTCCTTCCGCGACAATACCACCACCTACACCTGTTCCAAGAGTCATAAACACAACATCAGGCTGATTTTCACCAGCACCTTTCCAACGTTCGCCAAGAGCAGCTACATTTGCGTCATTATCAATAAAGAAAGAAATACCAGTTGCTTTCTCAATTTTTTCTTTTACAGGTTGTAAAGTTTTCCAATTGAGATTATAAGCCCCAATAACCGTCCCTTTTTCACGATCCACAACACCAGGTGAACCCATGCCAATTCCAATGAAATCTTCTGCCCCAAGTCCCAATAGTCGCAAGCGATGATTGATAGATTCAATCATATCATCAACAATATGACTGCCTTCATCTAAAATATTTGTCTTAATAGACCATTTTTCTTGAACTTCTCCCTCTCGGGTTAGAATCGCAAACTTAACCGATGTGCCACCTAGGTCAATCCCAATGATTTTTTTAGACATACTACTCTCCTCTAATAACTATTTTCATTTTCATTATAACAGATTTTTCAGGAATTGAAAAGGTTTGCATAAAACTTAATATATCTTAACCCAGTCTAAATCGCTTCTGTCATGAAGCTACGGCTTTCTAAAACTTGAAGCATGGCATTGGCTGTATCAAGCGCAGTAAAAAGTGGGATTCCATGTTCAATGGCAGAATGACGAATAGCCTGGCCATGTTCATCTGCCGTTCGCTTTGTTCCGACCGTATTGATAATTGCCTGAACCTTGCCTTTACGAATAAAGGCTGGAATATCATTATGATCATCTGTACCAATTTTTTCAACTAATTGCGCTTGAATACCATTTTCTTTAAAGAATTTAGCGGTACCTTCCGTAGCTAAAATACTGTAACCAATATTTGAGAAGCTACGTGCTAACGCCAATGCTTCTTCTTTAGTATCATCAGCAATGGTAAAAATGACATTACCAAAAGCAGGAAGGTGGAAATAAGATGCTTCAAAAGCTTTATAAAGCGCTTTTTCAAGAGTTGAATCAGTCCCCATGACTTCGCCTGTAGATTTCATCTCAGGTCCTAAAAGACTGTCAACCTTAGCTAATTTGGTGAAGGAAAAGACTGGAGCTTTAACATGAACGGTTTGACTTTCTGGATAAAGGCCATCCTTATAGCCAAGTTCAGCCAGACTGCTTCCTAAAATCAATTTAGTAGCAATTTGTGCCATTGGTATATCTGTCACTTTAGATAAAAACGGTACTGTTCGACTGGCACGCGGATTAACCTCAATAACATAAACGGTTTCGTCTTTGATGACAAACTGAATATTCATCATCCCGATACAGTTAAGCCCGATAGCTAAGCGTTTTGTATAATCTGCAATGGTTGCCTGAACTTCTTTTGAAAGACTTTGCGGTGGATAGACAGCCATAGAATCTCCTGAGTGGACACCGGCACGCTCAATATGTTCCATAATGCCAGGAATAAGAACGTCCTTACCGTCAGAAATGGCATCTACCTCACATTCACGACCTACAATATAAGAATCAACCAAGACAGGATGATCCGGACTGGCCTTTACAGCTGTTCGCATGTAAGAGCGTAAATCGGTTTCATTTTCAACAATTTCCATAGCACGTCCTCCAAGAACGTAAGACGGGCGAACAAGCACTGGAAAACCAATTTTACGAGCCGAAGCGACCGCTTCTTCTTCATTTGTTGCTGTTTGTCCCGGCGGCTGAGGAATATTTAAATCTTTTAAAGCCTGCTCGAAAAGATCACGGTCTTCTGCACGATCAAGATCAGCTACTTGCGTACCCAGAATTGTCACACCAGCATGCGACAATGGTTCTGCCAAGTTGATAGCTGTTTGTCCGCCAAACTGAACAATGACACCTTTAGGTTGCTCCAACTCAATTACATTCATAACATCTTCAAAAGTTAGCGGTTCAAAATAAAGTTTATCAGAAACTGAAAAATCTGTTGAAACGGTCTCAGGATTGGAATTCATAATAATAGCTTCATAACCTGCGTTTTGAATGGCTTTGACAGAATGAACTGTCGCATAATCAAATTCAACTCCCTGTCCGATACGAATCGGACCTGAACCCAAAACAATGACGGATTCTTTTTCTGATTTGATGGACTCATTTTCCCATTCGTAAGTCGAGTAGAAATAAGGTGTTGCAGATTCAAATTCAGCCGCACAAGTATCAACCATCTTATAAACAGGAATTATCTTGTTGTCAAGACGAAGCTTGCGAACAGCATCTGCTGTCATCTGCCAGATATCAGCAATTTTTCGATCAGCAAAACCATTGTGCTTAGCTTCTTTGAGAATAGCAATATCACCAACCTTGGCTGCTAATTCTGTTTCAATTTCAAAGATATGCAAGAGCTTATCAAGAAAGAAAAGATCAATTTTTGTTAAATCCGACAGTTCCTCAATGGAATATCCACGACGAATGGCTTCAGAAAGATAGAAAAGACGATCATCTTGAGCTTTAACAATTTTGGCTATCAAAGCGTCGTCACTGACATCAGCAAGTTCAGCCATTTCATTATGATAAACACCAATTTCCAGTGAACGGCAAGCTTTGAGAAGACTTTCTTCAATATTACGCCCAATAGCCATGACTTCACCAGTCGCCTTCATCTGTGTTCCAAGACGACGTTCACCATGTTCAAATTTATCAAATGGAAAACGCGGAATCTTAGCCACTACATAGTCCAAAGCTGGTTCAAACATGGCATAAGTTGTCCCCGTAACTGGATTAATCATCTCATCCAGAGTTAAACCAACAGCGATTTTTGCAGCTAATTTAGCGATAGGGTAGCCAGTTGCTTTAGAAGCTAGAGCTGATGAACGTGAGACACGTGGATTAACCTCAATGACATAGTATTTAAAGCTATGCGGATCCAGAGCCAGCTGTACATTACAACCACCTTCAATCTTAAGGGCACGAATAATTTTTAAACTAGCATCACGCAGCATTTGATTTTCGATATCTGAAAGTGTCTGCGTTGGCGCAAAAACGATAGAATCCCCTGTATGAATACCAACTGGATCAAAATTTTCCATGTTACAGACAACTAGAGCATTATCTGCACTATCTCTCATAACTTCATATTCAATTTCCTTAAAGCCAGCAATAGAACGCTCAATCAGACATTGCGTTACAGGTGACAGTTTGAGACCATTTTCAGCAATTTCACGAAGTTCTTTCTCATCTGCACACATACCGCCGCCTGTGCCACCAAGCGTAAATGCCGGACGAACAATGACTGGATAGCCAATCTTAGCAGCAAATGCAACAGCTTCGTCAACGCTATTAACAATATCAGATTCTGGAATGGGCTGTTCTAAATCTTCCATCAATTGCTTGAAAAGATCGCGATCTTCAGCCTGATCAATAGCAGACAGCTTGGTTCCTAAAAGTTCAACACCCAACTCATCAAGAATCCCAGCTCTTGATAATTCCATCGCCATATTAAGACCTGTCTGTCCACCAAGAGTTGGCAATATTGCATCGGGACGTTCTTTTCTTAAAATTCGAGTTACAAATTCAATAGTGATAGGTTCAATATAGATCTTATCTGCAATTTCTTTATCTGTCATGATTGTCGCTGGGTTTGAATTGACCAGAACGACACTATAACCTTCTTCTTTTAAAGATAAACAAGCCTGTGTTCCTGCATAGTCAAACTCAGCAGCCTGTCCAATGATAATGGGACCAGATCCAATCACCATAATTTTTTTAATATCTGTACGTTTAGGCATTTATAAGATATTAAGGGCGTTAAGCGGATATAGCAAAAATAGGAAACTAGCCGACGACGCTCGCGTCTAGGATGTACTTATCTTTTTTGCAAAGTCCGCATCCCGTATTCGGTTAAGCAAATACGAGAACTTGCCCTTCTCCTTTCTCTATTTGTCAACTTTCAGTATAACATCGAGCATCACTTACCACTTTGTTTCAATTGAAAGGCAGCAATCATGTCCATAAATTCATCAAAGAGATAGCTGGCATCATGTGGCCCTGGTGCAGCATCAGGATGAAATTGCACTGAAAAAGCAGGATAGTATCTGTGACGTACGCCTTCAATTGATTTATCATTGATTTCTTCATGTGTAATGATAAGCTCCTCTGGTAAACCATCACGCGAAACAGCATAACCATGATTTTGACTGGTAAAATCAATCCGCCCTGTCGCAATCTCTCTGACAGCATGATTAAAACCACGATGACCGAATTTCATTTTATAGGTTTGAGCACCATTTGCCTTACTAAAAAGTTGATGTCCCATACAGATACCAAAAAGAGGAATTTTCCCTTGAATCCCTCGAATCATTTCTAGCACTTGTGGTAGGTCATCTGGATTACCTGGCCCATTGGATAACATGACACCGTCAGGATGGAGGTGCAGAATATCTGCTGCACTTGTATCATAAGGAACAACTGTCACATTACAATTGCGTGCTGCTAATTCACGAAGAATTGAATGTTTCAATCCAAAATCAACTAACACAATGCTAGGACCTGAACCCGGTGCTGGATACGATGTTTTCGTTGAAACTTGTTTGATATTATCAGTCGGCAAAACAGTTGCTTTCAACTGATCTTGAAGATGCACCATTTGGTCGCCAACATTAGCCAATGTTGCCTTCATCGTTCCATGTTGCCGAATGATTTTCGTTAATGCCCGCGTATCAATACCAGCAATTCCTGGAATTTTCTTGATCTTTAAAAACTCATTCAGGGTCATTTGATTGCGCCAATTACTTGCTCGGCGTGCCCACTCATAAACAACCACTCCCTTACATGTGGGAGTGATCGATTCATAGTCGTCGCGGTTAATTCCATAATTTCCAATTAACGGATAAGTAAAGGTTAAGATTTGTCCATTATAAGATTGATCTGTAATAGATTCTTGATAGCCGGTCATACCTGTATTAAACACAATTTCTCCAGTCACATCAATATCAGCCCCGAACGCCTCACCTTCAAATACCGTCCCGTCTTCCAGAATTAACAAGCGCTTTTCCATCTTTGCCCTCCGTTTGTTATTGCAGCAACGTATTAATGCTTATTATTTTTTTCGTCCATTTAGGACAGATTCGATAATTGCCATCCGAACAAATACACCATTTGTCATTTGCTCTACAATACGAGATTTTGGAGCTTCCACTAAGTGATCTGCAATTTCTACATCACGATTTACCGGAGCCGGATGCATAAGAATAGCAGTATCTTTCATCCGATCATAGCGCTCTTGAGTCAACCCATGCAGTCTGTGGTAATTTTCTTTAGAGAAAATTGAGTTGTCATCGTGCCGCTCATGTTGTACTCGAAGCAGCATCATCACATCCACTTGATCAATCACTTCATCAATCGTTGCGAATTTCCCGTAATCAGCAAATTCATCGCTTCTCCACTCATCTGGACCAGCAAAGAAAAGCTCTGCTCCAAGACGTTTTAGAATTTGCATATTGGACTTAGCCACGCGCGAGTGGTCTAAGTCACCAGCAATTGCTACCTTCAAACCATCAAAATGCCCAAATTCTTGGTAAATCGTCATCAAATCCAGCAAACTTTGACTTGGATGTTGACCAGAACCATCTCCACCATTGACAATTGCAGTTGTAATAGTTGGACTTTCAATCAATTCCTTGTAGTAATCCACTTCTGGATGCCGAATGACGCAAACATCTACTCCCAGGGCCGACATGGTTAATATCGTATCATACAAGGTTTCACCTTTATTGATGGAGCTCGTTTTTGAATCAAAATCAAGCAAATTACATCCCAGCTTCAATTCAGCCATTTCAAAAGCTTTGTGAGTTCGTGTAGATGGTTCAAAGAAAAGATTAGAAATAGTATGTCGTTCATCAAAATGAGCTTTCGCTCCATTTTTAAATTCAATTCCGCGTTTAATCAAACTCAATACTTCCTCATTCGTAAGAGTTTCCATTGATACAACATTTTTAAGAGCGATTTGATTAGATGACATGATGTGATTTCTCCTTTTATTAGATACGAGATATTTCTTTTAATGAAGTTAGGTGTCTAAACTAATTTTTAGGTTCCGGCAGAATAAGATAGAGCACAATTCCAAGAACTGTTGATAAAGCAACTCCCGAAATTTGCAGACCTGAAAGTTGAAGCGTTAAGCCGCCAATCCCTGCAACTAAAATTACACTGGTAATTAACAGGTTTTTCTTATTATCAAAGTCTGTTTGTTTTTCAATTAAAATTTTCAAACCACTAGAAGCGATGACTCCAAAGAGCGCAATAGAAATACCGCCTAGAACTGGAGTTGGAATAGATTGTAAGAGTGCCGATACTTTTCCGACAAAACTCATCACAATCGCAAGTACTGCTGCACCTGCAATAACATAAACGCTATAGATTTTATTTAAAGCCATCACACCAATATTTTCACCATAACTAGTCACTGGTGGTGCCCCAAAAATCCCCGCTATAACTTGTGCAAGACCATCTCCTGCAAGAGTTTTATCCAATCCCGGGTCTTTAAAGAAATCTTTTTCAGTCAAACTATTCAGTACCATGACATGACCAAAATGCTCTGTCATAGTCACAAATGCAATTGGCGCCATTGTTAAAATTGCACTTGGGTAGAATTTCACACTATAGTCTAAGAAGGGAAGATGCATAGGTGGGACATGAAACCATGAAGCTTGAGACACTTTTGTAAAGGAAATGATGTCTTCTCCTGTTACCGCTCCAAGAACGAGCGCAAAGACATATCCTACAATCAAGCCCAACAGCACTGGAATAATTCCTACAATCTTTTTACCATAAATATTGAAAAGAATGATTGCAAAGAGAGTAACAATCCCAATAATGAAATAAGTTAAATTGTATTTACCATCTTTTAACATGACATCGTTTACCGCTGTGCTGGCCAGACTTAATCCAATAACCATAATGATTGGTCCTACAACAACTGGCGGCAAAATTTTATCAATCCAAGCGTTTCCAGCAAATTTTACAGTGAGAGCGACAATGAAATAAACCAGACCACCAGTAATAGCTCCTTGAGCGACAGCAGCGATACCGTCTGTTTTCATCAACATTTGCATGGCTGCAATATAAGCAAAGCTAGAACCCATATAAGCTGGTACTTTGTATTTAGTAACTGTTAAATGTGCTAATGTTCCAAGACCACTTGAAAACAAGGCAACTGCTGGGTCAATTCCAACCAGAATTGGAACCAAAACCGTCGCTCCAAACATCGCAAACAAATGCTGAAATGACAATCCTACAAGTAGACCTGGCTTTGGCATATCATGAACATCGTATTTTACATTTTGACTCATTTTCTTATAACCCCTCCGCAATCAAGACACGGTCTTGACCATCCTGTTCTATCATTTCCACAATAATTTCTTCTGTTCGACTAGTTGGAATGTTTTTGCCCACATAATCTGCTCGAATCGGCAATTCACGGTGTCCGCGGTCTACTAAAACAGCCAAGCTAACACGTGACGGACGTCCCAAACTAACTAAATTATCAATAGCGGCACGAATGGTGCGTCCTGTATAGAGCACATCATCCACCAAGATAACTTCATGATCTGTAATATCAACCGGAACGTGTGTCGTATCTTCTTCCACTTTAAAGTCATCACGGAATGGTTTAGTATCCAACTCACCGATAGGTACATTGATCTTTTCAAGCTGTGCCAACCGCTCCTGAATCCGTTGTGCAATGTAAACACCCCTGGTTTTAATACCAATCAAGACAATCTTGTCTAGCTCTTTGTTACGTTCGATGATTTCATAAGTAATACGTGTAATAGCACGTTTCATTGTTAAACCATCTACAACTTCTTTCGTTTTCATAGAAAGCCTCCTTAAAAATAGAAAAAGTCTCCTTCACAAGGAGACTTCAGAAAATCTAGGCAAGCACAGAGAAACTACCAACAGCCTCACCGTGCGACACCATCTTATACTTTGACTCCTTGTCTGCCTCACGGGACAGATTTAAAGGATTATTTAATTTTTATAACTATATCACATTTTTTGAAAATATTCAAGAGAAAACTGTAAAGTTTTCACGGAAATCCCTAAATTGATTCTGCATATAACACAAAAACCGTACTTCTTTGTATTTCCTACAATTCATTTGCGATTTTATTGATTTTTCTCAAACGATGATTGACACCACTTTTTGTCAAAGGCTTACTAAGACTATCTGCCAATTGCTGAATAGAATAATCAGGATGATTAACGCGCAGATAAGCAACTTCCTGTAAATCAACAGGCAAACTTTCTAAACCAACTGTATCAATAATCTTGCCAATATTGTGAATGGTCTTCATACTAGCCGTCACTGTTCGAGCGATATTAGCCGTTTCTGCATTGTTTGTCCGATTCAGGTCATTTCTAGCTTCTCGCAAAAGTTTGACCGACTCAAATTCAGTCATTGCTTTCATAGCACCAGTCACAATCAAAAAGTCCATAATATCTTCAGCTCGTTGCAGATAGGTCACCGCTCCTTTTTTACGCTCAATTATTTTTGCATCCAACAAAAATTTTCGCATTAAGGTTGCTAACCCTTCGGCATGATCAGAATAAACCGACAAGATTTCCAACTGATATTTTCCTGACTCTGGATCGCGCATACTACCACTTGACAGAAAAGCCCCACGCAAATAAGCTCGGCTAGCTTCGTCATCTGATAAAATAGCTTGATCAATACCTGCTTCAATTCCAAAAAAAGAGTCTGCCAAGTGTAAATCAGCTAAAATTTGTTCCACACTTTCATTTAAAAAAACAGTGTAAACACGATTTTTCCGAAGATTTGTTTTTTGATGATGGCGAATATCAGACTTAACGTGATAAAAAGCTGCCAATAATTCATAAATATGGCGAGCAATTTTTGCATTCTCTGTTGTAACGGATAATGTCAAACCCTGACTAGCAATTCCTAAGCTCCCTGACATTTTAATAATTGCAGATAATTCTGTTTTGTCTTTCCTGCCTAGACCGAGCAATTCTTCTTTCACTTTAATAGTAAAACTCATTTACGCACCTGTATGATCTTCATCAGTTCATCTACCACAGACTTACCGTCATGAAAAGCTCCGCCATTTTCCAAGCGAAGAAAATTAGACGAAATGACACGAGGAACTTGTTTTTTCAGGCCTTGAAAATCATGTTCAACTTGCACTAAATATTCATCAAATTTATTAGAATTCATATATTCTTGAGGAACTTGCTCAATGTTCACTAAAACCGTGTCAATAAATGCTTTCCCAAGATGACGATGTAAAACAGCTACGTGGTCACTATCTGTGAAATGCTCGGTTTCACCACGCTGCGTCATAATATTACAAACATAAGCAATCTCTGCTTGGGTTTCCAAGAGCGCTTGCCCAATTTCTTCTATCACCATATTGGGTAAGATAGAGGTAAACAATGATCCCGGTCCTAAAACGACCATATCACTTTCTAAAATTGTCTGCACCACTTTGCGACTAGCAGTTGGTTTTTGGTCATTATAGGTGTTGGTGACATAAACTCGTTCAATCATACCTTGGTGCTCTGCCAAATGACTTTCTCCAGCCACCTCACTTCCATCCGTAAATACTGCATGAAGCGTCAAAGGTGTATCACAAGACGGATAAATCTTGCCAGTTGTGTGGAAAAACTTGGTCAACAGCTGCATAGCATTATAAGTCGAACCCTGCATTTCTGAAATTCCGGCAATAATCAAGTTTCCAAGAGGATGTCCAGCTAAAGCACCGTCTTCTTCTGCAAAGCGATATTGAAAGACTTTTTCATAAAAACGAGGCATATCCGACAAAGCCACCAAAACATTTCGTAAATCACCTGGTGGTGTTAATTGCTGAATGTTTTTCCGTAATTCACCTGAACTTCCTCCGTCATCAGCGACTGTTACAATGGCAGCAATATCTACATCTTTCTTACGCAAACTGTCTAAAATCACAGAAATTCCTGTACCACCACCGATAACAGCAATTTTAGGTTTTCTCATGAACGGTTTACCGTTTCCTTTCTACGGTCTTTATCTCGATGAGACGAATGAACAGTCCAATCATTAGCCAAATCATCGGCTAAACGTTGGGCAAAAGCGACACTTCTGTGTTGACCACCTGTACAACCGACAGCAATTGTCAAAACAGACTTTCCTTCTTTTTTGTAACCCGGCAAAATAGGCTTGATAAGTGCCACTAAATGTTGATAAAATTCTTCTGACTCCGTAGGATTCATGACATAATCATAAACTGCTTTATCAAGCCCTGTTTGATTGCGGAGTTCTGGTTGGTAATAAGGATTTGGTAAAAAACGCACATCAAAAACAAGATCCGCGTCTAACGGGATACCGTATTTAAAGCCGAAACTTACCACTTCAACGCGAAATGATTGGAGTTTTGTTGAGTCCGAGAAATGCTCAGAAATTGTTTTACGCAATGCACGTGGTGTTAAGTCAGTCGTATCTACCACATTTTGGCTCATGTTTTTTAATGGTGCAAGTAATTCCCGCTCTAATTTTATCCCGTCTAAAATACGCCCATCTGCCGCTAAAGGATGGCTACGTCGTGTTTCCTTGTAACGAGCGACCAATTCTGTGTCTGCTGCATCTAGAAATAAAATTTTAAAATCAAGTCCATCGTTATTTTCAATTTCATCTAAAACTTGTTGAATTTCTGAAAAGAAAGAACGACTGCGCATATCCACAACCATGGCAATTTTGTCATTGTCTTGCGTTGTTTCAACCAACTGCAAAAATTTAGGAACCAGCGTAGGAGGCATATTATCAATCGTAAAATAGCCCAAATCTTCAAAAGACTGGATGGCTACAGTCTTTCCTGCCCCACTCATTCCTGTCACAATTACTAAATGAATTTTTTTATCTGACATATCTCCTCCTTGATACAACAATCAATTTCAATATCCTAAAGTATCGTTAATTCTTTTTTATTATAACATACCAGACGTGAATCTTATAATAAAAAAGAGAGAATAACAGCGATTAATGTAGTTCTTCTCTCAATTCACATTTATATTTATTGCTTCATTCTTCATCGAACCAAAGGGCAATTTCTCGTTTAGCTGATACTTCAGAATCTGAACCATGGACAACATTTTGAATCGTTGCACCATCCTCAGCTGCTTGCGCAAAATCCCCACGAATCGTCCCTGGTAGAGCTTCTTCTGGACGAGTAGCACCCATCATGTGACGCCAACCTGAAATCACTTGATTACCCGATAGCACACCAATAATCAAAGGCCCACTTGTCATATACTCACGAATTGCGGGGTAAAACTCTTTTGTTAATAAGAGCTTCATAATGCTGATCAATTATATGGTTTGGAACATTCGTTCTCATTTCTAATCGTTCAATTTTATAACCACGTCGTTCCACGCGCTTCAGTACTTCTCCAACCAAACCACGTTTTATACCATCTGGCTTTATAATAAAAATGTTTGTTCCATGATTGACACACTCCTCTTTTATTACCTTTATTTTATCATAAATGAAAGAAAGTTGAAAGTCCTTTCAAAACTCTCTTTTATAAATGCCTTATCAATGTCAACGATGTTAGACACATAAAAAATACGAAGAGCCAAAACCAGACCGAGCGGAAAGCTTGCCGATATGTTCCTGGATATGCACGATTTCTCCGTACATACCTTTTTATATCTGTTTTATTTTTAAATAGGAAAATGACTGCGATGCTTGCACCAATTAGCAGGATAAACAAATGCAAGGCACCTCCTACATCGTCTGGCAAAAAAGAATAGAGATAAGTTAATCCTTCTCCGATAATTAAATTGTTAAAAATATGAAAAATCATTGCCCAGAAAATAGAATACTCCAAGGTCACATAAGAGAAGATCATTCCAACAAAAGTTGCAAAAACGAACTGCGGGAGATTACCATGAAATAAACCAAATAAGAGTGAAGACATCAGAATTGCAAAGATTTTTCCATATTTTTCAAACGTTCTTAAACCTGCCCCACGGAAAATCAATTCTTCTGAAACAGGTCCAAAAAAGCTTGCATACAAAAACATAGAAACACTATCTGAACCTGTCGAAGCTGATTCGACAGCTTTAAGCATAGTAAAACCAAATAAATTAAAGATTGTTTCAAAAATCTGATTAAACAAGACGAACCCTAATTGACCTAAAAGCAAGAAAGATAAGACTATCCCAAACGTTTTTGAAGTCATGGCTCTTTTCTGCATTCGTAAATCAGACTTAAATAATTTTCCATCCCGATACAGCCAAAAGATAAAAACTCCTGCACAGACAGCAATCAAATAATAACTGCCGTCTCGTTCCATAAAATTTTCCGTTACTTTTTGAATTTTTTCAAGATTGCCAGAATAACGAATAGCTTGAAATAAGGTTACAATCGTTTGATAAATCAGACTAATCATTGCCATTACGGCCACATATAGTAGACATAAAGCAGAGAATAAACCAATATCTTTTCTTACTTGCTGATTTGTTTGCATCAGTTTCCTTTCTTTTTCAAATAACTTTTTTTACTCCAGCTATAGAGTAACAATGCGAATCCTTCATAAAGGGCAAAAAATAATAGAAAAGTATGGCGGAAAAATTCTTCCGGTAAAATCCAAATCACTGGATCTTTCCTAGGATCAAAGAGCCAAGTATTGTCTCCAACAAATAAAATCTTATGAAAGAGAGTAAAAAACGCATCAAATCCGATTCCAAATGCGATAGCTCCAACAATAATTGGCAGGCAAACAATACTCAAAACGGCCTTTGAAAAAACAGATAAATAACCTTTTTTAATTATATGTTTTACAAACAAATAAACTACCGGTAAGGTTGCTAGGAAAACAATCTGAACCAGATGAAAAAGATATTTCACAGTTTGGAAATGATGCAATCCTGCTGCTGATGAGTGAAAATCGGGCATTGAGAGTTTTTGCTGGAATGGATTGGTTAGGTAATTCATCAAAATATTAAAATTGTACTGAATCGCCGAGGATTTGAGATAAACTTTATTTTCTAAGTGTAACCAAGAAATTTCCAAAGGATAAAACAACCAAGTGAGATAAATCGTCAATAAAATCGTAGCTGCTAAAAGACAGAGCATGCTCAACCAAAAGATCAGTTTAGTGCGCATCAAAATCCCACTCCGCTAAGCTAGAAAGTACATAATCTGGTTGGATTGGTAAGTCTGCTACCTCTTCTGGACGAGTAAAGCCAGTTGTCACCAAAAGTGTAGGAATACCGTTATCAATCCCAGCTCGAATATCCGTAAGATAGTTATCCCCAACCATTATCACTTCTTTATATGGCAATCCAAGACGTTCAACAGCTTTTTCCATAATAATAGCATTTGGCTTACCTATATAAACAGGTTTTGCGCGAGTTGCTGCTTCAATTAAAGTGATAATTGAGCCGGCCCCAGGCATGAGACCACGCTCTGTCGGAATATTAAGGTCAGGGTTGGTTCCTACAAAATGGGCTCCCTTTTGGATAGCTAAAGTAGCAATCGATAATTTTTCATAATCTACTTCCCAATCCAACCCAACAACTACATAATCCGGATTGTCGGTGTCTTCGATATAACCAGCTTCTGAAATAGCATTTTTAAGTCCAGCCTCGCCAATAACATAGACTTTCTTTCCTAGATTTTTATCATTTAAATAATCAATCGTTGCCAAAGTTGCTGTATAAATCGTTTCAATAGGTGTTTTAACATTGAATTGTTCCGCCAACATAGCCTGAACAGTCTCGGGTGTACGTGTTGTATTATTCGTCACAAATAAATATGGAATGTTGCGCCGTTGCAACTCATGTACAAAAGCTTCACCCGCAGGAATACGTTCTTTTCCTCTATAAATTGTTCCGTCTAAATCAATTAAATAGCCTTTATAAGTCACTCATTTTCTCCTCTAATTTAAAAGCTTAAATACTCCTCTAATCTATATAAATTGAAAATAGTTTTCTATTTCAACTTTTAAATCTATACTTTATTAATCAAATCGGGTTTCCCAGTTATTGGATGCCTGCGCCTCAAAACACATTGCAATTTGTTGAGTAGTCGTTTTAGATTCAGATAATGCTGGCAATGCATCTAAAGCAAAATAACCACAAGCTATCGTCTCAGCATTTGCTCTAAACTCCCCACCTAAGCTCGTACACAAAACAAATATTTTGGTAATGTGATGTACTGAGGTAGAGTTTCCTGGATTATTTTTATGTTTATCTAAAACGGCAATCAGTTTGTCTGCCTGAACTTCTAAACCTGCCTCTTCTCTTACTTCTTTTATTGTATTGTCCTTTACAGACTGATCCACATCACACCATCCGCCCGGCAAAGCCCATAGTCCGTTTTTTTCTTGAACAAGCAAAATCATATTGTCTTTAAAAATTGCTGCACGTGTATCCAATTTCGGTGTTTGATAACCCGTTTCATTACAAAACAGATCTTTTACTTTTTCAAGTGGCATACCAGAAGGAGTGACTAGCATTTCAGCTGCAATCTGACGAATCTCCTGAAATCGCTCAATATCAAATTCATCCTTACTATAGGCTAATCCATTTTGTGCTAAAGTTTGCAAACGAGTTGCCCATTCTAACCATTTACTATCTTCTGTCATCACAACTTCTCCATATTATACTTGCCTGGGCATTGATATCACCATCGCTAGAAATCTGATGATTACTCTCCAAGCCCTCCAAATCATAGCTAGAGGTAATTTGTCCGCCAGGTCGTACCTCCTTGACATACTTAAGATGAATTTTTCTAGGAATATGTTTCATGAGAAAATCTGCACCCATAACCTCAAAAATCCAGTCCAAATACTTACTGTTATTAACATGGCCGTTCATATCTAAATCGTAAAAGCGGACATGGTAATCTTTGCTAATTGATTCTTTCAAATCTGGATACTTTGGTCCACGAATCAATTTTTTAGAAAACTCTGCTTCATAAGGTGCAACAATCTTTGGCTCTACTGCATGCACTTTTCTACTATCTCTATCCATAAGGACAAAAGTAGCCAACATATTAATAATAGCATTTCCCGCTTCATCATAAATAGTAAACCGACGATAACAGAATAAACGATTATATGACAAAGCTTCTGTTTCAATCGTCATTTCTTCCCCAAATTTAGGCAGCCGTACTACATCAATATCATAATCCGTGATAATCCAGACTAGATTATATTTTTCCAGCATAGCTTTATCACTAATCCCCAAATCAATGGACTGCAGCCCTGATACCTGTAAGGATAGCAAAATGACATCAGGTAGTTTGATATGACCGTTCATATCTGCCATATCAAAAGGAATTTTCATTTTCATTTGATAAGTTAAACCCATAATTTACTCCAATATAAATTTCTCTGCGACTGTATCGCCCAAAAAAAGACCTTTTTTGGTCATACGGACAATGTCCCTGTCAGGTACTAAGAGCCCTTTCTCTGTCAGTTCTGTTACAACTTGACCGTACTGCCGATCAAAAGAAACACCAAATTTTTCCTCAAAGCGTTGTTTAGAAATACCTGACTTCTTGCGCAATCCCAAAAACATTTCTTCTTCCATCATCTCTTGCTTGCTAAGGCGTTCCTCACTCACACGGGCATTACCTTTTTCGACCGCCTCTAAGTAATGACGGATGGGACCATGATTCTTGTAGCGAACTCCATTGACATAACCAGATGCTCCGGCTCCAACACCAAAATATTCCGCATTATCCCAGTACATAAGATTATGTCGACTCTCAAAACCTGGTTTAGAAAAATTGGAAATCTCATAGTGCTCAAAACCAACTTTTTCTAACTCCTCAATGATGTATTCAAACATCTCTGCTTCTAAATCTTCTTTAGGCAGAGGGAGTTTTCCACGTCGCATCCGATTCATAAAAACCGTGTGATTTTCTAAAATTAAGCTGTAAAGACTCATGTGAGGAATATCTAGCGCAACAGCCTTGGCTACATTTTCTCGTACATTATCCATAGTTTGCTTGGGCAGCGCATAGATCAAATCAATCGAGATATTGTCAAATCCAGCCAGCTTCAGATTAGCGATGTTTTCATAGATATCTTTTTCTAAATGACTGCGACCAATTTGCTTGAGCATGCCATCGTCAAAAGTCTGAACACCTAAAGATACCCTATTCACAGGTGAAACCTTTAAAACAGCAATCTTATCCGGATCCAAATCCCCTGGATTGGCTTCAATAGTCAGTTCTTCTAACAATGACAAATCCAGCTTTTTCGTCAGCTCTGCCAATAAAAACTCCAGCTGCTTCGCTGAAAGAGCTGTCGGTGTCCCACCACCGATATAAAGCGTTTGTAAATGCTTTATATCATAAGAAGTATATTCTTGAAGCAAGTGCTCTAAGTAGGCATCAACTGGCTGATTTTTGATAAAAACCTTAGAAAAGTCACAATAATAACAAATTTGAGTACAAAACGGAATGTGTACATAGGCAGAAGTTGGTTTGGTATACATAGCATTTATTATAGCATAATTTTAGTATATAGATGTTTCAAAGTTCACACTAAAATACATAGGTCTCCTATCAATATATTCTTGCTCAACAACGAAAATACCATAAGTGATAAAAACGTTCAACTTAATTCGTTACTTCAACTTGAACTTTTTTCAAATAATAAATTTGTTAGCAAAAAGGAGACCAAAATCTATCAATTATTCATTTTTGAATTGTACCTACCAACTCCACTATCTTCTGGAAAGTCTTGCCGTTTCGGATAGTCAGCTGCTTGTAAAAACTAGACTTAAGCAGTTTCTTATGGTAGTTGGACTTGAGATAGTCCGCTTGGTCAGCATTGCTATAAAAGAAAGCCGTCTGCCCAAAATGCAGTTGCTCCTTGTCATTCGCCCAGCTGCCTGCCAGCTCTTGAACACTCTCCCTGTCTGTCTCCGGCAGATAAAAGAGAACATCTCGCCGAAAGGCTGTTTCATCCTGCCACCAAGCAGGAAGATTGGCTGTTTCTTTTTGAAGCATGGCAGAGCTGACAAGGACGAAAGACAGGGGAAAATCATAAGATTGACTAAAATAAGCCGACAAGATCTCCCGAATCCTCTCCTCCTGCTCCTCGCTATCAAAGAAAAGATTGCCGCTGTTGATGTAAGAAACTGGATTTTCAAAACCCAACCCAGCCAAATCTTTCTTCAAATCAGCCATAACGACCTTATTTTTCCGCCGACATTGATGCCACGGAGTAAAAGCGCATAACGCATATAGTGCTCCTTACAAATATATCTATTATTATTAAACTAACTGTTAGAGTTTCTAATGTAAATCATCCGTTTTTCTTTCACGGCTTTTCCTAGGTTAATGACCTTTTCCTGACCGTCAAAAACAAAACCCATTTTTTCATAAAAAGCGATGGCACGTTTGTTATCTTCTAAAACCCATAATATAATCTCTTGATAACCATCCAAGGCAGCAAAAGCAGCCTGTATGACTGCCGTCCTACACCCTTGCCATAATAATCTTTTAAGACATACAAGGCGAAAATTTCACCCGCTATCGTAGCTGAATCTCGAAAATCACCGTTGCTAACAAAGCCAACCACTTTAGCATCATTCAAGGCAATCAAGGTATTTTCAGGATGCTTTTGACTATAAAATCGGCACTTATCTAAAGTCATCTGCTCTTGAAATTCCGCAGGTAAAATCTCATCATAAGCTTCACGCCATGTCTGCCAATGAACTCTGGACTTCCCTTCTATCTCCTCAGCTGTTTCCATTGCTTTGATAGTGATGTCCATTTGCTTTCCTCCTTGAAATCCCTCAGTCCATCGCCTTTATCTCTAAAATCATATCGCGAATCTGTGCAGCCAGTTCGAAGTCGAGAAGTCCTGCAGCTTCTTGCATCTGGCCTTCCAGTTTCTTGATCATATCCCTGCGCTCTTGCTTGTTGAGGCTTTCGATTTCAACGACTTCTTCTTTGTCTGGCAGGACAGATTTGGTTACACTGATCAGGTCACGAATTTCTTTCTGGATTGTTTGCGGTACAATACCATGTTCTTCATTATAAGCCATCTGAATTTGACGGCGGCGAGCGGTCTCGTCCATAGCCTTCTGCATAGAGTCAGTCACCGTGTCAGCATACATGATGACATGACCCTCACTGTTGCGGGCAGCCCGACCAATGGTTTGGATCAAACCACGCTCATTTCGTAAGAAACCTTCTTTGTCTGCATCAAGGATAGCAACCAGACTGACCTCTGGTACATCAATTCCCTCGCGCAGCAGATTGATCCCGACCAGGACATCAAAGACACCCAGGCGCAAGTCACGGATAATCTCAGTCCGCTCCAATGTCTTGATATCCGAGTGCATGTACTTGACTTTAACTCCCATTTCTTTAAAGTAATCTGTCAAATCTTCTGCCATCTTTTTAGTCAACGTTGTGATAAACGTTCGCTCATTCTTTTCAACACGCGCATTGATTTCACCTAAAAGATTATCTATTTGTCCCATAGTCGGACGCACTTCGACTGCTGGATCCAGAAGTCCAGTTGGTCGAATAATCTGCTCAATTACTGTATCCGTTTGTTCTCGCTCATAGTCACCCGGTGTCGCAGATACATAGACAATCTGATGAACATGACTTTCAAACTCCTCCCGACGCAGCGGACGATTGTCCAAGGCAGACGGCAGGCGGAAACCATAATTGACCAGCATTTCCTTCCGCGAGCGGTCACCATTGTACATCCCTTTAATCTGCCCCATCGTCATATGACTTTCATCAATCATGATGAGAAAATCATCTGGGAAGAAATCAAGCAAGGTATAAGGTGGCTCACCTTCGCTGCGCCCATCCATGTGACGAGAATAGTTCTCAACACCGTTGGTATAGCCCATCTCACGGAGCATCTCAATATCATACTCCGTACGCTGTTTCAATCGTTGGGCTTCCAAGAGCTTTCCTTCCTTTTCAAAGATAGCCAGCTGTTGCTCCAGCTCGGCCTGAATCTTGGCAATGGCAATCTCCATATTTTCGTCATTTGTCATAAAGTGAGTAGCTGGGAAAATTGCTAAATGATCCACTTCACCCAAAACTTGTCCTGTCAACGCTTCCACTTCTCGAATACGGTCAATTTCATCACCAAAAAATTCTACTCGAAAGGCATGCTCATCACGAGAAGCCGGAAAAATTTCTACTACATCACCACGCACCCGGAATTTCCCCCGCTGAAAATCAATATCATTACGCTCAAACTGGATATCTACCAGATCATTGAGTAGCTTATCTCGGGAAATTTCTAGACCAGGACGCAAACTGACCACGCTATCGGAGTATTCCTTAGGAGATCCCAGACCATAAATGCAGCTGACTGACGCCACAACAATCACATCGTTGCGCTCTAAGAGAGCAGAGGTTGCTGAGTGACGAAGTTTATCAATCTCATCATTGACCGAGCTATCCTTTTCAATATAAGTATCACTGGAAGGCACATAAGCCTCCGGTTGGTAATAGTCATAGTAAGACACGAAGTATTCGACCGCATTGTCAGGAAAAAACTCCTTAAACTCGCCATAGAGCTGACCAGCCAGAGTTTTATTATGAGCGATGACTAAGGTCGGTTTATTGACCTTTTGAATAACCTGACTCATAGTATAAGTCTTCCCTGTTCCTGTCGCTCCCATGAGAATTTGAGCTTTTTCACCGCCTTCAATATTATCCACTAATTGCTCAATGGCTTGTGGTTGATCACCTGAAGGCTCATACTTGGAGATCAATTTAAATTTATTGTCTGTAATTCTGTTTATCATATAATACCTCTTTCTACTATTTTAACATAAGTATCATCATTTCAAATTTCTGAGCTTATTACCTTATATTTTATCCCTTAGATATACAAATTGAAAATTTATATGTCATAAAATCTAACATAAAAAACAAAAAATATTTGCCTTTTGAAGATATTTTTGATATAATTTAAAAATATTATTTAAAGGAGAGACTCATGAAGAAAAAAATCATAGCTTTTTTGTTAGCTTTACTACCACTACTTGCTACAACTAATATCCATGCAGATGCAATCAAAGTAGTATCGGATACAGCCTATGCACCTTTTGAGTTTAAAGATTCCGATCAAACTTACAAAGGTATTGACGTAGATATTATCAATAAAGTCGCTGAACTAAAAAGTTGGAACATCAATATGACTTTCCCTGGATTTGATGCAGCGGTCAATGCTGTTCAATCTGGTCAGGCAGATGCTATCATGGCTGGAATGACAAAAACCAAAGACCGTGAAAAAGTCTTCACCATGTCTGATACTTATTATGATACAAAAGTTGTCATCGCAACGACTAAAACAAATACGATTAGTAGTTATTCACAATTAAAAGGAAAAACTGTTGGGGTTAAAAACGGAACTGCTTCTCAACGTTTTTTGGAAAAAATCAAAGACAAATATAAATTTAATCTTAAAACTTTTGATACGACTGATTTGACTTATAATAGTTTGAATTCTGGTTCAATTGATGCTATGATGGATGATCAGCCTGTTATTGAATATGCTATCAAGCAAGGCCAAAACTTAAAAATTTCTATGAAAGGGGAAGCTGTTGGTAGCTTTGCGTTTGGTGTCAAAAAAGGAAGCAAGTATGAATATCTAGTAACGGAATTCAATGAAGCGCTTGCTCAAATGAAAAAAGATGGTTCTCTTGATAAAATCATCTCAAAATGGACAGGATCTACAAAGGCAACTAGTTCCACTCCAGATACTACTACTCCTGCTGGCAAAAAAGCAACTCCTGTCAAAGCAAAATATACCATTGCTAGCGACTCTTCCTTTGCACCATTCGTTTTTCAAGATAGTAATAACAAATATACTGGGATTGACATGGATTTGATAAAAGCTATCGCCAAAGACCAAGGTTTCACGATCGAAATCACAAATCCTGGTTTTGACGCTGCTTTAAATGCTGTACAATCTGGACAAGCCGATGGAATGATTGCAGGGATGTCTGTAACAGATGCTCGTAAAGAGACCTTTGATTTCTCAGAACCATATTATACTGCAAACGCTATCCTTGCCGTCAAAGAATCAAGTACAATTGCTTCTTATAAAGACTTGAAAGGTAAAACAATCGGTGTTAAAAACGGAACTGCTTCACAAACTTTCTTAACAAAAAATCAAAGTAAATATGATTACAAAATCAAAACATTCTCTGATGCTTCTTCTATGTATGACAGTCTAAACTCTGGTTCTGTGGATGCCGTTATGGATGACGAACCTGTTGTTAAATACTCCATTAGCCAAGGCCAAAAACTGAAAACACCAATCAAAGGAACTCCTATTGGAGATACTGCTTTTGCCGTAAAAAAGGGTAGTAATCCTGAATTGATCCAAATGTTTAATAATGGTTTAGCAAATATCAAAAAAAATGGTCAGTATCAAAAAATTCTTGATAAGTATTTAAAGAAATCAAACTCAAATACTAGCTCTTCAGACAATACAGTTGATGAAACAACCATTTGGGGGCTCCTCCGAAATAACTACAAGCAATTGTTAAGTGGTCTTGGAATTACTTTGGCACTCGCACTTCTGTCATTTGCAATCGCTATGGTCATCGGAATCATCTTTGGGATGTTTAGTGTAAGTCCTGTTAAAGCACTCCGCATTATCTCAGAAGTCTTCGTAGATGTTATTCGTGGGATCCCACTTATGATTCTAGCAGCCTTTATCTTCTGGGGCATCCCAAACCTTATTGAATCAATGACAGGTCATCAAAATCCAATTAACGATTTTGTAGCTGGCACGATTGCTCTTTCACTCAATGCTGGAGCTTACATTGCAGAAATCGTTCGTGGTGGGATTCAAGCTGTTCCAGCTGGACAAATGGAAGCCAGTCGCAGTCTTGGTATTTCTTATTCCAAGACAATGAGAAAGATTATTCTGCCACAAGCAACAAAAATCATGTTACCAAATTTCGTCAATCAATTTGTGATTGCTTTGAAAGATACAACAATTGTTTCCGCCATTGGTCTTGTCGAACTTTTCCAAACAGGTAAAATCATCATTGCTCGTAACTACCAAAGTTTCAAAATGTATGCTATCCTAGCAGTTTTTTATCTGATTATCATTACTCTTTTGACTAGACTTGCAAAACGCTTAGAAAAGAGGATTAAATAATGGCTAAGTTAAAAATTGATGTCAACGATTTACATAAATACTATGGGGAAAATGAAGTTCTAAAAGGAATCACAACCAAATTCTATGAAGGGGATGTCGTTTGTATCATCGGACCTTCAGGTTCAGGAAAATCAACCTTTCTTCGCAGTTTAAATCTCCTTGAGGAAGTAACAAGTGGAACCATCACTGTGGACGGATTTGATTTGACCAATAAAAACACAGATGTTGATCTAGTTCGTGAAAATATCGGTATGGTTTTCCAACACTTCAATCTCTTCCCTCACATGACCGTTTTAGAAAACATCACCTTTGCACCTGTCGAGCACAAACGAATGACACAAGCCGAAGCTAAAAAACTCGGTATGGAGCTATTAGAAAAAGTCGGTCTCTCTGATAAAGCTGATGCCATGCCAGATAGCCTCTCAGGTGGACAAAAACAACGTGTTGCAATTGCACGGGGACTTGCTATGAATCCTGATATTATGCTCTTTGACGAACCTACTTCTGCTCTTGATCCTGAAATGGTTGGAGATGTTCTCAATGTTATGAAAGAATTGGCCAAGCAAGGCATGACTATGATTATCGTAACTCATGAAATGGGGTTCGCTCGCCAAGTAGCCAATCGTGTCATCTTTACGGCTGACGGAGAGTTTTTAGAAGACGGTAAACCCGACCAAATCTTTGATAATCCACAGCACCCACGTCTAAAGGACTTCTTAGATAAAGTCTTGAATGTGTAATAACACTCCATCCCGAAAATTGTTTCGGGATTTTTTATATTCGTATTTAATTTATTCCTAATTGAAAACTTAACTCAGGTCTTTTTTGACATTAAATCACTTTTTTGTTATATTAAAATCAATGAAATTCGGAGGTAAGGAGCTTATGTACAAGAAATCTATTGCTTAAAGGAAACTTTATCTAGTAGATTTTTTGTTGTGCTCTTGCTCATTTTCAAAGAAGACATTTTTACTTCTCAAGGCTAAATATATCCATCGCAAACTACTTGCTTTGCAATATTTGTTAGCAACTCAAAAGCAAAAACAGCTCTACTAGGTAAATAGGGCTGTTTTTCTTAGCTCTAAAATGACAATGAACATCATAAGGAGACATATATGCTACAAATTCGATATTTAACCATTACACATTTAAAAGACTTCAAAAACATGGTTAGTGATTTGTCACTCACTGTTAATACAAGTGATAAAATTGCCATTATCGGGGAAGAAGGAAATGGAAAATCTACTCTTCTCAAACTACTCATGAATGACGCACTTGTTTCGGACTATGTTAGTTATACGGGAGAGATTCAAAAAAGCTATAATCGTTATGCTTATTTGCCGCAAAGTTTACCTAAAAATGAAAGAAAACTCTCCCTTAACGACTATTTTTTTGGAGATGTGGAAGTAGACCTAGATTACAACAAACTTTACCGCTTTGCACAAGAATTAAAGTTTGACAGTCAACGTTTTACTAGTCAGCAAACCTTAGCCTCTTTATCTGGTGGCGAACTATTAAAAATTCAACTTTTAAAAATCCTCTCTACTGATTGGGACCTTCTCTTTTTAGATGAACCTTCTAATGATTTAGATCTAGATACTCTGATATGGCTAGAAAATTTTCTCCAAAATACACCTCGAACAGTTATCTTCGTTTCACATGATGAAAGTCTTTTGAGCCATGTAGCGACAAAAATCATTCATTTGGAATTGATTAAGAAAAAACAGGAAGCTCGAACGACTGTGAGGAATCTGGATTATGAGAATTATAGCCAAGAGAGACAGGAGACATTTAAAAAGCAAACAAAAGATGCAAAAAAAGAACGAGAAGAATATCAAAAAGCAATGGCAAAACACCAGCGAGTCAAACAAAGTGTGGAGCATGTCTTGCGTCATACTCATGACAGTACAGCTGGTAGATTACTAGCCAAAAAAATGAAAAATATTCTCTCGCAAGAAAAACGTTTTAATCGAGAAGCCACTAAAATGACAGAGTTGCCAACACAAGCAGATGCTATCATTCTGGAATTTCCTGCCGTTTCCCCTCTTCCATCGACAAAAAGAGTACTTACTATCCAACAAATGTGTTTAAAGATAGAAAAGCATATCTTAGTACGAAATATTAACTTTGAACTTTTGGGACAGGAGAAGATTGGGATTATTGGTAAAAATGGTATCGGTAAATCTACTTTTCTCAAAGAACTGCGACATCTACTGAAAGAAAAGAGAGGCATTACACTAGGATATATGCCTCAAAACTATCATGATATTTTAAACGAAGTCGATTCTCCAATAGATTTTCTAACATCCACAGGAGAGGCTATTGAGCGAGAAAAAATCCTCACACACCTAGCCAGTCTGCAATTCACACGCAACGAAGTACATCATCCCATTTTTCAACTGTCTGGTGGACAAAAGGCCAAATTGTTGTTGCTAAAAATGGTATTAGATCAGGCAAATGTCTTGTTATTAGATGAACCAACACGTAACTTTTCTCCTACTTCGCAGCCACAAATTCGAAAACTTTTTACAAGCTATACCGGAGCTTTTATTACTGTTTCTCATGACCGTACTTTTCTAAAAGAAGTCTGTCAGAAAATTTACTACCTGACTGACACTGGACTAGAGCAAGTAAGGAAAGAACAATTATAAGTTTTGAAAACTATATGACAGTTTACACTAAAAACAAGATGTGAGAAAATGTGATAATGATCCTTTGAATTTGTCTCAAATAGTATATCATTCCCTAAGTTTTTCCATTTGTTAATTTTAAATAACCAAACTTCCCTGCGCTGTCTGCATTTGATAATACATACCTTTCGCTTGCATCAACTCCTGATGACTACCATGTTCGACAATATCACCATCAACCAAAACCAAGATGATATCTGCATTTTGAATAGTAGACAGACGATGAGCAATGATAAAACTGGTTCTTCCTACCATTAGCTTATTAAAAGCTTCTTGAATAAGCACTTCGGTTCGTGTATCAATGGATGAAGTTGCTTCGTCTAAAATTAAGATTTTAGGTACAGCTAGAAAAACACGCGCAATCGTCAATAACTGCCGTTGTCCTTGTGATAAAGAGTCACCTGCGTCCGCTAGATAAGTGTCATAACCATTCGGTAATTGCTGAATAAAAAAATGTGCATTCGCTGCTTTAGCAGCTGCTATCACTTCTTCTCGACCCGCTTCTGGTCGCCCAAAAGCAATATTATCATGGATCGTGGTCTTTTTCAGCCACGTTTCTTGTAACACCATGCCAAACTGCCGGCGGAAGGACACTTGAGTATAATTTGTAATATCTCGATCGTCTAGCTTTATCTTGCCCGCATCCACATTATAAAATCGCATCAGAAGATTGATCAAGGTAGACTTTCCTGCGCCAGTTGGACCAACAATAGCAACTTTACTTCCCGCAGGAATCGTCATATTTAAATCATGAATCAAGGACTTGTTTTTTTCATAACCAAAACATATATGTTCAAAATGAATAGCTCCAAAGACAGTCTCACTCGTAAGTTCTTCTTTTCCAGTTTCCACAACTTCTTTTTCATCTAAAATCATGTACAAGCGCTCTGCACAGGCAAGGGCGCTTTGTAATTCGGCCATGACAGACGAAATATCGTTGAAAGGCTTGGTGTATTGGTTGACATAATTTAAAAATGTCACTAATTGTCCGACCGTAAAGCTAGAGCCATTGAAGATACGAGCTGCACCAAATCCTACAATCATCGCATAGATAAGAGCATTTACAAAACGCGTTGCTGGATTGACAGTCGAGGAATAGAAAATCGCTTCCTGAGAATAATCCGCATAGCTTTCATTCCCCTTTGTAAAGTTCGCAATGAACTGCTCTTGAGCATTAAAACTTTGAATCAAACTTTCCTGAGAGAGACTTTCTTCGATAAATTGTGTCTGAAGCCCCCGAGCTGTTGTCTGTTTTTGAAACAACTTGTAGCTTTTACGAGCGATAAAATTCGCAATCAGCATAGATAAGGGAGTTAATAGCAAGACCAATGCCATCATGAAAAAGTCAATCCTTGCCATTGTCACAATCGTTACAAAAATGGTCAACACACCCACAAAAAACTGATTGAAGACCATGAGCAGACCATTATTTAGCTGCTCCACGTCCGTCGTCAAGCGGCTCACTAAATCACCACTCCCTTGACGATCAAGATAAGCTAAGGGAAGGCGATGAATCTTTTGAATGACAGCGTCCCGAAGTTTCTGACTATAGCTATAAATCAACTGATTATAGATTAAAGGATTAAACCACTGAATTGCTGTATTAGCAACAATCACCATGCTCATTTTAGAAAGAATTGGAAACAAATGCTGACTTGCATCGGGAAGTAAAACACTATCAACTGCATTTCCAATTAAAATCGGCAAATAAATGGTCAAGGCAACCTGAATAATCGTTCCAACTGTGGCTAATAGGAAAAGCCAACGTTGCTGTAATAAGTCACTTGCAAGGCGTTGCAAACTACTTTTAGAATATCTAGTTTTCATGCTTTTCCTCCCTGCTATGTTGTGAGAGATGAATTTCTCGATAAATATCGCTCGTTTGAAGCAAATCTTCATGTGTGCCAAGAGCGACCTGTTGTCCTTTATTCAAGACAAGTATCTGATCAGCTGAACGCAAGCTATTGGTTCGTTGAGAAATTAAAATCAAACTGGTGTTTTTTAATTCGCCTTTAATAGCCTGCAATAGTTTAGCTTCTGTTAAATAATCAAGTGCCGAAGTAGAATCATCCAATACAAGAAATGGAGCCTTTTGTAAAATAGCTCGCGCAATCGTGAGACGCTGACGCTGTCCGCCAGAAAAATTGCGTCCAAAAGCTTCTACCACCGCATCTAGCTGGTCTTCTTTTTCTCGTACAAAATCACTAGCTTGCGCAATGTCAAGAGCCCACCAAAGCTGTTTATCACTAACATCGCCGTCCAATCCCAAAGATAAATTTGAGCGAATGGTTCCTCGAAATAATTCTGCCTTTTGTGGTACTAAACTTATCCAAGAACGCCATTCTTTCAGATTTCGAGGACTTCGATTATTTCTAAAAATAGCCAACTGACCTGCATCTGCCTCATACAAATGTGCCAACAGCTGCACCAGAGTTGATTTCCCTGAGCCTGTTCCTCCAATCACCCCCAAAGTCTGACCAGCTAGCAAGTCAAACGAAATATTTTCCAAGGATGGACTAGCAGCTTGTGGATATGTAAATGTGACATTTTGAGCAGAAATAGATTGATCACTCACAGAGTAAACAATCGGTAACTCTGCCAGAACATCTTCTCCCTCCTGTTCGAAAACCTCTTGGATTCGTCCAGCGCTGATGTAACTTTGGTTCAAAGAAGTAATGAGCATCGCCAATTTCAACAGTTCTATCAAAATTTGCAAAAGGTAATTGACCAAAGCAACTAATTTCCCTTGCGTCAGCAAATCCTGTCCAATAGCCAGATGACCATGCCAAATAACCATGATCAGCGTACTATTTACCACTAAAAAAGTCAACGGACTAATCAAGCTAGACAATATTCCTGTTTTTATCTGCCAAGTCTTATAATTTTCATTGATATTTTGAAATTCCTGAATTTCTTTAGTTGTTTGTCCAAAAGCACGGATAACATGCACACCTTGTAATTGTTGACGTGTCATATTGACAATTTTATCTGTAATTGGGCGAATTTTAGCGTAAAGCGGATTAACCAAACGTGACATGATGTAGATAATAGCGGTTAAGACTACAACCATCAGCAAAAACCACAGCGTAATACTTGGACTAATCAAAAATGCCATGATGATCGAGCCAAAAACAATAATCGGCGCACGTAAAAACAGACGAAGAAATTGATTAATACCAGTTTGAATTTGATAAGTATCACTTGTCAAACGAGTAACCAAACTAGATGCTGTCAGGTTATCTCGCTGAGCTTTTGGCAAACGCATAATTTTTTGATATAAATCTTTGGTCAATCGACGCGTAAATCCTACCGCTGCTCTTGAGGAATAATATTGGGCAATAATCGCCACCCCAACACCAAACGATGCTAGGACAACCAATAAAAAGACCATGATATAAAGATGTGTACTATCTTTTTCAGGGATTATTTGGTCAACAATTGTCGCAATTAAAATTGGCACCAATAATTCAAAACTGGCTTCTAACAATTTAAAAAGCGGTCCTAACAGGGATTCCCTCACATAACCTTTAAAATATTTCAATAAATCTTTCATGAAATCTCTTTTCTCATCTAAAACTAGTTCTATTTTATCATAATCTACCTTGCTCTGCGATTTGTTGGCGGATACAGTCAAATTGCATGCCTTTTATCATGGCAACAGATTTTAATTCTTTCTTTTTTTGAAGCAAATAAAAAGAAGAGAAACATTTCCATCCTCTTCTTCTACTTTTTTGAACACATATTTATATGCACGAACGGTCTATTTTCAATCTACATAAGTAGTTTCGTCTTTATTTAAAAAAGCATAGGACAAACCAATCAAAAGCCCTCCACCAATCCAATTAGCTAAAAAAGTAACGCTAAAATGCCTGAAAATATTTAAAAGATTAAAAACCTCTATTTGCCCAGCAATTTTATTAAAAACTACTAAAGAAAATGATGCAAAATTCGCTGCCAAGTGCTCATTGGTTAAAAAAACAAACATATAAATGGCAGAAATCACAATCAGAATTTTTGCAGTTGAATTTTTCAACAACAAATAAGATAGAATTGCAATATTAACAAAAATATTGGCAACAATCCCTTCAAAAATGACGAGCTGATTAGGACGAGACAATTTATGCTCTGCTATCCCAGCTAGAAAACTCTTTGATGTGAGATGAGTAAATTCACTAGTTTGATTAAAGATAAAACCAATAAAAAGAGCACCTACTAAATTAAAAAATGTACAATATAGTAAAATGAGCAAAGCTTTTTTCCAATTTATCTTCTTCAAAAAGGTTCCCGCCGTTAAATACATCATATTTGAAGTAGTTAATTCAGCATTTAAAAAGAGAATGTAAACTAATCCCCAAGCAAAAATAAACGGAAAAACAAAACGTCCAGTCCCAGAAGCAAATCCATTCATTAGGTCTGCTACAATAACTCCCGCCGCTGTACTCAGTGTTAAAAATGCCCCTGCAAACATCGAACGAATTGCATACTTCGCTTTGCTCCTGTTAAATAATTCTTCCTTTTTGTAACACGCATATTCAATTTTTGAAATAAATAACGATTCTGACATTCTCATCTCCCCTTGTTTTTTGTCATAAAAACGATGTGTTCATTATATCACAAACTTTTAGTTATGGGAAACGTTTTCTTTATAGATCCATAAAGATAGACGAATAAACTAATTTCATCACCGAACAAAAAAGATTGGGATAAAAATCCCAATCTCTCTCATCTAATTACAAATATTATCGACGACGATTCGCCCAAGCAACATCCAAATTTAACACTTCCTGTGTTGTATATTGTTGACGATAAGGATTGTAGACCTTGTTAGATGCTGTAGCGCTAGTTGTTTGCGTACCTGGTACATCGTATTGTGTCAAATTATACTGTTGAATCAAATTATTTAGCTTGACGTTATAGCTTGTATCCGTCGCATAAATCCCTGTCAAAGCTGCTGTCGCATTCATATAACTGGTCGTATTACTCTTCCAAGCATAGGTATAGCGACTATGCTTTAAAATTGCTACATAGTCTTGCAAAGATTCAAAATAACTCGGATACGATCTAAACTCTGCATTGATCTTATAAGTATTTCCTTTCCCATCATCTTCTAGCGTAGGCATTGTAGCAGATTGACCAGCGTATTGACCTTTAATTCCAAATAAATTGTGATGAGGGGCAGCTGATAAAGCAGAACGTCCAGAATTGCTTTCCAAAATGGCCTGTGCAATCATAACGGAAGCATATAAATCGTTTGCTTGACCCAATTGACGAGCAGTTTCACCAATTTGTGAAATAAACACTTCTGTTTGGGTCAAGGGACGTTGGTAAGCCTCATCATTGGCACTAGCTGGGCGAATTTGCTTGGATAAAAATGCACTAACTAATAAAGTAACAGCCACCAAAACCAGAACTGTTAAAACTCTTTTTTTCAATTTTTTCTTTCTCATAGTTCATTTCTCCAGTATAATATATGTTTGATTATAACATAAAATCCTCGTTACTTAGTTACAATTTGGTGACAGATTCATTATAAAGGCGATAGAACAGAACTAAAAATTTTTACTTTTTCGTTCGTAGTTCCAGTTCCGCGAAAATGATTAGAAACTTTTTGAAGTCTAAAAGACAAACAAAGTTGAGACTTGCTTCGCAAGTCCTATCTGCAACCTCAAAGCAGTGCGTTGAGCAATCAGCTACCGTATCACGTGTCAAAAGATATTTCTAACGAAAAAGCAAGACCGGGATTTTTTGTCCCAGCCTCTTTTCTTTCATTCCTAAATTTTTTCCAAAATCGCATCCCAAGCCGCATCTAAACCATCTTTGTTTACAGATGAAAAAATAAGAAAATCATCATTTTTATCAAAATCTAACCTTTTTTTAATGACCGATTCATGCTTGTTCCATTTACTGCGTGGAATTTTGTCTGCTTTTGTAGCTACAACGATGACGGGTATCTCATAGTATTTTAGAAATTCATACATTTGCACATCATCTGCACTTGGCTCATGCCGAAAATCCACTAAACTTACAACTGCTCTGAGATTTTCCCTAGTCGTCAGATACTCCTCAATCATTCTACCCCACTTAGCTCGTTCTGTCTTAGAAACTTTGGCATAGCCATAGCCTGGGACATCCACAAACCGAAGTTGATTGTCAATGTTGAAGAAATTCAGCAGCTGCGTTTTCCCTGGCTTACCAGAAGTTCGCGCTAAGTTTTTTCGATTTAATAATGTATTGATAAAAGAAGATTTTCCAACATTGGATCGCCCAGCAAGAGCAATTTCAGGAATCTCATCCTGAGGATAATGAGATTTGTTGGCTGCACTCAACAAAATTTCCGCATTGTGCGTATTAATTTCCATACAACACCTCGCTTAAGCTGTTTCTAAAATCGGTTTATCTGTTCCATCAACTGCTTCCTTGGTAATCCGCACTAACTTCACATTTTCTTGACTTGGTACTTCAAACATGACATCCATCATGGTTTCTTCGATAATCGAGCGCAAGCCACGAGCACCTGTCTTGCGTTCAATAGCTTTGTTAGCAATCTCTTGGAGAGCATCATCATCAAACTCTAATGTAACATCGTCATAAGAAAGAAGCGTTTGATATTGTTTCACTAAAGCATTCTTAGGCTCACGGAGAATTCGCACCAAATCATCAACAGTCAAAGGCTCAAGCGCTGCAAACACAGGCAAACGACCAATCAATTCAGGAATAAGCCCAAATTTTTGAATATCTTCGGAAATAATTTCTTGCATATAAGAACTATTTTCATCAATAGCTTTGTTATTTTGACCAAAACCGATGATTTTTTCACCTAGACGTTGTTTGACGATTTCTTCGATTCCGTCAAAAGCACCGCCAACGATAAAAAGAATATTCTTGGTATCCACTTGAATCATTTCTTGCTGTGGATGTTTGCGACCGCCTTGAGGAGGTACACTAGCTACAGTCCCTTCAATGATTTTAAGCAAAGCTTGCTGAACGCCTTCACCAGACACATCACGAGTAATAGAGACGTTTTCGCTTTTCTTTGCAATTTTGTCAATCTCATCTACATAGATAATGCCACGTTCTGCACGCTCAATATTAAAATCTGCAGCTTGCAAGAGTTTTAAGAGAATGTTTTCAACATCTTCCCCGACATAGCCAGCTTCCGTCAAAGCTGTCGCATCTGCAATCGCAAAGGGAACATTTAGACTTTTCGCTAAAGTTTGAGCAAGAAAAGTCTTACCAGAACCGGTTGGACCAATCATAAGAATATTGGATTTTTGTAATTCGACATCATCCTCTTCTTCACGATTATCGTGAAAATTGATACGTTTATAGTGATTGTATACAGCAACAGCCAGCGCTCGCTTTGCACGATCTTGCCCTATTACATAGTGATTTAAAATGTTAAGCAATTCTTGTGGTTTTGGTACTTCCGACAAGTCTGCCAAGACTTCTTCTGCTAATTCTTCTCTAATAATTTCTTGTGCTAATTCCACACATTCGTTACAAATAAATGCATTATTTCCTGCAATAATTTTTTGAACTTCTTCTTGACTTTTACCACAAAAAGAACAATAAACCATCATTTCGCTCGTACGATTTGTAGGCATCTTTCACTCCAATCTATTCATTACAATTCTTTTTCGTTCGTTTAGTTGTTTATTATTTAAATAAGGTCATATAAAAAGCATGAATACTATTCACCAAATTTGTAAAAGCATTCATCCAAAAGAGAACTGATAATCCATACCGCTTTTTACGAAAAGCCTGTGTAGCCGCCATGACACAAACGACACACAAAAGAGCCGTAAAAAATCCGAAAATACTACGTTCCATTACGACTCCTTTCTCTGGAAGGTTGTTACAGTAAAATCATACTCATTCTTTTCGTCTTTGGCATAAAATTGACGAGAACACTCCTGAAATTTCGTCATATCAAACTCTTTCGGGAAATAGGTATCTCCTTGTAAACTAGCATGAATACGTGTCATAACTAACTCATCAATGAAAGGCCCAAATGCAGAAAAAATTTGACCACCACCAATAATATAAAGCTCTTTTTCCTGCATCTCATACCATTTTAGAACAGAAGTGACATCGTGAAAGATCAATACATGCTCATTGTCTACTTGATACGACTTATCTCTTGTCAAAATAATCGTAGTACGATTAGGCAACACTCTACGGTTCATCCCGTCAAATGTCACCCGCCCCATTAAAATAACCTGTCCAGTTGTTGTTTCTTTAAAATGCTTAAGGTCAGCTGGTAAATGCCAAGGCAATCTATTGTTTTGCCCAATCAAGCCATCCTCATCTTGTGCCCAAATAGCTACAATTTTCTTCGTCATTCCCTCATCCTTTGAATTGATAGTTCTATTTTATCAAATTTCAGTAAAAAAGGCTGATTTTAACTATCAAATTACCGGACAATTTATATTTGCCTTTGGAAAATAGTTAAATAAGCCTCTTCGTTTATTAGTTTTTGAAAAAACATAATAAGTCTGGTGAAACTCAGCTTTCTGTGAATTCTTTTTATTTACATTCTGGGAGGCAACTGGAAGTGCATAGGAAGCAAAACCACTTTGTATCAAAATAATAAACTTTTTTACATTCAGAGAAATTTTGTTCATTATCAAATTGCTAAATCAAATTTCAACTGTGGCTTAACAGGGTCATAATTGATCAATTCAAAATCGTCTGCTTTAATATCAAAAAAGTTGGTTCCATCTGGAACATTCAATATCAAACGAGGTGCACAGTCCGTTGGTTCACGCCGAAGCAATTCTTCTGCTTGCTCGAATTGATTATTATAAATATGTAAATTATTGACAAAATAAAAGAATTTGCCAACTTCCCACCCAAAATGTTTAGCAATCATCATTTGCAATGCGACATACTGCATGGCATTGATATGGTGAGCTACCAACATATCATTTGAACGCTGTGTCAGAGTTGCATCTAGGTAGATTTCACCATCTACACGTCGGACATCAAACATGGTCTGAAAAGCACAAGGCAATAATCCTTCTGTTTCTTCAAAAGCTTCATAGTCCCAAAGTGAGATAATATTTCGACGATTCCAAGGATTCGTCTCCAGCTGTTTTAAAATTTTATTGATAATATCATGTTTTTTAACAACAGCACCATATCGCTCACCAATAGTGCGAGTAGTTCCTACTTCCCAATCATTCCAATAATGAACGTTGTATTTGTTTTCTAAAACTTCTAAGCTATTGGATTGATCTTGATAAATCCAGAGGACTTCTTTAATCGCTGATTTGATAGCAATCGGACGAAGCGTTGTGATAGGGAATTCTCCCTTGCTCAGATCGTACTCAGCAAAAGAACCAGTGATATACTTAGAATTAGCAACTTTCCCGTTTTTATAGCGCGGACGTGCATTTTCAGAAAAAACACCTTCATATAAAATTCTTCGAATATTTTCTTTAAAAATGGTATCTGCTTTTGTCATGACTTCCCTTTTCTAATCTTGCTTTTTCTAGTATAACACAAAATAAAAATCTCCTACAAGTTAAAACTTCATAGAAGATTATTTTTCAATATCGAATTTTTTGGGCTCCATAAATCGAATGTTGTCGGTGAAGACTAAATGCCACGACACAGACTATGAAAAAATATGGAAAATTGCTAAAACCAAACACCTCACAACCAATCAGAATCGGTCCCAAGAAAGTAGAGGTAGCACTTCCGAAAACTGCAGCATAGCCTAGCGCCGCAACCAAGCTAACTGGAAGACCAAATAAACCTGCCAGTAGAACGCCTAGACTTGCCCCAATGGCAAAAAGCGGTGTCACTTCTCCACCTTGAAAACCTGCTGATAAAGTCAAAACTGTTAGAAGTAATTTAAAGAACCAATCATATAAATAAATAGATTGTCCAGCAAAACTAGCCGTAATTAAATTTGTTCCAAGCCCTGAGTATCGACCTTTATCCAACAATAAAAAGACAATACTTAAGACAATTCCCATCACCACGATTCGTTTGTAGGGATTTGGAAAAATAGTTGCCGCTTTCTTTTTACTCCACAAGAGGGCATAAGCAAATACATTGCCACAAAGTCCAAACAAAACTCCAAGGAGCACTAATTTAATAACAAGTATTGGAGATAGTCTCAAATGAGCAGAAATTGGTTGCATAAATTTTTCAAGACCTAACGAATGTGATGTCCAAGCAGCAACAAGAGAGGCTATCATGGCAGGATACAAAGCAGTCAACTGCAAGTTCCCTACAACCAAGACTTCCATCGCAAACAAAACTGCAGCCAGTGGCGTTTGAAATAGTCCAGCAAAACCAGCAGCCATTCCTGTAACTAAAAATACTTTTGAAGTATTAGGAATAGAAAAGTTCTTGCAAAACCAGTGAGAGACTGTGGCACCTAATTGTACTGCTACTCCTTCTCGACCGGCCGAACCACCAAAAAGATGCGTCAACCAAGTCGTCACTATAACAAGAGGGATTAAGCGCTTGGGAATGTGATTTTCTACACCATGACCAACTTCAAAAATCAAGGTCATTCCTTTGCTACTTTTCCCACCATATTTCTGATAGAGAAATACAATCACTAATCCTGCAAAAGCTAAAAAAGGAATCAAATAAAGGGAATGCAAGATGCGGACTTCACTTAAAAATATAAGCGTTCGCCCAAATATCGTATCAATAGTTCCAATTACTAGTCCCATAAGAATGGACAATACCGTAATAGCTATCACTTGATTTCCGATATTGACCCACTTTAACCTATGAATTTTTTTCATTTTATCATTCCTATATTAGATATGCCGCTCTTGATAAGCACGTGAATGTTTTAAAATATCTGAAAAAGTCTGCACAAGGGTATCTTCATACTGTTTTTCCTGCACACTATTTGCAACTTTCTCTAAAATAATTTGCTCACGCTGAGTATCTAATACTGCTTTCCCAGTCTGACGTTTGTAGAGAGCTACCTGGCTCACTAACGCCATTCTTTTTTCTAACAAGGTAATCAAGTCTACATCTATTTGATCAATTTCTTTTCTAATTTCTGCTAAATCCATAGCTGCCTCCTAATTACTTTCTATCTTATCAAAATCTTTTGCAATATGCTAGTGGTCGTCCTATCTCTACCATCTAGCTCAAGCACTTTTTCATATACCTTATCATTCCATTTTACCAGTCCATCGTTTTGATAATCTAAATAATGAATCCTGTTTTTAAATAATTTGGAATAATACCTTCAAATTCCTTTTTATTTTGACTTGCAATAATGCAGACACAAAGACTGAGATCTAATAATACCTCATCTTTCACTTTTGCTGCATGATAACCATCAAATACATAGCCCTTTTGATTCACAATAGTTTCATACCGGAAATGAAAGCTAACACCAGGTATGAAAGCTTCTTCCAGATCGACTTCCGTGGGATTTCTCTCTAGCAATCGTTCCATTGCTAACCTATAACCAGATGTCGTATTAGACCACCCAAACATGACATAGTCAAAATAATCCGCTGGATCACCTGCTGCATTTCGTTTATCTTGTACTAATTGTTCACCAGTCAATCCAAAAACTTTTGTAGCAGACAGTAATTTCCCAGTTTTTAATATCTTTTTAGCAGTTTCTACAGTACAAGTATGGCTGAGATGATTGGAAGTTACACATTTACCGTCTACATTAAAAGTGCCTGCTTCTCGTTTATCCCTCGGAATAAATGGAAACTTTTCCTTGCTATTCTCTATATAAAAGTACACTTGGTGTTGCAAAGCAATATTTTCACACTCGATTTTGGTTGTTCTACCATACATTTTTTCATATGCCATGAACTTGGCAATTTTTTCCAATTCCCATTTGTTAATTTCAGGATAATCTACTAAGGCTAAATGGTAAATCCCCTGCCATTGAAGGCTAAAATCATTTTTACAAATTTTTAATTTCATAGAATACCTTTTCACATTTATAATTGCTATGCTTATTATACATCTATATACTAAAAAATTGATAAGAGATTTTATTCAATGGTTGAAAAACTCATTTTATATCGTAAAATACTAAAATAGAATATGTATAAATTTTTTCTCAATTGAATGCAAAAATACTTACTTAAAATGAGACAAACCCACTAAAATAGCGCCCTTTTAACCTCAATGACTCCAAACGATACTCATAACGCCCCTTTTCTTTAAAATCTTAGTTGACAAGCCCTTTCCTTGTATGGTAATTTTAAAAAACAGAGGAGAATCGTTTATGTTAGATAAATATTTGGAAGAATCAATTTTAAATAAAGCAACCATTTTACAAATCATTCTAGAATTTCAAACGATTGATATTGAGCAACTAGCACAACTCACTGAATTTAGTGAAAAAATCATCTATCAACATCTAGCAGAATTGAAAGAGGAATTCAATGATTTATTTTATCTGAAAGTTTTTGCGAACACAGTTCACTTAGACCTGATTACAAAAATCAATCCTTCCATCTGTTTTCATCGGATTTATCAAAGTTCAACCTTTCTCCACCTTTTGCGCTACTTCTTACAAGAAGAAAAAGAGAGTTTCATTTGCTTTATCCAAAAAGAGTACATCTCCCGTGCAACTGGCTATCGAATACGTGATAAGTGTTTGGACTTTTTGAAAGAAGTTGGGTTATCTTTAGACAGATACCAAGTCATTGGACCAGAATACCGTATTCGGTTCCTTATCGCTTTGCTGGAATATAAATTTGGCATTCATCTGTATGAAATTAAAGAAAAAGAGTTAAAACTCGTTTATCAATGGATTCGTTCTTCCAATGCCCACATCTCACAAGAAGCCTTCGAAGCAGCTACAGAAGAAAGTCGCTTCTTTTCTATTCTCGTGGTGCTAATGTGGAAACGAAAGAATTTTCCTGTGGTTCTACCTGCCTCACAAGAGCTAGAAAAACTAAAAACGCTCCTTGTCTATCCAAAACTGATAACTTTAACCAAGAAAATTTTGGAACCCGCCCTACAAGTGATGTTTACACCGACAGACTACGATTATCTATTTTTAGCCTATTGTACTACCCCTAATCCTTTCTCTAGAGACAAATGGTTGGAACACGATCGCGATACAACTCTTGATATTATCATGAAACAAGGAATGTTACTGCCGCTCATCCAAAAATTTCGCTTATTATTTGGAGATGAGCTGATCGATTCTCAACCATTTAGGATTGTCATGCTCTTCTTTATGAAGCCTTTTATCTGCAATTTACAAAGTTTGGTTCCCAATTCTTACATTTTCCAATATGACCACCGCGGATTGTTTGACCCCCTCTATCTCCTCTTGAGCCCACTTGTCAAAGAATGGATGAAAGAGGTGGGATTGACAGGTGAAGTATACAAGTACCACATTTATCATGTGACCATTCAACTAAGGGAGTTGATTTATGCCAATATGGCACCTATTTCTTTGTATATTTTTGCAAGTAATAATGCCGATGTAACGACTTTAAAGAATGCTTTTTCGAGAAATATTCCCCCTTCTATTACTCGGATTGTGGTAATTGACTTTTTGAATAGTTCGCTCCATTTACAGGATCACGAAGAAACAAATATAATTGTAGCAGACCAACATATTTCAACTTATATCAAGAGCTTATTTCCAGATAAGGAATACATTCTTATCAACTTCTCGATGAATTTTTATGATATTCATTATCAGCATATCTATGAGGCTATTTATAAGTTGAAAAAAGAACGCTATCAGGAATATATCAATGGGTTGAAAAAGTTACTTTAGTTATAAAACAAAGAGAACATTCAACCACCACGTTCATATCTTTTTGGTATTATAAAGCGAGGCAAGGGTTACATTTCCCTTGCCTCAGTGTTTATCGTTATCCAAAGTACCCATTAAATGGATAACTACGATTTATTATTATAACTTCAGAATAAACGTAATGTTCTATTTCCCGTAAAGAAGATGATTTTGACTATTTACTCTAAGCCATACAAGTCCTCCATGTACAAAGTTCACTTGAGCCCATTTATACCCTCCTGAGCCGGTTAAAGGTGTTCCAGTACTACGAACATTATTAGGATTAATTACAAAATATCCACCTTTTTGTAAAACTTGATCGGCAGTTTTAACACCGTTAGCATCTACTTCGTCGATATCTTCAGCAGCTATTCCATTATCATTCCAATTGAAACCAACAGGAACGAGTTCATTACATCTAACTTGCCAGATTCCATTAACTTTTTGTAAATCATCAACTCGGTAAACTTTTAGATTGGTTGGAGTGGGATTAGGCTGAGGCTGGCTTCCACAATTGTAAACAGGAGCATTTTGGATATACGGAGTAGGATCAATTCTTCCAGAATGTCCATTCTGGAAATTTGGATTTGCTGGTAGCATTTCAAAATGTAGATGAGGACCAGTCACATATCCTGTTGCACCACTATAGCCAATTATTTGGCCTTGTTTAACATGTGTCCCAGCAGATACAGCAACACTTGATAAATGAGCATAACCAGTATGCATACCATCACTGTGTTGTATAAGTATACAATTACCAGCAAGCCAAGTCATCCAAGAATGATTGGCTTCATTTCCAGCAAATTTTACAGTACCATCAGCAACTGCTCGCACTGGTGTCCCAGTTGGAACTGCATAATCCACTCCCACATGGCCAGGATAACCATTTGGATAACCGTCAAAGCCAGTTGTAATATTAGTTTAATCTACTGGGCGAATATAGCTAGCAGCAAAAACATTTTTAGCTCTATTTAATGTTTAGGAAAGCGCTTTCTTGTTAATTGTATTCTATGCAGATATGAAAGTCAAATTACTTTTTATAATAATACTTATTAAATTATTTAATAGATTTTCTAAGATAGATACAATAGGAGTTTTTATGAGAACTATATGCAAAATGTTTAACTAAAAATTTAGACTATCTGTGCAAATTCTACTGCTCTCAAAGCGATGATAGTATTTTAAGGAGTCTATCTTGATGAATTCAGGATAGTCATTGCCGTATATTATGACAGTGAAGAAATCTTTTCACTCTGGATAAGAAAGATTTATACCATTAATTAAGTTTCTTATGTTTAATAAAAAACATAAGATAATTTTCAATACTCCAAGTAGAAAAAATAGAGGATAATTTAAACCTCACTTAATAAAAAGTTGATGTGGAGGTCTTTATATAGATACAGACCTGTTAAGGTTAGATTAACAGTGCTGTAATCTCATAGAAAAGCGTAGGATCAAATTTAATTCGAGATTACTTATGACGAATAATTTATTAAAATACAACAAGAAATTAAAGAGAAACTAAAAATCAGAAGCACACATTAGTGTAATGGAACCTCTGATTTTTTATGTTGAGAATCTTTTTATATCAAACCTCTTCAGTTGCGGAATAATTGTAATAGAATCACAGAAAGTTGTTTCAGGTTCTATCTGTTTAAAAATTTTTTAATCATTTGGATAGCTTTATGTTTAAACGGTGAAGGATAATATCTAAAAGTTCCCATTTTTCTAAGAATATAACCATTGAAATTTTGTTTAAAACGAAGTACACCATCAGAACCATTAAAATGACCAGTAATCCCCAAAAGATTATAGCGTGGAATGCCTCGCTTGATTGATTCTCGCATTACATAATCTTGTAAAAGAGCAGGCGCATAAAATTTATTAAACTCAGGGTAAGATCCAGAAAAAAGATAGACGGTTTCTTGGGGAGTATATACAAAAAGACTACCAGCTAATATTATGCTTTTATTTCCATATTTTTCTAATAGCTGATATGCTTCACTTTTTCGTATTTCAAACGTTTCGAATTGACTAGATAATTCTCGAATTTGATTCAACTTTTTTTCAGGAGAGTGATTGTTTTTTTCTAGATAAGCTTGTAGTTGTTTTATTTTTTTGGATAATTCATCCTGATTACTTTGCAGACGCTCCAAATAATTTTTGAAATTTATGCTAGCTATAATAAATTCTGCATTGTTTCCAAAGCTATCATAAAATTTTTCATAATAATCTAAAGTCTTATCATCATAGTTGCGACGCTCAGAAGTTGATGAAGTAATCTGTTTAAATTTATAAAGCTCATTACGGTTAAGTTTGGCCAATTCTATACCAAATGTTTTAGCTTTTTTCACTAATGATTTCCCTTGTTTGGTAAAAGATTTTAGTAATGTTTCTTCTGTTAAATCATTTAAATCTTTTATAAAATGCCAATCACCCTCACCCCCAGGATAGTCTTTTTGTAATCCATCAAATTGATAATTCAAGTTGGTAAGCATAGATATAAGTTCATTTTTTTCTGTACTAATAGGCTCACCTTTACTATTGAACACTTGGTAAATATCATATGGTTTTACAACAAGCTCCATAGCCTTTAACTTTCTTGCATAGATTTTTAATTCTTCATAAAATTTAGGTAAGAACTCATAATTAGTAACAACAGGTCCTGAATTGATTTCTAAGTATAAACCACCCGCCATCTTTGTACTAAATAATAAGGCTGATACTTGCAATTGATTGTTAGTAAAGAAACCAATAAACTCAACATTATACCCTCTTTTTTTCAATAGATCAGACATTTCTACTGATTGGATAAAGGATTTTCGTTTCGCTTTTTGATAATGTTGTTTAAATACTTCTTTAGTAATTACTTCTAAAGGCATTGCTGTGTACTCCTTAATCATTTGTAAATTGATAAATAGAGCTAGTAAAGCTAAAAAATAAAATCATTTCTTACTTGAAATCGCTTTCATGTTCGGTTATTGTATCACTAGAAATTTAATGATGTCAAAATATTTGCTCTTAATTCTTAAAATTATGAAGCACTTCATTTATCAAAACTTTGTATTTATAAAATATTTTTGTGAATCAAAATAAAGAAACTAAATTTTGATCTTAGTCCCAAATAATTTCATTTTCCGACAAGAAAAAACCTGAAGAAAACGTTCAAAAAGAAAGTTTTTTTCAGGCAAGTAGACAAATTTTGCTGTTTCAAGTATTTAAGAAGACCCTTTCCTATGTGAGGATAGGGACATAACTCCGTAAAGCAGAAAGCACGCAAGCAAATAACCAATAAAAATTTTGATTGACCACTGTAAGACATAAGACCAGCCATATTTTGGGATATTTAAAAAGAAATAAGCAAATGGACTGTCTTTAGCACCTGGGATAGGCCACTTAAGAACCAAACCATTAAACAGGGCAAAAGCCATGTAAAGTAGAGGCACACTAGTCCAAGCAATGGGATCAAACCAGCGATATTGCAAACGTTTATCAAAAAGCACAGTATCCGCTAAAAACCATAACGGTACAATGTAATGACATAGGAAATTTTCCAGTCGATAAAAATCAGTCGCTAACGGAGCAAGCAGAACATGATAGATGACACAGGTAATCATGATACACATAGTGACACCGCCTTTAATCCGAAATAGTGTCTTCGTTTGCCAGCGACTTTCAGAACGCGCCATTAGATACAGCAAATAAGCTGTAAAAGCTGTTACAATAATGTTGGACAAAACAGTATAATACATAAGCATGCCAAGACCGCCATGCTTTGTAATTTCAAGATATACTCCCACAAACCCTAAGATAAACAATATCATGCGGCTATAAAAAATTACATTTCGTTTCATTACTGACCTCAGATTTTCTTAACAAATTCTGACTTAAGTTTCATTGCACCAAAGCCATCAATCTTGCAGTCAATATTGTGATCTCCAACTACAATCCGAATATTTTTCACGCGCGTTCCTTGTTTCAAATCCTTTGGAGCACCCTTGACTTTTAAATCCTTGATGAGAGTAACAGTATCTCCGTCCACAAGTTGATTGCCATTTGCGTCAATCGCTTTGATGCCAGCATCTTCTTCATCGACTTCAGCCGGATTCCACTCATAAGCACACTCTGAACAAACTAATAGTAACCCATCTTCGTAAACATATTCTGACTGGCATTTTGGACAATTTGGTAATCGATTCATATCTTCTCCTCACTAATACCTAGAATTTATGGCGCCCTCCCATTTTACTATAAAATAAAAAATTTGACAAATAAGAGAAAATGACTAATTTTTAAAAGAAATCTACTATCATGAGTTTACATATTTTCTTACTCTAATCTCATTTCAGTCCTTTTCTCAATGTAGCTAACGTTTCTTGGAAAACGATCGGCACTTCTGCTGTAAATTCCATGATTTTTCCCGTCTTAGGATGAGTAAATCCAAGCGTTCTGGCATGTAAGAATTGACCGCGCCCTTTTAGCGTTTTACGTGGTCCATATACTTCATCACCTGCCACCGGATGACCAATATAAGCCATGTGCACACGGATTTGGTGGGTACGACCTGTTTCTAATTGCAATTCTACTAAAGTATAATTCCCAAAGCGCTCTAAAACGTGAAAACGAGTGATTGCTGGTTTACCTTTAGCTGTAACAGCTTGCTTCTTGCGATCTTTTTCACTTCGTCCAATCGGTGCTTCAATAACACCTCTATCATTTGGCAAATTGCCATGCACAATAGCCCAATACTTCCGCAAGGATTTTTTATCTTTTAATTCATCAGCCAGCTTGATATGGGCATCATCGTTCTTAGCAATCATAAGTAAGCCTGATGTATCCTTATCAATCCGATGGACTATTCCAGGTCGCAAAACACCATTGATGCCAGATAAATCCCTGATATGGTACATGAGGGCATTGACCAGCGTACCGCTCGTATGTCCAGCGCTTGGATGTACCACCATCCCTTGGGCTTTATTTACGACTGCAACATCTTCGTCTTGGTAAACAATATCTAGAGGTAGATTTTCTGAAATATATTCCAGAGTTTCAGGCTCTGGCAATTCGTAAGTAATCACATCACCCGCCTTAACGGCATACTTTGCTTTCTTCACTTGTCCATTGACTAAGATTTGCCCACTTTTGATTTGTTCATTAGCAAGGCTGCGGGATAATGGTGTCAGATCAGCAAGCGCCTTGTCCAACCTTATACCACTAATTTCTACCTTTACTTGCATTGTCTTCTTCCTTTAACATCATCACTATCAGTACAAGCACGCCAATCGTCAGATAACTATCAGCAACATTAAAAATCGCAAAATTGACAAAATCCAACTGAAACATATCCACGACAAAGCCTTGGCGCATGCGGTCAATAAAATTCCCAATCCCACCTGCAATAATCAAACTCAAACTAGACAGTAACCAGACAGAACCTTTGATGTGCTTGCTCAAATACCAAATAGCTGCACCAATCACCACTAAAGTAATCACCGCAAACAACCACTGCTGGTTTTCTAAAATTGAAAATGCCGCACCTGTATTTCGCAAATAGGTCAAACTTAAAATCTTTGGAAGGAAGGGTTTTACTTCACCTAATTGAATGTTTTTGACAATTTCAAACTTGACCCATTGATCCAAAGCAATTAAGGCTACAATCACAATTGGCACCATCACTTTTCGTTTCATTTTTTACCTCTTTTTGCAAAATATTTTTCCATAACAGCAACAAAAGCTGCACCAATTGGTGAAAGCTCTACTTCTTCACGTTTAACATAAACCATGCGATTTTCCAAGTTGTCTTGTAATCGAATCACCGTAATGCCGTTTACGCTATTACTATCCAAAAATCCAGATCCTGTTGCATAAGCATCCGTCCGCTCTAAAATGCCATTCAAAGTGGCACGATCAGTTACATTAAACATCTGAGAACTGGCACTAGTATCCACAAAATTCTCTGAATAATAGAGATATTCATCCTTTTCCTGCGTAAAACGAACCGTCGGTAGATCTGCCAAATCTTCCATAGTAAGCTCCTCTTTCCCAGCTAAAGGGTGATCTGCCCGTAGATAGATATGCGTCTGAAAAGGAATCAAATCTATCACTTCTAGTCCCAATTTATCAATCCGCTGCATCATTCCTTTAGTATTTTGATTGTTCAGATAGATAATGCCAATCTCACTGTGCCCCTGCGCCACTTCATCTAAAATCTGCACTGTTGTGGATTCAAAAATTCGGAAATTCTTATCTTTTGGATAGCGTTTAGCAAATTCCGTTATCAGAGGCGGTAAGAAATCATAGTGCTGGCTAGCAATGGAAAATTCTGCTTTTTCTTCCTCTGGATTGGCGTATTGATTTTGAAATACATCAAATCCCTTGACCAATTCTTGGGCTTTTTCGTAAAATTCCATCCCTCGACGTGTCAGAAATGTGCCACTGCTCGTTCTATGAAATATTTTAAAGCCCAACTCTTTTTCTAAATCTCGAACTGCAATGGACAAGCTCGGCTGGCTGACATACATTTTCTCAGCTGCTTCACGAAAAGTGCCACTGTTGGCAATCGCTACAACATAACGCAGTTGTTGAATATTCATACTTTTATCCTCTTTTAAATGTTTTATCATTATACCATAAATCAAGGCATAACTAAACCGTCATACACTAAGGATTCAATAAAGGCGTTCTCCTACTTTCCCTAGAATAACATTCTTGACACATGTTTGCCTCCTCTTACTTACCGACATAGACAACTTCTGTCATCACTTGAAACCCTAATCGTTGGTAAAGTTTGTAAGCACCTGTATTTTCCTTGTCTACTACAATTTGGAATTTCAAATCATTCCGTTCATACACGTCATTCATTATTGCCGACATAAGATAAGAGCCTAGTCCTTGTCCCTGTAGCTCTTTTTTCACTGCTAGACCAAAGAAAAAATTGAAATCTGTGCTCATATCAACAGAGCAAGATGCAATAATTTTCCCGTCTTTTTTCAATACAAACAAAAGAGTATTATCATCTAAAATAGCTTCACGTGCATAAGTGCGGCTGCTTTCTAAAGGATTTCCAAACGCTTCTGCTTGGAAAGTTGCAATCTCTTCGACCAAGTCCAAATCTGCCAAAACAACTTCTAAACCCGCTCTCTTTTCTAAAGCAAATTGCCTGCGTGGCTGCTCCAGCCACAACTCAGCATCTGTTATGTGAGATTGAAAATGCTCTAAAAAATTCGGGTGTTTGGTCAAAAAAGCTGTTTCTGTCACATAGTCAACTTCGGATAAATTGTATTGTATCGCTACATTTGCAAATTCGCTTAGCAAGGCACGAGCAATTCCTTTGCGCCGATAGGCAGGTATCACATAGAGTGAAACTTCAGCTTCTTTCGGTTCATCAGCATAAACGAATAAATAACCTACTAACTTAGCGGCTTCATAGGCTAAGAAAAAAGCAGGCATATCTTTATCTACGTTGTAAGTCGTATCAAGATAGGGGGTACGATAGCTTCCATCTAGCTGATGACAATCTCTCGTAATTGCTAACAGTTGTTGGCGTTCTTTTTCTGTTACATTATTTCTTTTTACAATATTCATCACTTTTCTCCTTAACTCTTTCATTATACCACAAAGAAAAAGCGGCTACTTTGACAAAGGAGACTATTCAAGATATAATGTAAAAAAATACACAGAGGACAAGAACATGACAAACTCAAAGCTTATTACGCGACTAAAACGCTCCGAGGGACAATTACGTGGCATTCAAAAAATGATAGAGGAAGAACGCGATTGTGCAGACGTTATCACCCAATTAACCGCTGTTCGCTCTAGTGTCGAGCGTGTCATTGAGTTGATGATTACCGAAAATCTCACCGAATGCCTCAACCATCCTTTGGACGATCCTAAAGCTCAAAAAGAGCGGCTAGAAAAAGCTGTCCAATACTTTATCAAACGAAAATAATCTCAGTAGTTTTCTTCGCTTGCTGAGGTTTTTTTATTGACGTTGCACAGTAAAAGCATTATTCTAACTATCACTTCTTTTTTAAAAAATAGAATTGATCTATTGAGCAAAGGGAGCATCCGCCCGGCTGATGGACGAAACTCGTTTCTAGGTAGACTGTCCGCCCGGCGGAAAAAGTCAACTTGTTGTCAGGCAACGTTTCAGCCCGGCTGACAGAACAAACTGATTTCTAAGCAAGCCGTCCGCCCGGCGGACAGGGCAAATCAGTTTTTAGGCAAGTCGTCAGCCTGGCTGATGAACGAAACTCGTTTTCAGACAAGTTATCGACCAAGTCGACGAAGTGAACTGCTTTTTAGACAAACTATCGACTCAGTCGATAAAGTAAACTACTTTTTAGACAAGCTATCGACTCAGTCGATAAAGTAAACTGCTTTTCAGGCAAACTGTCGACTTGGTCGACAAAGAAAACTTGTTTTCATAAAACCTGTCGACCAAGTCGATGAAGTGAACTGCTTTTGGTGCAGATTGTCGCCCATTGAAAGAAAAATACACCTCAATATGGTATAATAAAAGTAATAAAACAACCCAAAGGAGGCAAGTAAAATGGACTTATACACAAAAGTGGAAGAAACCCTAAACAAACTAAACATTCCATTTGAAATCGTAGAGCACGAACCAGCGCTTACAACCGAGCAAGCCGACAGCTTCATCGAAGGCATCGAGGGTGTCCGCACCAAAACCATGTTTCTTACTAATAAAAAGAAAACTGCCTACTATTTACTCATTATGGACGACAAAAAACGCTTGGACATGGACTTGTTTAAAGAACTGGTCGGAGCCAATAAAATCCGCATGGCATCATCTGATAGTCTATTTGAAAAAATGATGTTGCCAGCAGGTGTTGTTTCTCCTTTTGGATTGTTAAACAATGTAGACAAAGATATTCAAGTCTATTTTGACAAAGAAATCATGTCAGAAAAACGAATGAGTTTTCACCCCAATACCAATGAAAAAACACTCTTTTTAGACACAACGGACTTACTCAAATTCCTAGAAGCTATTGGTTATGAGCCACATATTATTGAGTTATAGGTTGGACAAAAACTCAATTTCTAGTCAAAATGAAGCAATGAACAAGAAAAAGCTTAAAATCAACGTTTTTGATAACTTGATTTTAAGCTTTTTACTATTTTTGGAAGGTTTTTATTCAGTTTCTTTTTTCTTTTCTTATTCCACCTCGCCATGCCAGAAATTCATGCCCCCAGCTACATTGGTTACATCAAATCCTTGCGCACTTAAAAACTGACACGCAGCCGCAGAACGTGCGCCAGATTGGCAGATGACATAGTATTTCTCCTGCTGGCTGAGTTGTTTGTAGCCCGTCTCAAAAGTGCTTAATGGCAGATTTTTTGCCGTCGGCACGTGTCCCATTTGAAACTCATAATCTTCTCGCACATCAAGAATGGATAAGATTTCTGTCTGATATTTTTTATAAAATTCAGGCATGCTGATGCTAGTTTCCATATTCTACCCCCTCTGGTTTTACCATTTTGTACAAGGCAAAGGCGCCGTCTAGATTTTGAACAGAAAATCCTGCTTGTTTGAGAATGCGCTCGGCAATATAGCTACGAAGTCCACTATGACAGCTCACGATATAATCCTGCGACTTGTCTAACTCTCCTAAACGCTCACGCAATTCATTTAAAGGAATGTGAACCGTATCCACTTTCAAATGACCTTGTTGAAGCTCACTGACCGTCCGCACATCTAGGAACTTCTTACCAGCAGCTAGTTCATCTTCCAATTCATACCACTGGATATTGTCGCTCAAACCTTCTACCAAGTTTAAGGCTGCATATCCCACCATATTGACCGGATCTTTAGCAGAGCCAAACGGTGGCGCATAGGTAAATTCCAACTCTGGCAAATCAAAAATGGTTAGATTACCTTTGATAGCCGTTGACAAAATATCAATCCGCTTATCAACGCCTTTTTTCCCAACACCTTGTGCACCGTAAATTTTGCCACTTGTTGGCTCAAAGAGGAGTTTCAAGGTCACATCAGTCGCACCCGGATAGTAGCCAGCATGATCCTTACCACTGACATGAATAACTTGATAAGGCAGACCATTCATACGAAGAATGCGCTCGCTCAGCCCTGTTGAAGCTGCCGTCATGTCAAATGCTCGAACAATAGCTGTACCAATGCTGCCTTTATTCTTTCGAGCTACTCCAGCAATCACATCCGCAACTTGGCGACCTTGACGATTAGCAGGCGAAGCCAATGAAATCAGTGCATCTTCTCCTGTAACTTCTTGCTTGACAACAATCGCATCGCCGACCGCATAAATATCAGGTTGACTGGTTTCATAACGCTCATTGACTAAGATACCGCCACGCAATCCCAGCTCAATACCTGCTACCTGTGCTAAAGCATTCTCTGGTTGCACCCCGACAGATAAAATGGTCACATCAGAAGCAATTTTTTGCCCATTCTCCAGCACAATGACCTTTCCCTTGTCCTCAAACCGCGTAGCAGACTGAGAAGTAACTACTTGAATGCCGTTTTTCAACAATTCAGCCTGAACAAAAGCAGCCATTTCTTCATCAAGCGGCGGCAAAACATGCGGTGCTTTCTCAACAATTGTCACATTCAAACCACGCTTACGAAGATTTTCTGCCATTTCAAGTCCAATGAATCCAGCACCAATCACCACAGCTTCTTTTGGTTGTTTTTCTAAAGCTAACATAATCTTATCTAGATCAGGAACATTGCGTAAAGTATAGGTATTTTCAGCTGTTTCCAAACCTTCAATTGGAGGCACAAAAGGCTTTGCCCCCGGCGATAAAATCAACTTATCGTAACTCTCTGTAAATTCCTTTCCGTCATGCCGAACCGTCACCATATGTTGATCTGGTGAGATAGCCGTCACTTCATGGAAAGGTCGCACATCTAAACGAAAGCGTGCCTTTAAACTCTCAGGCGTTTGCACTAACAAGTCTTCCCGCTCAGCAATTTCTCCAGAAACATAGTAAGGCAGACCACAGTTCGCAAAGGAAACGAATGGTCCCTTTTCAAAAATAATAATCTCAGCGTCTTCTTTTAGCCGTCTTAAACGCGTCGCTGCAGACATTCCACCTGCAACTCCACCAACAATGATAATTTTCATTCAACTTCCTCCTTTATCACTTTTAAACAACTTTTCCGGTCCAAGCACTCATACCGCCTTGAACATTGACAACATCGTAGCCTTTTTTCTTTAACTTTTTAGCTGCCATTTTGCTCCGCACACCGGAATGGCAAATGACATACAGTGTTTCATTTGTTGCTGGCGTGTATCTTGCGATTTCATTGAGTGGGACATTCTTCGCACCCTGAATATGACCATTTCGATATTCAGACGGTGTTCGTACATCTAGCAGTTGAATTTTCTTTTTTAATTTTTGTTCCAATTCACTTGTAGAAATACTATCTATTTTCGTAAATAAGTGAAACATAAGCACCTCCATTTATACCCTTATGGGGTATATTAAACCATGAAGCCTTTCTTTTGTCAAGCATATTGTTTCAATCTTTTAACAAAAAAAGGAAGCTTCACAAATCAACTATGCCAAGTTGCTTGTAAAGCTTATCCTTTCTATCGAATGATTCAACCTTTAGTTTACTTTTATATGTTTACAAAAGGTTCATCAATCTTCTTTTTTACAACGACCAACTAAACCTAAAGCTGATAAAAGTAAACCGATACCTGTCAGCATTGTAAGAGTTGAACCATCTTGTACATCACCTGTACTTGGTAAAAACTTTTCTTTCGCTGGAGCTGGTTTGGTCGGAAGTGTTTGTACAACCGTCAAAGTTGGAGGTGTTGGTTTATCCGAGACTGACGGAACTACTGGAGGTGTTGGCTTGTCTGGAGTCACTGGATTCGCAGTGTAATGCACATCCTTGACAATATCCTCTTGA